>CAJLVJ010000023.1 GCA_905210085.1 uncultured Collinsella sp. | reverse complement strand
TGGACGGCACCGAGCCGTGCGCTTGAACTGAGAAGGGGGAGGCCTCGCGGCCTCCCCCTTTTTTGCGTTTGATAGAGAGCTGTAATACAGAACTCGCCTTCGTTTAGCTTGTCTTACTGTTTGGCTGTATTTTGAGTCCTTCTTTTGTATTTGCGCGATAATAACTCCCATTGGCGTTAGGGAGGACTTGATGTTTACCGTTTTTGTCTTGGGCAATATTGCTTCGGGTAAGTCGACTGCCTGCCGCTATCTCAAATCTCATGGCGCCATGCTTATCGATCTGGACGAGCTTGCCAAATCGCTGTATGTGCCAGGCTCCGATATCGTCAATGCCCTCGCGGAAGAATTCGGTTGGGACATTCTGGACGGGGAGGGCGGCGTTCGGCGCAACATCCTCGCTTCTCGCGCCTTTGTTTCTCCTGATGCGGTTGCAAGGCTCAATAGCATTGTGCACCCTGTTCTCATCGAACAGCTGTCACTGAGGATTCTCGATCCTGTCTGCTGCACGGTTTCGTCCTCCCGTTATCCCTTTGCGGTTGTCGAGGTTTCTGCCCCGACTGGTTTTGAGGATGCTTTTGGCCTGGCTGATGAAATTCTGGTTATCAGCGCTCCTTTAGCAGTTCGTCGCGAGCGTGCCATCCATCGTGGTATGGAGTCCTCTGATTTTGATGCGCGCTCTGCATGCCAACCTGATGAGGCTTTGCTTTGCAATCTCGCTACGACGGTAATCGATAATGCGGCAGGCGATAACTCGCTCTTTGAACAACTGGACGCATGGCTTGCGCGCCATGGCTTTGGGGACATAGTGGATAAGGAGGAGCCTGATGCCTAAGACACGTTTCTTTACGTGGTATCGCGTGGCGCCACTTGCCGTTATGTTCGTCTTCGGCATTATTTCGCTCGTCTACTCGTATGCACCTGCCGCCTTCTTTAAGCCTTTGTATCCGATTGACTACGAGGCGTACATAAAGCAATCGAGCATTTCGCACAATCTCGATCCGTATCTGGTGTGTGCTGTCATAAAGTCGGAATCGAATTGGGATCCCGAGGCTGAGTCGAATCAAGGCGCTCAGGGATTGATGCAGCTGATGCCCGAGACTGCCCAGGATATGATTGCCAAGGGTCTTGTCGATGGTAGCGAGTATTCAGCCGACAACCTTAACGATCCCGTTACGAACATCGAGTTTGGATGTGCGTACCTTTCGTATCTTCTAACGTATTTTAACGGGTCGACTGACAGTGCCATTGCCGCCTATAACGCCGGCATGGGCAATGTCGACGGATGGGCGCAGCAGAGCACGTCGCTTCATAATGCAATCACCTTTCCCGAGACGCAGGCGTATCTGATTCGTGTCAATAATGCCTGGGTTCGCTACAAGACCCTTTATCCCGATCGGTTCGTATAGGACTATGCCTGCCGCCTGCGTATACTGCAGATATATGAGTTAGGACTATCCATGGCGGAATTTGAAGTTGAGCGTGTTGGAGGAGAGCTCAAACGTTTTGGCGTTGAGGGCTCTGAGGTGCCGTTTAAGGTCGTGTCTCCATACGAGCCCGCTGGTTCTCAGCCTAAGGCCATTGAGTCGCTTGTGCAGGGCGTGAGGGACGGAGATCGCTATCAAGTTTTGCTGGGCGTGACTGGTTCGGGCAAGACCTTCACGATGGCTAAGACTATTGAGGCCCTGGGGAAGCCGACGTTGGTCATGGCTCCCAATAAAACGCTTGCCGCTCAGCTCGCGAGCGAGCTCAAGGAATTCTTCCCTAACAACGCCGTGGTCTATTTTGTGTCGTACTATGATTACTATCAGCCCGAGGCATATGTACCGCAGAGTGATACGTATATCGAGAAAGACTCCTCGATTAACGAAGAGGTCGAGATGCTGCGCCATCAGGCGACGGCATCGCTGCTATCTCGACGCGATGTGATCGTCGTCGCATCGGTCTCGTGTATCTATGGCATTGGCTCCCCCGAGGACTATGCGGGCCTAGCTCCGAACGTCGACAAGAAGGTGCCGCTCGAGCGCGATGACTTTATCCATGCGCTTATCGATATCCAGTACGATCGCAATGACTATGATTTGGCACGTGGCACCTTCCGCGTGCGCGGCGATGTCGTCGACGTGTATCCGCCCTATGCCGAGCATCCGTTGCGGTTTGAGTTCTTTGGCGACGAGGTCGAGCTGATTGCCGAGATCGACGAGGTCACCGGCGAGATGCTGCGTGAGTACGAGGCCATTCCCGTGTGGCCGGCCTCGCACTACGTGACTGAGAAGCCTAAGGTCAAAGCGGCCCTGAAATCAATCAGCGAAGAGTGCGAGAAGCGTGTGGCCGAGCTCAAGGCGACTGATAAGCTGCTCGAGGCGCAGCGTCTGCAGCAGCGCACCGACTATGATCTCGAGATGCTCGAGACCATGGGTTTTTGTAACGGCATCGAGAACTACTCGCGTCATCTGGACGGTCGAAAACCGGGCGAGCCGCCGTTTACCCTGATCGATTACTTTCCTAAGGACATGCTCTGTATCATCGACGAGAGTCATGTAACGGTGCCGCAGATCCGCGGCATGCACGAAGGCGACCGCTCGCGTAAGGTGACGCTGGTGGAGCATGGTTTTCGTCTGCCTTCGGCACTCGATAACCGCCCGCTTCGTTTCGATGAGTTTGAGGCGAGGATTCCCCAGTTCATCTACGTTTCGGCCACGCCGGGCGACTATGAGCTGCGGGTTAGCCAGAACGACGTTGAGCAGATTATTCGTCCGACCGGCCTGCTCGACCCCAAGATCGATGTGCGTCCGGTTCGTGGGCAGATTGACGATCTTGAGGACGAGATTCGCGAGCGCGTTGCCCGCAAGGAGCGCGTGCTGGTGACCACGCTCACCAAGCGCATGGCCGAGGACCTGACCGACCATCTGCTTGATGCCGGCATTAAGGTCAATTACATGCACTCCGATACAGCGACGATGGACCGTGTCGAGATCCTGCGAACGCTGCGCGAGGGAAAGATCGATGTTCTCGTTGGCATTAACCTGCTTCGCGAGGGTCTAGACCTTCCCGAGGTCTCGCTGGTGGCAATTCTCGACGCCGACAAGGAAGGCTTCTTGCGCAACCGCCGTTCGCTGATTCAGACGATTGGTCGTGCGGCCCGCAATGCCGACGGCGAGGTCATCATGTATGCGGACGTTGTGACCGATTCGATGAAAGAAGCCATCGAGGAGACGCAGCGCCGTCGTGAGATTCAGATGGCATATAACGAAGAGCATGGCATTGTGCCCAAGACGGTCCGCAAGGCCATTAACGACATTTCGAGTTTTATTGCCGAGGCCGAAAAGACTGTGGGCTCGAAGGGACGCTCGAAGGGCGACTCTCTGGGCCATGGTGCGTTCTATACGCCCGATGAAAACGGCGAGGGCGCCGCGCCGGAGACGGTGGCACCCGAGCAAACGCTTGTCGAGCAGCTAGAAGGGCTACCGCATGACGAGCTCGTGCGGATCGTCGAGACCATGGAGGAAGACATGCGTAACGCTTCCGCCGCCATGGACTTTGAGGAGGCGGCGCGTCTGCGCGATGCCGTCGTTCAGATTCGGGCGATGCTTGAGGGCGCATCTGAGGACGAAACGATTGAGCGTTTGCGTTCGCAGGCTCGCAAGGGCTCTACCTTTGCTTCGGGCAGAAAACGCCAGGGTGCACGATTCAGGAAGTAGCGAACAGGCCCCGAGTTCCCTGTGGAGCTTGGGGCCTGTGTCGTTCGGACGCGGGAGTTCGTGCACTAGATGTCTGCTATCAGCGCCTCAGCGCAACGGATGCCGTCGGTGGCGGCACTCATGATGCCGCCGGCATATCCGGCACCCTCGCCGCAAGGGTAAAGGCCCGGAGTCGACACGGCGTGGCATGTTCGATCGCGGGTGACGGTGACCGGGGAGCTCGAACGCGTCTCCACGCCAGTGAGGACCGCATCGGGGCGGTCATAGCCACGCAGTTTCTTACCGAGCAGGGGGATTCCCAAACGAAGCGATTCGACGATATGCCGCGGGAGGGCATCGTCGATCGCCGTCCAGGTCACGCCAAGTGGATAGGTCGGTTTTACCTTTCCGGGTGCCGTGCTGGCGCGCCCGGCAAGGAAATCCCCGACGAGCTGTGCCGGCGCGTTCCAGTTGGAGCCGCCCAGGCGATAAGCGGCTCGCTCGCAGGCGCGCTGGAGCTCAATGCCTGCGAGCGGATCATCGCCGGGAAGGTCGTCAGGTGTGACGTTAACGAGTAGGGCGGCATTCGCGTTGCGCCCGTCGCGGGCATTGAGGCTGGCACCGTTGACGCACAGATGGCCCTGCTCGGAAGAGGCCGCGACAACCTGTCCGCCGGGGCACATGCAAAACGAGAACACACTGCGGCCGTTGGGGAGATGGGCGACAAGCTTGTAGGGGGCTGCTCCGAGTGCCGGGTGCCCCGCCGAAGGGCCATATTGGGCACGGTCGATGTCGCGCTGTGGATGCTCGATGCGCACACCCATGGCAAAGGTCTTTTGCGCGAGGGTAACGTTATGTTCTTTGAGAGGCTCGAATACGTCGCGGGCGGAATGGCCGCACGCGAGAATGAGGTGCTTTGTGGCGATTGTCTCGCATGTGGTCTCTTGGGGCGGTTGGACATCGACGCCGGTGATGGCACCAGATCCATCGGTTCGAATATTGACGAGCTTTGTTCGATAGCGGACGGTTCCACCGAGCCGCTCGATGCGCTGAGAAATGTTGGTGACGACGGTGGGGAGGATGTCGGAGCCAATGTGCGGCTTGGCGTCCCACAGGATGTCGCGAGGTGAGCCCGCTTCGACGAAGGTCTCAAGAATCAGTCGATGGGCAGGATTCTTGGTTCCCGTGTTGAGCTTGCCGTCCGAGAAGGTCCCTGCGCCGCCCAGGCCAAATTGGATATTGCTTTCGGGGTCGAGGATACGCTCCTTAAGAAAGAGATCAATCGCTTCCGAGCGGCGAAGTGCGGGGTCGCCGCGCTCGATGAGCAGGGGTTTAAGGCCCGCTTCGGCAAGGGTGAGGGCGGCGAAGAGACCGGCACAGCCGGCGCCGACAACGACGGGACGCCCCTTGGGTGCATTCGGGACAGGGTTGGGGAATGAAGGAGCCTCGCCGTCTACCATGCGGATGCGCGAGCGGTCGCGCTCGGCGACGCGGTCGACCACCTCCTGCTCGAGTCGGGAGCTTGTCAGCTCAACTCGAAAGCTCAAAATAAAATGGACATCTCGCTTTTTACGGGCGTCGATTGACTTGCGATGGAGCTCAATGGCTTTAATCTGGGAATCCTCGCATCGCAGGGCTCGTTTGACGGCGCGTCTACCAATAGCAAGGCAGGCGGTTTCGTCGCCGGCCTCATCGAGTGACGCGTGGACTTGGGTGATTTCGATCATCGAGGTCTCCTTAGATGCAAGAAAGAGGCCGCCCGGTGTCCCAGACGGCCCGAATGCGTTTT
This sequence comes from uncultured Collinsella sp., assembly GCA_905210085.1. Taxonomy (GTDB): domain Bacteria; phylum Actinomycetota; class Coriobacteriia; order Coriobacteriales; family Coriobacteriaceae; genus Collinsella. The sequence continues at coordinate 24,513 of CAJLVJ010000023.1, read as the reverse complement.
GATTATAGACTGCGCGGCTATAGGCTGCTTGCAGCGCGAATACCCGAGATCCAAGCCCACGCAAGGTTGAAACCGCCGCAATCGGCATCGATGTCGAGCGCCTCGCCACAGATGTAAAGTGGGGCACCTGCCGCGTTGCTCACGCAGAGGTTGGGAGCTGAGACGCTCTCGATGGGCACGCCGCCGCGCGTGACCTGGGCCGAACGCTCCTCTGTCGTTCCCTCGACGAGCAGCTTAAAGTGCTTGAGGATTGAGACCAGATGGATGACGTCGTGCGACTCGGGGTGGCACTGTTCGAATGCGGTGCAGACAACGTGAGAGAACTGCGGGGCGAGCATGCCGTCGAGCCAGCGGGAGTCGCGGGGCGAAAAGCCACCGAGCAACTCAACTCGCTGGTTGAGCAAATCGAGCAACTCGTCTTTGGAGAGGTCGGGGAAAACGTCGAGCAGAATCGTGTCGCCGCGCTGGACGCGACGGGAGAGGTTAAAGGCGGCAACGCCCGAGATGCCAAAGGTTCGGAAGAGCACTTCGCCGTCTTCGCGCCAGAGCTCCTCGTGATTGCGGGTGAGCGTCAAGCGGGCGCGGACGCGCAGGCCATCCAGTGTCTTGAGCGCAGTCTGGTCGCCGAAGACCGATGCCGACACAGGGCAGAGGACGGGTTGCTGCGGGGTGAGGGAAAGACTGAACGTCTTCGCGATGTCGGCAGGGTTGCCGCCCGTAGCGATAATTACGGCCTTTGCCTGCAGCGTCTCGTTCGTGCGAGGGGTGTCGGCGAGCGCCTTCCGAAGCGAGCGTAGTTCGGATTTTCGGTCGTCGTGCTTTTTTGCCTTGAGTGCTCGCGCGGGACGGTCTATTTGGAGTGCCCAGCCTTCGGGGACTTTGAATGCCGAGGCGACGTTTGCTCCACAGATCAAGGTGATATCCAGGTGATTGCAAGCGTTGAGAAGCGCATCGCGCACCGATTCGGCACGAAGGGAGCGCGGATACAGCCGGCCCTCCTCGGAGGTCGTCATGATGCCCAGCGAGGAGAAGAAACTGCCGAGCTCTTGCTCGGGCTGGGGACCCATGACGGATTCGACGAATGCGGGGTGGTTGTACCGCTGGAAATCAATTGATTCGTTGGAAAGGTTGCAGCGGCCGTTGCCGGTCGCAAGGAGTTTGAGGCCGCAGGCAACATCGCGCTCAACGATGCAGGCGCTTTTGCCTGCGCGTGCGGCCGTAATGGCGGCGGCGAGACCCGAGGCCCCGCCGCCGATTACCAAGACGTCATAGGAGGCGTTTGCGTTCACTTAGGCCTCGGCGGTCTCGTGCGGGGCAATGGCCTCGACGGCAGAGACGGCCTGGGGCAGCATACGTGCGGGCAGTGCGGTCTCAACCTCTCCCTTATCGCAAGCCTCGGCGAGTGCCGGATTGATGGGAAGCTGCCCTAGGATCTCGAGGTTGTAACGCTCGGCGACCTCGGGGAGCTTGCTCTTGCCAAAGACCTCGATCTTCTTGCCGCAATCGGGGCACTCGATATAGCTCATGTTTTCGACGATTCCCAGAATGGGGACGTTCATCTTTTCGGCCATGTTGACCGCCTTGGCGACGATCATCGAGACCAGATCCTGCGGGCTCGTGACGATGACGATGCCATCGACGGGCAGCGACTGGAAGACCGTGAGGGCGACGTCGCCCGTTCCCGGAGGCATGTCGACCAGCAGGTAGTCGATGGGGCCCCATGAGGTTTCGCTCCAGAACTGCCTGATGGCACCCGCGATAACCGGACCGCGCCAGAGGACGGGGTCGGTTTCGTTTTGGAGCAGCAGGTTAGAGCTCATAACCTTGACGCCGTGCTCGGAGATTTCGGGCAGCATAAGGTTACCGAGGGCATGGACGTGACGTCCGCTCATGCCGAACATCTTAGGGATAGAGGGGCCGGTAATATCGGCATCGAGGACGCCGACCTTGTGGCCGTGGCGGGAAAGCTCCGTGGCGATGGCGCCGGTGACGAATGACTTGCCGACGCCGCCCTTACCGGAAAGCACGGCGATAACGCGCTTGACCTCGGACAGCGTATTCTCCTCAAATTGCGACGGCGACGTTTGCCCGCCGGCTGCCTGTGCGTGCTCGCAACCCATGTTTGACTCCTTTGTATATGTTGGGGCCGGAGCCCCGCGGTGTGACACGAGCGTCATTGTACCCTCCTTTGCGAGCGGGAGACATTTATGATGCGTGGTAGCCGATCGACGGTATTCGAAAGTACGGACCGAGCGTGCAGCCTGCGGCGTCAGACAACGCAAAAGGTCTGCGAATCTTGTATTACGAACATCTGTGCGCGTCGAGTGCGCTAAACTCATCGTCAGTGTGATTTGAAGTTGTAGGAGGCAAGGAGCTTCCATGTCTGATTCTTCTATCGTTATCCGCGGCGCGCGCGAGCATAACCTGCGCGATATCGATGTTTCCATTCCGCGTGACCAGCTCGTGGTCATAACCGGTCTTTCCGGATCGGGCAAGAGCTCGCTGGCGTTCGATACCATCTATGCCGAGGGCCAGCGCCGTTACGTCGAGAGCCTTTCGAGCTATGCGCGTCAGTTTTTGGGCCAGATGGACAAGCCCGATCTGGACTCGATTGACGGCCTGTCGCCGGCTGTGTCGATCGATCAGAAGACGACATCCAAAAACCCACGCTCGACGGTGGGCACCGTAACCGAGATTTACGACTATCTGCGTCTGCTGTTTGCTCGCGTGGGAACGCCGCACTGTCCTGAGTGCGGTCGTGTCATTGAGCGTCAGACGACCGATCAGGTCGCCGATAAGGTGCTGGCGGCGGGGGAGGGCCGTCGCGCGTTTGTGTTGGCGCCGGTGGTTCGTGGACGCAAGGGCGAATATGCCAAGCTGTTTGAGGACCTGCGTGCGGAGGGCTTTAGCCGTGTGCGCGTCGACGGCGAGGTGCGCTCGCTTGACGACCCTATTGACCTGGACAAGAAGTTCAAACACGACATTGAGGTCGTGGTCGACCGTATCGTGATTCGAGAGAACTCCCTGGGTCGCATTGCCGAGTCCGTTGAGCAGGCGACGGCGCTGGCGCACGGTAACGTGAACGTGTACATGCTGCCCGACCGCGACGCTCCCGAGGGAACCGAGGGCGAGCTGCTAGAGTATTCGCTGGCGCTGGCGTGCCCGGAGCACGGGCATTCCATCGACGACCTGCAGCCGCGCGATTTCTCGTTCAACGCGCCCTATGGTGCGTGTCCCGAGTGCGATGGTCTGGGCTTTAAAAAGACAGTCGATGCCGAGGCGCTGATTGAAGACCCCTCAAAGTCGATTGCCGACGGAGTCTTTGGCAGCCTGTTCGGCAATTCCAACTATTATCCGCAGATTTTTGCTGCGGTCTGCAAGCACTTTAAGGTGAGTGCCGATACGCCATGGGAGGACCTGCCCCCGCGGGTGCGTCGTGCGTTTTTGGATGGCATGGGCGACACGAAGATTTCGGTCGACTATCAAAAGCTCGATGGGCGTCGCAGCCAGTGGGATACTAAGTTCTCGGGTGTACGCAACATCCTGTACGAGCGCTACAACGAGACGACGAACGAGAACACCAGGGCTCGCTTGGAGAAATACATTCGCGAAGAGCCATGCTCGAGCTGTCACGGTGCTCGCCTGCGCCCCGAGATGCTTGCCGTCACCGTGGGCGGCAAGTCCATTTACGATGTCTGCTGCCTGTCGTGTCGCGAGTCGCTCGAGTTTTTTGAGGGCCTGGAGCTTACCGAGCGTCAGCAGTTTATCGGCGGGCGCATCGTCAAGGAAATCCTGGAGCGCCTGCGTTTTCTGGTCGATGTCGGACTCGACTATCTGACGCTCGATCGCGCCTCGGCGACGCTTTCCGGCGGTGAGGCCCAGCGCATTCGCCTGGCAACGCAGATCGGCGCCGGCCTCATGGGCGTTCTGTACATTCTGGACGAGCCGTCGATCGGTCTTCACCAACGCGATAACGAGCGCCTGATCAAGACGCTCGAGCGCTTACGCGATATCGGTAATACCGTTATCGTCGTCGAGCACGACGAAGATACAATTCGCGCTGCAGACTACGTGATCGATATGGGTCCCGGTGCGGGCGTTAACGGCGGACACGTGGTCGCCGCGGGAACGCCTGCCGATATCATGGCATGCCCCGATTCCATGACGGGTGCCTATTTGACCGGCAAGCGGATGATCCGCGTGCCCGATGAGCGCCGCAAGCCCGGCCGCGGCTGTCTTAAGATCACGGGTGCCCGCGCTAATAACCTCAAAAACGTTACCGCCAAGATTGAGTTCGGTACGCTCACGGTCGTTACCGGTGTTTCGGGATCGGGCAAGAGCTCCCTGGTCACCGATACGATTGCGCCCGCGCTTACGAATGCCATCCATCGTTCGACGCGTCCCGTGGGGCCGTACAAGAAGATTGAGGGCATTGAGTGCATCGATAAGGTAATCGATATCGACCAGTCACCGATCGGTCGCACGCCGCGTTCGAACCCTGCGACCTATATTGGCCTGTGGGATGATCTGCGTGCGCTATTTGCAAGCACGCCGGAGTCGAAGGCGCGCGGCTACTCGCCGGGACGTTTCTCCTTTAACGTAAGCGGCGGTCGCTGCGAGGCGTGCAAGGGCGATGGCCAGATCAAGATCGAGATGCACTTCCTTCCCGATATCTATGTCCCCTGTGAGGTATGTGGCGGCAAGCGTTATAACCGCGAGACACTCGAGGTTACCTACCGCGGCAAGACAATCTCGGACGTGCTCGACATGAGTGTCACCGAAGCACTGGCTTTCTTTGGGAATATTCCGCAGATTAAGCGCAAGCTGCAGACGCTATATGACGTGGGTCTGGGCTACGTGAGCTTAGGCCAGCCCGCTACGACGCTTTCGGGCGGCGAGGCGCAGCGCGTGAAGCTCGCCAAGGAGCTTCATCGTCGTCAGACAGGCAAGACGTTCTACATTTTGGACGAGCCCACAACCGGCCTCCATTTTGAGGATGTTCGTCAGCTGCTCGACGTTTTGCAGCGCCTGGTCGATGCGGGCAACACGGTTCTGGTGATCGAGCACAACCTTGATGTCATCAAGGTTGCCGACCGCCTGATCGATATGGGCCCCGAGGGCGGCAATGGCGGCGGAACCGTCGTGGTCTCGGGCACGCCGGAGCAAGTCGCGGCATGTTCGCAGAGCTACACGGGCAAGTTCTTGGCGCCGCTGCTCAGGCGTGACCGTGAGCGTCAGGCGCAGCTCGACGCGCAGTAAAGAGACGTTGTAGTACCGAAGCGCCACCGATTCCTCCTGATTCGGTGGCGCTTCTGTGTGTCGAGATGGCATATGCGACGGAATTGGCCCTATACTTAATCCTTGTGTCGCTCTGCGAGGGAAAGGATGTGCCATGGCAAAGGCTGTTAAGACGCCAAAAACCAATGCGATGCGCGAGCTGGAAAGCGCCGGCATCTCCTATGTTCTCCATACGTACGAAGACGATGGCGACGAATCGTCGGGGCTGGGCGTCGCGATTTCCGAGCAGCTTGGCGAGGAGCCCGGTCAGGGATTTAAGACCCTGGTCTGCACGACGCCGTCCAACGACCATGTCGTGTGCTGCATTCCCGTTGCCGACGAGCTCGACCTCAAGGCCGCCGCGCGTGCCGCAGGCGAAAAGTCGCTGACCATGATGCATGTCAAAGATCTGCTTGCCGCGACGGGGTATGTCCGCGGCGGTTGCAGCCCGGTCGGTATGAAAAAACGCTTTCGGACGCTGATCGATGAGACATGCGTCCTTTGGGATACCATTTTTATCTCGGGTGGCAAGCGCGGCTATCAGCTTGAGCTTGCTCCCGATGACTTAGTTGCATTTTGCGGGGCGACGGTTGCCCCGATCACGAGAGAGGACTGAGCGATGCCGCAGGAAGAATCAAAGCGCGGAGCTCACTTTGCAAAAGGGTCGGCTCCTCAGACGCCCGCGCCCGAGGCCGCTTCGTTCGATAACGAGATTCGAAACGCCTGGTCCGCTGCCGCTGACCCGGGCGAGACGGCCGTGTACTTGCGTGCCGCCGGTGCCGGCACGGCGCTTCCCCGTACGGTTCTTTCTTCGGCTCGTCCCGATGAGACGGCTGTCTTTTTGGCCGCCGCTCAATCGAGCGCCAGCGTGAAGCCGATCGCCTCCGAGGCTCCTCGTGTGCCGCGTCCCGATGAGACGGCGGTGTTTTTGATAGCAGCCCAGGGAAAGAGCACACCGCAGAGCGCTCCTGCCGCTCGTTCCGCCAAGCCCGCGGCTCATGATGATGGCGAACCGCTTCTTTCGGATGACGAATGGTCGCCGCTTGGTTCGACCGATCCCGTCGAGGGCGTGGCCATCGACGGTGATGACGACTGGGACCCTCTGTCGTTTTCTGCCCGAACCGTCGCCGCCAAAGAAGTTGACACGGTGTTTGGCGACCATGCCATATTCGATGATGATGCCGTATCCGGAAACAACATGTCGAACAGCGATGACGTCGCACCTGCCGATGACGCCGTTTTGGTTGACGATCCCTTTGCGATGACCGGCTCCTTTGCCGTCGTGGACGATTTACTGCCACAAGATGAGGTTCATGAGGACTCTCAGGACGACGTAGACGATATGGGTTCGTCGGACTACTCCACGGTTGGTCGTTCTGCTGGCCTCATGACCGTGCTGACCATCGTGTCGCGCGTCACCGGGTTTATCCGCACGTGGGCCATGGCGGCCGCCATCGGCATGTCGCTGCTCTCGTCCTCCTATCAGGTTGCCAACAACCTGCCCAACATGCTCTACGAGCTCGTGATGGGCGGCATGCTCGTTACGGCGTTTTTGCCGGTGTATATGGGCGTGAGGCGCGAGCAGGGCCGCGAGGCATCGAACGAGTATGTCGGTAACCTGCTCGGTATTCTGCTTCTGCTACTGGGCGGTATCTCGCTGCTGGGCACCGTGTTTGCTCCCGGCTTTATTTGGACGCAGTCGTTCCTTTCGGGCGATGGCGGCAGCATGGATATCGCTGCGTTCATGTTCCGCTTCTTTGCTATCCAAATTCTGTTTTATGGCTTGGGTTCGGTGTTCTCGGGCGTTCTCAACGCACACCGCGACTACTTCTGGTCGACGTTTGCCCCGGTTCTCAACAATGTCATCGTCATCGCCAGCTTTATGGGCTTTGCTCCCGTGTCTGCACAATTTGGCGGGCAGGCCGGTATTATCTTGATCGCAGCTGGTACGACCCTCGGCGTCTTTGTCCAGATGGCCTGCCAGATTCCCGCGCTTGGCAAGCATGGCGTGCATCCTCATATCCATATCGACTTTAAGGATCCCGCGCTGCGACAGACGATTGCGCTTGGTATCCCGACGCTGCTCGCCACGGTGTGCATGTTTGTCTCGACCTCCATTACCAATGCCGCCGCGCTGGTGGTGCAGCCCGAGACCGGCCCTTCCGTCATCGCATATGCGCGCCTGTGGTACACATTGCCCTATGCGCTGATCGCCGCCTCGCTTTCGACGGCACTCTATACCGAGCTCTCTCACGATGCGCAGGAGAAGGATTACGACAGCGTCCGCACGGGTATTTCGCGCGGTGTCGCCCAGATGCTCTTCTTCCTGATTCCGTTTGCGATGTATCTGATCGTCTTCGCCCGTCCGCTCAACATGATCTACTGCGCCGGCAAGTTCGATGAATCCGGTGTGGCACTGGTGTCGGAGTTCCTTATCTATCTGGCACTTTCCCTGCCGCTCTACGGCGTGGTCGTGCTGATGCAGAAGAGCTTCTCGGCCCTGCTCGATATGAAACCTTATAGCCGCTATTGCCTGTACTCCGCTATCGGTCAGGCCGGTTCGGTGCTGCTGTTTGGCGTGGTGCTGGGCTACGGTATGCCGGCTATTGCGCTTTCGTACGTCGTTGACTACGTGGTCTTGGTCGGATGCTCACTGTGGTGGCTGCGCCGTCGTCTGCATGGCCTTCAGGTCAAGTCTATCCTGCACGGCGGTTTCTTCGGACTATTGTTCGGTGGCTTGGGCGCTGCCGCGGGCGCCGGCGTCATGTGGGCACTCGAGCACTTTGTCGGAGTGCTTGGCAGCTCGATCCTCATTACCCTGGGCTACGTTTGTGTCGCAGGCGTCATCTCGCTCGCTGTAACTTTTGGTCTTGCCTTCGTCTTTAAGATGCCCGAGGTCTCGGCGCTGCTTCGTCGCAAGTAGGTGCGCGTGGCAGGTCACGACAACATTCCAACACTTGCCGAGCAGGTTTCGCGTGTTCCCACGCAACCCGGCTGCTACCTTTGGAAAGATGCCAAGGGCGATGTCATCTATGTGGGCAAGGCAAAAAACCTGCGTGCCCGTATGCGTCAATACGTGACGCTGCAGGACGAGCGTCAAAAGATCCCGCTCATGATGCAGCTGGTGGCGAGCTTCGACTATATCGTGGTGGAGACCGAGCACGAGGCATTGGTGCTCGAGCGCAATCTGATTGGCCAGTACCATCCGTACTTTAACGTCGATCTCAAAGACGATAAAAGCTATCCCTTTATCGCCATTACCAAGAGCGACTTGTTTCCGGCTATTAAATACACGCGAGAGCGTCATAAACCGGGAACGCGCTATTTTGGCCCCTATACCGATAGCCGTGCGGCGCGTGAGACCATCGATACGCTACGCAAGGTTATTCCTATTTGCTCGGCATCCTGTGCGGAATGGCGCCGCTGCCGCCGCATCGTCGAATCTCATAAGGGCGAAGAAGACATCGTCAATATGATTTGCGCGCAAAACGGGCGTCCCTGCTTTGACTACCATGTCGGGCGCGGGCCGGGCGCATGCGTCGGCGCGATTTCCCCTGCCGACTATGCCAAGAACGTCAAGCGTGTCGAACGTTTCTTGTCGGGCCATCGCAAGGATGTCGTCGACGAGCTTACGTCCGAGATGACGGAGGCAGCCGAGACGCTCGATTTTGAGCGTGCGGCTCGCGTCAAGCGTCGCCTGGAAGTCATTAGGGGCCTGGACGATCGCCAACAGGTCGTTTTTCCATCAAGCGTCGATATCGACGTCATCGGCTTCTATCGCGAAGAGACTATCTCTGCCGCCTGTGTCTTTGTCGTTCGCGAGGGCCGAACGGTTCGAACTTGCGAGTTCATCCTCGATAAAGGCCTGGATGTCGACGAGGAAGAGCTTCAATCGGGCTTTCTTAAGCGCTATTACGACGAGACGGCTGATATTCCAGCCGAGATCAATCTCTCTGTCGAGCTTGAGGATGCCGAAGCGTTGGGGGAGTGGCTTGCGGGCAAGCGCGAACGCTCTTGCCGTCTCCATAGGCCACAGCGCGGCGAAAAGCACCGCCTGCTCGATATGGCTTCCAAAAATGCGCGCCATGCCCTCATGCGCTACATGATGCGCACGGGGTATGCTGACGATCGCACCAATCAGGCGCTCCTGGAGCTCGAAAGCGCGCTGGCGCTGCCTGCGCCGCCGTTGCGCATCGAGTGCTTCGATATCTCGACGTTGCACGGCACCTTTACCGTCGCTTCGATGGTGGTATTTACCAACGGCCGTGCCGACAAGGGCCAGTATCGTCGCTTTAAAATTCAGGCCGAATTGGACGAGGCGAACGACTTCGTATCGATGTCCGAGGTTCTGGGGCGTCGCTATGCTCCCGAGCGCATGGCGGACGAGCGCTTTGGCTCACGCCCCGATTTGCTCGTTGTCGATGGCGGCAAGCCGCAATTGACCGCTGCAATTAAGCAACTTGAGGCGCTCGGCCTCGATATACCAGTCTGTGGCTTGGCAAAGGCCGATGAGGAGGTTTTCGTGCCGTGGGACGAGACTCCCGTCGTGCTACCGACCGGCTCCGCTTCGCTTTATCTGATCAAGCAGGTTCGCGATGAATCCCACCGATTTGCGATTACGTTCCACCGCGAGTTGCGCGATAAGGCTATGACGGTTTCGGTGCTTGACGACGTTCCGGGCGTGGGACCCACCAGAAAACGTGCCATTATGCGCCATTTTGGCTCGATGAAGCGTTTGCGCGCGGCAAGCGAGCAGGAGATTGCAGAAGTTCAAGGCGTTCCGGCCGATGTCGCCAAAGCGGTCCACGAGGCACTTGTTGCATGGAATGCCGAGCGCGCCCAGGCATCGGCCAACCGTTCCGAAAACTAAACGCGCTTCTAAACAACTGATATACATGATTGGCCGATTTTCAATCATTTATTTCGCGGCGATTACCTGTCGATTTCGGGTTTTATTAACGCTAAAACGTTTGACTAGCCATGGTGAACAACCCTGCTATCCTGCGGGTTGACGAAGACTGATATCTCACCTCGTCGATACATACTGTCTGGCGAATCGTTTGTCAATGAATTCGGTGAACGGTAGTAAATACCGTTCAAGCGTATGTATGTATCGGTCACCGAGCGCGGCACCTCAGTTGGGTTCGTCGATAGGTAAGGTATATATCGTCCGCAAGTTGCGCGGGGGCAAGTCTAGGTGCTCCCGGGTAAGATTCTCTATTGATAGGAGAAGACATGGCCATCATCAACAAGGGTATGTCCAGGCGTTCGTTCCTCGGCCTCACCGGCAGCGTCGCTGCTGTCGCAGGGCTTGGTCTCACCGGCTGCGGTGGCAGCTCTAACGACGAGGGTTCCGCTTCCGGTTCCACCGATTCCGCCAACCGTGGTGGCGGCGTGATCACCGCTGGTTCCGCTTACGCTCCGTCCAGCTTCGATCCCGCCAGCACCGGCTCCGCTGTGGGCCTGGGTGCTAACTGGCACGTCGTCGAGGGCCTCTACGGCATCGATTACCACGACTACAGCACCTTCAACGAGCTCGCCACCGACGATCCCAAGTCCGTGGACGACACCACCTTCGAGGTCACCATCCGCAAGGGCGCCAAGTTCTCCGATGGCACCGAGGTCACCGCTGACGACGTCGTCGCTTCCTACACCGCTTGCGCTGCTTCCGCTACCTATGCTCCGTTCTTCCAGCCCTTCGAGTCCATCGAGGCCAAGGACGCCAGCACCGTAACGGTCAAGACCAAGGTCCCCAACTTCTCCCTGCTCAAGGATCGTCTGGCCATCATCCGCGTTACCCCGGCTACCCAGTCCGAGGAGGATCGCGCCAAGCAGCCGATCGGCTCCGGCCCCTGGATGTACGACTCTATCTCCGATACCGAGATCACCCTGGTTCCCAACCCCGAGTACAACGGTGAGTATGCTGCCGAGGATAAGAAGATCCAGTACAGCATCCTGACCGACCCCACCGCTCGTGTCACAGCCCAGCAGGAAGGCTCCACGCTCGTTATGGAGCTCGTCACCGCTGACGCCGTCGACCAGCTCGAGAGCGCCGGCTGCAAGATCGATAACGTCCAGGGCTTCGGCACCCGCTTCATCATGTTCAACGTCGCCAAGGAGCCTTGGAACAACGTCAAGGTCCGTCAGGCCGTCATGTACGCGCTCGACACCGAGAAGATGATCACCAACACCTTCGCCGGCCTTGCCACCGCTGCCAGCTGCTACCTGCCCAAGAGCTTCACCAACTATCATGAGGCTTCCACGGTGTACAAGACTGACGCCAAGAAGGCCAAGAAGCTCATCGAGGAGTCCGGCATCACCCCGGGTGCCATCACCCTGCGCACCACCGACAACGAGCAGATTAAGGGCATGGCCGCCCAGGTCAAGAACGACCTCGACGCTCTCGGCTTCGAGGTGACCATCCAGACCGATACCTCGCCGGCCACCTACGCTGCCATCGACGGCGGCGAGGCCTACGATATCCTCCTTGCCCCTGGCGATCCGTCCTGCTTCGGCGCTGACCCCGACCTGCTGCTCAACTGGTGGTACGGCGACAACGTCTGGATGCAGACCCGTTGCCCGTGGAAGGAGTCCGCTGAGTGGGAGAAGCTCCACGGTCTCATGGACGAGGCTCTTGCCGCCGAGGGCGACGAGCAGCAGAAGAAGTGGAACGAGTGCTTCGACATCATCGCCGACAACGCTGTTCTGTACCCCGTTGTCCACGTCAAGACCGTCTCCGCTTCCTGGGACGATCCGTCCACCGCGCCCAACGGCGAGGCCCTCGATGGCTTCAAGGGCATCGGCACGACGAGCATGTCCTTCAGGGGCGTCGCGACCGTCAAGGCCTAAGACTCGCTTGAGTCATATGTGGGGCGTCGGTCGTAAGGCAACGTCCTCATAGTTGAAACAAAGACCCGGGCGGCCTCGATGTCGCTCGGGTCTTGTAATGAGTATCCATACTCATATACCAGTTGGTCCTACCGACAAAAGAAAGGGGAGAGAACGTGAACAACTTTCTACGTTTGATTGGAAGGCGTCTCGTGGCGCTGCCGATCATGGCATTGGGCGTCACCGTCCTGGTGTTCTTCCTTATGTCGTTCTCCAAGACCGACCCCGCCTATACGGCGTTGGGTGACGGTGCCTCGCCCGAGGCGGTTGCCGAGTACCATGAGAAGTATGGTCTGGACGACCCCTGGCCCGTGCGCTACGTGCGCTACATGGGCGATCTGATCCATGGTGACATGGGCACCTATGGTGCTGCTCGCAACTCCGTTGCCAAGCGCATCTCCACGGCCCTGCCAGTCACGATGCAGCTGACCTTCATCGGTCTTGCCATCGGCGCGGTCGTCTCGTTTTTACTCGGCGTCATCGCGGCACTGTATCGCGATAAATGGCCGGACCAAGTGATCCGCGTCTTTTCCATCGCCGGCCTGGCAACCCCGTCGTTCTGGCTTGCCGTTCTGTTGATTCTGCTGTTCTCTTCCTACCTTAAGGTGCTCCCGGCATCCGGTGCTCTGCCTCACTTCACCACCAACCCGGCTGGCTATCTGGGACGTATGATCATGCCCGCTATCGCTCTGGCATTCCCGCTGACGGGCCAGATGACTCGTATCGTGCGTACGGCCATGGTTGAGGAGCTCGATAAGGACTATGTCCGTATGGCTCGCGGCGCCGGCGTTCCCGAGAAGGTCGTCGTCGGCATCAACGTTTTGCGCAACGCGCTGATCACCCCGGTCACCACCCTCGGTCTTAAGATCGGTTACCTTATGGGCGGTGCTGTCGTCATCGAGGTCATCTTCAACCTCCCCGGCATGGGTACTGCGATTCTGCAGGGCGTTCAGGGCAACGAGGCGAACCTGGTTCAGGGCGTCGTCATCGTCGTTGCTCTTGCCTTCATCATCATCAACATCGTGGTTGACATGCTCTACCTGCTCATCAACCCGCGCATCAGGACGGTGTAGATTATGGTAAAGATTCGAGAGAAGCAAACCGAGCAGCTCGAGAAAGCTGCCTCCAAGGGGCTCAAGCTCGGTGGCTGGAAGAAGATGACGCTGTCTTCTAAGATTGCCGCCGTCGTGCTGGTGCTGGTCGCCCTTACTGCGATTCTTGCTCCCTTGCTCGCCCCCTATAGCCCGGTCGAGATTTTCACTGCTCGCCAGGCTCCCGGCAACGGATTTATCTTCGGTACCGACGATAAGGGTCGCGACATTCTGTCGCGTATGCTCTACGGTGGCCGTTACTCGCTGATCATTGGCTTTGGCGCCACTGCCATGGCTCTGGTCTGCGGCTCGGTCGTGGGCGCCCTCGCGGCGGTTTCGCGCAAGTCCGTTTCCGAGGCGATCATGCGCATCCTGGACATCATCATGTCCATCCCGGGCATCGCCCTCGCGGCCGTCTTCGTCTCCATCCTGGGCAACTCCGTGCCGTCGATCATCTTCGCCATCGGCTTTATGTATACTCCGCAGATTGCCCGTATCGTGCGCGCCAACATCGTGTCCGAGTACGGCGAGGACTATGTCCGCGCGGTCATCGTTTCCGGCGCCAAGGCTCCGTGGATTTTGATCAAGCACGTCCTGCGCAACTGCATCGCCCCGATTATGGTCTTCACCGTTACTCTGGTCGCCGATGCCATCATCTTCGAGGCCTCGCTGACCTTTATCGGCGCTGGTATTCAGGAGCCTACCGCTACCTGGGGTAACATCCTCGCTGACGCTCGCGGTGGCGTGCTCGCTGGCCGTTGGTGGCAGGCGCTGTTCCCGGGCCTGGCCATCATGATCACCTGCCTGGCACTCAACATCCTGTCCGAGGGCATTACCGACGCCATGGCCGCTGCTCCCTCCGCCGCCCTGGATCCGACCGACTCCTCCAAGCGCCGCGAGGCCGACCTGCTGGTCTCCGACCCCGTTCGCGCCTACAAGGAGCAGGCTCAGTCCCTGTCCGCCCGTCTTGGCGCTCTGCGTGATGTCGAACTCAAGCGTAACGACCGCCATGTGCCCGATGAGTCCGTTGAGCCGATCCTTTCGGTCCGCGATTTCTGCATCCAGTTTGAACACCACGGTGATATCAACGTCGTCGACCACGTCAACTTTGATGTCCGTCCCGGCCAGACCATGGGCCTGGTCGGTGAGTCCGGCTGCGGTAAGTCCATCACCACGCTGGCCATCATGGGCCTGACCGACGATGACGAGCATCTTTCCGGCGAGGTTCTCTGGGAGGGCCGCGACCTGCTCAAGATGAGCAAGAAGGAGTGGTTCGGCCTTCGCGGTACCGATATCGCCATGGTCTATCAGGACGCCCTGTCCTCGCTCAACCCCTCCATGCTCATTTCCGCCCAGATGAAGCAGCTCACCAAGCGTGGCGGCACCCGTAGCGCCGAGGAGCTCCTGGAGCTCGTGGGCCTCGATCCCAAGCGTACGCTCGAGAGCTATCCGCATGAGCTTTCCGGTGGCCAGCGTCAGCGCGTTCTGATCGCTATGGCCCTTACCCGCGACCCCAAGCTGGTCATCTGCGACGAGCCTACGACCGCTCTGGACGTTACCGTCCAGAAGCAGGTCATCAAGCTGCTCAACGATCTTCAGGCCAAGCTCGGCTTTGCCATGATCTTCGTTTCGCATGACCTGGCGCTGGTCGCCGAGGTTGCCCATAACATCACGGTTATGTACGCCGGTCAGGTTATCGAGCAGGCGCCCACCAAGGAGCTGCTCACCAACCCGATTCACGAGTACACCCGCGGCCTTCTGGGCTCCGTCCTGTCCATCGAGAGCGGCTCGGGCCGTCTGCACCAGGTCCCCGGCGCTGTTCCCAGCCCGCGCGATTTCCCCAAGGGCGATCGCTTCGCGCCCCGCTCGAGCCATCCGCGCATTGGCCTGGACACCCGTCCGGTCTTCAAGCGCGTGCCCGGCACCGAGCACTTCTATTCCGAGCTCCCCGACGAGGTGCTCAAGGCAAATGGTTTGACCCCTCACGCGGAGGTGATGTAGATGAGCGAGACCGCAGTCAACGGCGTCGAGCCGATCATCTTCCTTGATGACGTCCACGTCACCTTTAGGACCCGTACCGGCTCGATTCTGCACCCCAACCTGGTTCACGCCGTCCAGGGTGTAACGATTAAGCTCATGCCCGGACAGACCATCGGCATCGTCGGCGAGTCCGGTTGCGGAAAGTCCACCACCGCCAACGTCATGTGCGGCCTGCAGGCCCCCACGAGCGGCAAGGTCTACTTTAAGGGCAAGGACGTTACCAAACGTACCGCCGAGGACCGTCGCCACATGGGTCGCGTCATCTCGGTCGTGTTCCAGAACCCGGCCACGGCGCTCAACCCCCGCATGGTCGTTCGCGAGCAACTGCTCGACCCCATGCGCGTCCACAACCTGGGTACCGAGGCCGAGCAGGAGAAGCGCGTCAAGGAGCTCTTGGAGCTCACCGGTCTGCCCAGCTCCGCCGCCGAGGTTCTTCCCGGCCAGCTTTCGGGCGGCCAGCGCCAGCGCGTCGCAATTGCCCGTGCCCTGTCGCTGAACCCCGATGCCATCATCGCTGACGAGCCCACCTCGGCTCTGGACGTTTCGGTCCGCGCGCAGATTCTGAACCTGCTGACCGACCTTAAGAAGGAGCTCGGCCTGGCCATGGTGTTCATCAGCCATGACATCCAGACGGTCCGCTATATCTCTGACGACATCATCGTTATGAATGGCGGCAAGATCGTCGAGCAGGGCGAGGCCAAGCAGGTCTTCCAGCACCCTCAGGACCCCTACACCAAGATGCTGCTCGGCGCTGCGCCGTCGCTGCTGCATCCCAAGCTCGGCGAGTAGCCTCGCTTTCCCTCCCGTGCGCCCGGTTCCCTTACCGGGCGCACCTCCGTTGCGATTTCGAAAGGTTGGGTTCACGAGCCATGCCAAGTGCTCAGGAGCTACAACAGCAATTTGGTGAATATCGAGGCGCTATGCCCCGTCCATCGGATTTCGATTTCTTTTGGAAGGACCGCATGGCCGAGGCCGACGCCGTCGAGCTCGATTATGCGATTGAAGCGGCTTCGGTTGCGGATTCCGCGACCTGTCGGTTTTTCGACCTCTGGTATACCGGCATGTGTGGTGCACGCCTGCATGCCAAGTACCTCAAGCCGGTCTCGGAGGAGCCCATGCCGCTGGTGCTTCAGTTCCATGGATATCCGGGTGCGAGCCGCAGCTGGTTTGAGCAGGCGTCGTTTGCGGGCATGGGCATGGCGCTCATTGCTCTCGATTGTCCTGGCCAAGGAGGCCCCTCCGAGGACATTGGTGGATTTGAGGGCACGACGGTCGCGGGCCATATCGTCGCCGGTATCGACGGCGACCCGGCCAACCTCTACTATGTCCGCCTACATCAGGATATCCGCATTCTGTGCCGTATCGTTCGCGAGCTCGAGGGCATCGATCTTACCCGCGTGTATGTGAACGGCGCATCGCAGGGCGGCGGTTTGGGCATTGCGACCTGCGCGCTTAACAGCGAGCTTATCAATCGCGCCGCCATCCTCTATCCCTTCCTGTCGGACTTCCGCCTGGTTTGGGATCTGGACGCCGACGATATTGCCTACGAGGGTCTGCGCTATTGGTCGCGTTGGTTTGACGAGGACTCGACTCGTATCGAGGAAGCCTATGCCAAGCTGGCGTACTTCGATTCCAAGAATTTTGCCCCCATGGTCAAGTGCCCCGTGCTGTTTGGCACGGGCACGGCCGATATCGTCTGTCCGCCGGCAACGCAGTTTGCGGTGTACAACAACCTGTCCTGCGATAAGCGTCATGAGTTCTTTGAGGGCTTTGGCCACGAGGAGATTCAGGACTTTGATGATTTGATCATTCCGTTTTTCTGTGAGGGAGGGGAGGCTTATGTCTAAGTGCGAGAGCAATATCGATGAGCTGATAGTCCCCGGGCTCGTGGGAATTCCTGGAACGGTTTCGTCAAGGCTCGCAGACTATCGGGACTGGCACGGTGATGTCCAAGCAGATGTTTCTGATTTAGAGACATGCGCTCCGAATCTTGAGATTCAAGGCCTGGCCATTACGGCGATTGACTTTGTTAACCCCTGCGCCCGTTACTCGGAGGTTTCCTTTGAGCTCGGTGACCATGCGGTCCACGCTCGTTTGATTGAGCCTGTTGGTCGTGCCCGAGTATCTGAGCGCGTGCCGCTGTGCCTGATGTTCCACGACATCGATCGGCCTGTGCGCGGCTGGCATCACATGACGAGATTTGCCGCCATGGGATATGCCGTGCTTGCACTGGACGACGGTGTTGCTGGTACGGACGACCTGCAGCGGGGGATTGCTTCGCCCGCTTTTGTCGAGCGCGTCCGTTGGGGCTGCGCGTTGGCGAAGGTCGCGCGCAATCTTGACGGCGTAGACTCCGATCGCATTTTTGCGTGGGGCGAGGGCCTTGGCGGCGGCGTCGCGCTGGCGGTTTCCGCTCTGGACGAGCGGGGCCTTGCCTGCACGGCGGTTGCCAATCCAATCCCCGGTGGCCTTGAGGCTCTGTCGTCTCGGGTGCGCGGATCGGTGCTCATGGGCACATCGCTCATGGATGCCGTGAGCGATCCCAAGGGCCAGTTCGCCGTATTCAACGGTCTTGAGTGTGACCGGAGGCATATCATCTATGCCAAATACGCTCACGAGCGCATCAATGCGTTCGAAAACGAAGTCATCGACTTCTTGAACCAAACGTTCTACCCGTGTTCTTTGGCCTAGACGGCCTGGACACTGCCAACAAGAGTGGGTGGCATAGGGCCGCCCGCCAGACAACTAAGGAGATTCTTGTGGCAACTCAGAAATTCACCGGCGTTATCCCTCCCGTCGTTGTTCCCGATACCGAAGACCACCAGCTTGATGTTGCCTCCTTTGAGCGCAGCATCAACCGCATGATCGATGCCGGCGTCGATGGCCTGTTCTTCCTGGGCTCCTCGGGCGAGGTCGTCTTCTCCACCGACGAGCGCCGTCGCCAGATTGTCGCCGAGGCCGTGCGCATCGTCGACCACCGCGTTCCCGTTCTGGTCGGCATCATCGATACCGAGACCGAGCGCATGATCGAGCATGGTAAGGTCGCTCAGGAGCTGGGCGCCGATGCGCTTGTCGCCACCTGCCCGTTCTATGCCCTGCAGGGCATGACCGAGGTCGAGGAGCACTTCCGCATCCTGCACGAGGAGCTCGACCTGCCCATCTTCGCCTACGACATCCCCGTGTGCGTCCACACCAAGCTCCCCTGGAAGCTCCTTGCCAAGCTCGGCGCCGAGGGCGTCCTGGCCGGCGTCAAGGATTCCTCGGGTGATGACATCTCGTTCCGCTACCTCGTTCAGGAGAACGAGAAGAACGGCCACCCGATGAGCATCCTCACCGGTCACGAGGTCGTCGTTGACGGTGCCTACCTCGGTGGCGCCGACGGTTCCGTCCCGGGTCTCGCCAACGTTGAGCCCGAGGGCTACGTGCGTCAGTGGAAGGCCGCTCAGGCCGGCGACTGGGCTACCGTCAAGGCCGAGCAGGATCGCCTCAACGAGATTTCCCACATCTGGGATGTCACCTCGGGCGTTCAGGGCTATGCCGGTGGCGTCGGCGCCTTCAAGACCGCTATGAACCTCATGGGCATCTTCGACAGCCCGACCATGCCGCGCCCGGTGAAGGCCATGACCGGCGAGAACGTCGAGGCGATTAAGAAGGTCCTCCAGGACAACGGTCTCCTGTAAAGCTTCCCCAGGCACCCGATCTTGGGGCTCAAGTGGTCGGGCGTGACCCATTAGGTCAACGCCCGACCACTTTCACCCCAACCTCGGGCACCTGGGAAACCTTTACCAAGTTGCGGCGATAACACCGCCTTCATTTCCTGTAGTTGTTTTTATCTCCGAAGGAGAGCGACATGGAGAACAAGTACGTCTGCTCTGTCGATATCGGCGGAACTAAGATCGCGACCGCCATTATGGAGTACCCGGCTGACGGCAGCGTGCCCCATCCCGTTTTTGAGGCCGAGGTTCCTACCGAGGCCCAGGAGGGCGGCGAGGCCGTCTTCCAGCGTATCGAGGCGTCCATCAAGGCTGCTCTTGAGGCGAATCCCGATGTCGAGGTCCTCGGTGTCGGTATCGGTGCCGCAGGCGTCGTCGATCCCAAGACGGGCGCCATCGCGTATGCCAACGAGATTATGCCCGGCTGGTCCGGCGTTCAGTTGGGGCCGCGTCTGCGCGAGGACCTTGGTCTCCCCGTTGCCGTTGTGGGCGACGTGCAGGCTCATGCTCTGGGCGAGGCCCACTGGGGCGTCGGCAAGGGCAAGTTCTCCGTCTTGTGCCTGGGCATCGGCACGGGCATCGGCGGCGCATATGTCGAGAACGGCCGCGTGATGCAGGGCTTCCATGGTGCTGCCGGTCATATGGGCCACATCGAGTGCTCGGCTGCCGCCGGCATTCCCTGCGCCTGCGGACGTTCTGGTCATCTTGAGTCGGTTGCTTCGGGCACTTCCATTGGTCGTATGTACGATGAGCGCTTTGGTCGCGTCGACCCCAGCCGTCCTTCGGTCGGTCGCGATGTGAACGACCTGTGCCGTGCAGGCGACGCAAAGGCGACCGAGGTCATCCATGACGCCGGCTTTGCGCTGGGTGCCAGCTTGGGCTCGCTCGCTAACATTCTGGACCCTGAGGTCATCGTGCTTTCGGGCGGCGTGATTCACCAAGGTCCCGATTGGCGTTCACAGACGTGGAAGGATTCGGTGCACGAGGGCTATGCCAGCCAGGCGCTCGATCCGCTTCAGGACACGCCGATCCTCATCGGTTCTCTGGAGGGCGATGCTCCGCTCATCGGTGCCGCCGAACACCTTCTTGCATCGTTGAAGTAAGCATAACTACCAAGTGCGCCTTCTGAGGTGCCGCAGATTGACGTGAAAGAAGAGCGAAGCGTACTTCGGTACGCGAGCGACGGTTTGAACGTCAAGGTGCGGCGTCTCAGAAGGCTGTTTTGAGAAAGGTTGAGTCGAACATGACCGTCGATCCTTTGGTTCAATCCCTGAAGGGCAAGCTCGTCGTGAGCGTTCAGGCGTATATGGGCGAGCCGCTTCGCACGCCCGAGACCATGGCTCAAATGTCTCGTGCTTGCGAGCTCGGCGGCGCCGCCGCCATTCGCTGCCAGGGCCTTGCCGACATCGCCGCCATTAAGGGCCGCTGCGAGGTCCCCGTCATCGGCTTGTGGAAGGATGGGCACGAGGGCGTCTACATCACGCCGACGCTGCGCCACGCTCGCGCCTGCGTTGCCGCCGGTGCCGATATCGTGGCGATTGACGCCACCGATCGCCCGCGTCCCGATGGCAAGACCGTCGAGGACACCTTCCGTCCGCTGCACGAGGAGGGCGTGCTCCTGATGGCCGACTGTGCCACCATCGAGGATATTCGTCGTGCTGTCGACATGGGCTTCGACCTGGTGTCCACCACGCTTTCTCATGGTGTTGCCGCTATCGACTGCACCATGGCCGATGGCCCCGATCTGCCGCTTCTGCGTCAGGCGACCGAGGAATTCCCCGGTCTTCCCATTATCTGCGAGGGCCGCGTGCACACGCCCGAGGAGGCCCGCGCCGCGATTGATGTGGGCGCCTGGGCCGTTGTCGTCGGCACCGCCATCACGCACCCCACGAGTATTACAAGTTGGTTCAAGGCTGCGCTTGAGGCGTAAGACAGGCCTCGTATCCGCTTGGGGCGGTATACTCAATAAAGGCAATTGATCGCGCGGGATCCGCTGGCCGGGTCCCGCGCTTGTTTTAGGAGGCACACATGCAAAAGGGAGATGCCATGGATGCGGCGGAGCGCTCGGAGCGCATCCCCGATATCGTCATCATCACCGGAATGTCCGGATCGGGCCGAACGCAGGCCATGCATGTGTTCGAGGACATGGGCTACTTTTGCATCGACAACTTGCCTCCGCGTCTGATCGCCCAGCTTGCCGAACTCGTCGGCATCAATACGGGCGTGGGCAGGCATCTTGCCGTCACCTGCGACCTGCGCAGCCAGGGCTTGTTCGATGAGCTGCTCGATGCCGTTGCCGCGCTCGAGGAGCGCGAGATGAGCTGTGACATCGTGTTTCTCGAGGCCTCTGACGAGGTGCTGATCCGTCGTTATAGCGAAAACCGCCGCCGCCACCCCATTGCCAAGCCGGGGGAGACTACGGCCGATGCGATTCAGCGCGAGCGCCTGCAGCTGCAGGGCGTGCGCGATCGAGCCGATATGATCATCGACACGAGCCGCCTGCGCACCTCTGCCCTGCGCAACAAATTGCGCATGGCGTTCTCCGAGCTGTCCGACCAGCAGCTCATGGACGTTCACGTGTTCTCGTTTGGCTTTAAGCACGGCATGCCCGTCGAGGCGGACATTATGATCGACGTCCGCTTCCTGCCCAATCCGTTCTACGATCCCGAGATGCGCACCATGACCGGTCTCGATAAGAAAGTCTCCGACTTTGTTCTGGACCATCCCAAGACCCAGGAGTTCTGGAAGGCCTGGACGCAGCTGCTCGATACGGTCATGCCCGGCTATATCGCGGAGGGCAAGCCACAGCTTTCTATTGCCATCGGCTGCACGGGCGGTCAACACCGCAGCGTTGCCATCGCCGAGGCCACGGCACGTTATTTGGAAGGCGCCCAATATCACGTGAGCATTTCCCATCGCGACCTGTCGCGCGCCAACACGAAAGCATAGGTCTGCATGTCGTTTACCGCCGAGGTGCGTGACGAGCTCGCGCGCTGCGAACCCGAATGTGAATACTGCGATTTGTCGACGCTTGCCGCCCTGACGCGTGTGAGCGGTACACTTTCGCTGGCCGGCTCCGGGCGGTATCGTTTGACGGTCGCGACCGAGACGGGTGCCGTCGCGCGCACGATGATCACACTGACGCATCGCATCCTTAAGCTCAAAACGGAATTCACCGTTCGTAAATCGGTCTTGCATAAGGTCCGTAACTATCTCATTACCCTGCCCGATCAACCCGACCTGGACAAGGCTCTGGTGCTGCTGGGCATTCTAGACCGCAGGGGAGGGCTCGTCGCTGGTGTTCCCCGGCACATCGTTGCCCGTCCCTGCTGCAGGCTTGCCTACATCCGCGGCGCGCTCATCGCCGGCGGTTTCGTGGCCGATCCCCGCGGCGACTTTCATTTGGAGATCGCGGTGCAGGGCGAGCAGTATGCCCGGGGACTTTGCGATTTATTGGAGCAGATTGGGGTCCATGCGCGCGTTAACGCGCGGCGCGGATCCTTTGCTGTCTACATTAAAAGCGCCGAGGAGATCGAGCAGCTCCTAAAGCTGATTGGCGCCAAGCGCAGCGTTGCCGAGATCGAGGAAGCGCGCGCGGTCAAATTGGTTAAGAACGACGTAAACCGTCGCGTGAATGCCGAACTGGCCAATCAGACCAGAAGTGCGGGTGCCGCCCAGCATCAGCTTGCGTTGATCGATGAGCTCGAACAGCGGGGTTTGCGCGACACGCTTCCGGACGCCTTGGCAGTCTTTTGCGACCTGCGCGAGCGCCATCCCGATCTGTCGCTGCGCGATCTGGGCGAGATGGCTGACCCTCCCTTGTCGAAGTCTGCCCTGTACCATCGCGTTTTGAGGCTTGAAAAGCTCATTGAAGCAAACAAGTAGTTTGAAGTATCGACTTATATACGGATTTAGCTGCTATTTTATTCTTTAAAACGTTTTAACGTAAATTTGATTTTCAATTTCAAGCATTTCAGTCTGACCCTCTGGATAATTTGTAATAACTAACTTAATAGGGTCTAAAACTGCCATAACTACAGGAACTTTTGGCTGTAAATCTTCTCTGATACAGTATTCAAGCTGTGCCAAATCAACAACTGAATTAGCCTTTGAAACACCAACCATATTACAGAAATTCTTTATTGACTCTGGAGTATAACCACGTCTTCTGATACCAGAAAGAGTTACAAGTCTAGGGTCGTCCCAACCATCAACCTGATTTGTTTCAACAAGATTTCTTAAATATCTCTTACCCATAATAGTGTCTGCAAGATTAAGCTTAGCAAACTCTACCTGTCTAGGCTTTGTAGCCTTTGGAAGTGTAATATTATTTACAACCCAATCGTATAAAGGTCTGTGGTCTTCAAATTCCATTGTACAAATAGAATGTGTGATACCTTCAATAGCATCTTCAACAGGATGTGCGAAATCGTACATTGGGTAGATGCACCACTTGTCACCTGTAGAATGATGATGAATATGAGCAATTCTGTAAATAACAGGGTCACGCATATTGATGTTAGGTGATGCCATATCAATCTTAGCTCTTAAAGTCTTTTCGCCATCACCAAATTCACCATTTCTCATTCTCTGGAAAAGGTCAAGGTTTTCTTCAACACTTCTGTTTCTATAAGGACTTTCCTTACCAGGTTCAGTAAGTGTACCTCTTGCTTGACGAATTTCCTCTGCATTCATATCACAAACGAAAGCAAGACCTTTTTTAATAAGCTCTACAGCAAAATCATACATCTGTTCAAAGTAACTTGATGCAAAAAATAATCTATCTTCCCAATCAAAACCAAGCCACTTAATATCATTTTTAATTGATTCAACGAATTCTGTATCCTCTTTAGCAGGGTTTGTATCATCAAATCTTAAATTGCACTTACCACCATAATATTCTGCTAATCCAAAGTTAAGGCAAACGCTTTTTGCATGACCTATGTGAAGATAGCCATTAGGCTCTGGTGGGAAACGTGTAATAATTTTTGAGCAATCATCGCCTAAATCTTCCTGAATAAGGCTGTGAATAAAATTGCCTGTGCCACCTAAGCCATTTTCTTTGTTATTATCTTCCATTATTTTGTCCTCCTAAAAATTCTTAGTTTGGAAATCTCTGTGGTAAAAACCTTTTCCACAGTGGGGACAAACCCCTATTTTCAATATCTCATCCCCTGTTTCCACAGAAAGTGTATAGTCAAGCATTACCTTCGTATGCTCTCCTTTTTCAGGGCAATTATGAAAAGTGTAATAAAAACTTGTTGTTTCCTCAAAGTCCTTTACACCTTGAAAACTTTTTAGTGTTTGAAGTAAATCCAAATTATCACCCACATTTTGCATTACTAATTTATTTATTATAATATATCTTGTTGAAATATGCAAGTTATGTTATTATTAATTGTGAATATTTTTCTAATTTAGGAGATGTTAAAGTGTATAATTTTAATATAGAACCTTCACAAATTAAGCTTTTTATGAACAAATTGCTTATTGAAAACAGCTTT
>CAJLVJ010000022.1 GCA_905210085.1 uncultured Collinsella sp. | reverse complement strand
ACCGGATGAAGATGCGTGCGACGGGGGCGAGGCGAATGGCTGAGCGGTATCGATATGCGGGTTCAACGGTATTATATTGACCACATAGATTTTTAACTTGCATTTCTACCCGCCCTTTTCGTAGAGTCGCCGATACGTGCTTAGCGCACCCTCGGCGCGTCCGGCAGGCTTTGCGAAATGGGATCCAGGAGACTTCGGCGCAGCATCATCTTGCGGAATGCTTCTAATGAGCCTCCCATCCTTCAAAAACAGAATCTCATCGCACAGCCTATCGACCGAATCCAAGATGTGGGATGACATGATGATGCACGTACCAGAATCGGCCAGCTTCCTGAGAATCTCGGAATGCAAGTCCACCCTGCTGGGGTCGAGCGCGTTCATGGGCTCATCTAATAGAAGGTACCGCGCGCCCGTCGCATACGCAATCGCCAGGGTAAGCTGCTGCTTCATGCCCTGGCTCAGAGTGCGGATCCTCATCTTCGCGAACTCGCCTATCTGCGTTTGTTCCACTATCTCTTCGATATCGCGAGCATGCGGCCACATATCGCAAACCATCTTGAGGTGATCTTCCGCACGCAATCCGGGATACAGCAGCGTCCCCTCACCAGGTGCATAGAAGATCATAGAACGGACCTCTCTCGCACCCGTACCCTGCACCTCATCCAGAACGATGCTCCCGTCCACGCGAGGACCCGGCAAACCTGCCATCGCACGCAGCAACGTCGTCTTTCCATGCCCGTTCGGAGCGACGAGACCGTAGACCGTACCCGGGGCAAACTCAGCGTTCACCGAATCTACGAGCACCTTCTTTCCATAAGAGATCGTCAGCGTTTGAAGGTCAATCATCGAGATCATCCCCTTTCGATCTTTGGAACACTCAGGCGCACCATCAACGGAGATACGGCGCCCAAGACCACCAGCAGAGCGCCCGATGCGCCGACGACCTCTCCAAAAGGCATCGCGTTCGTCCCTCGCCCAAGGAACCCAATCGTCCCCACCTGGGAAGCGGGATCAAACGAGGCGAATGGAGCCAGCAGCGCGACGCCCATGCCCACGCTTTCAACATGAGCGCTCAACGAACCCAACACCAAGAGAACCGCGCAAGCCATTCCGGTGACAACGGGGTTGCGGCTAATCGCTGCTGTCAACGCAGCGACGACGGAAATCACGCCGTATGCCATGACCAGCAACGGAATACTGCACAACACCGCCTCCCCCACCATGGACGTTGTCGAAGCTCCCGCCCGAATGAGAGCGACGGGATACTCCGATCCACCCGCACCGTTCTTAATCACGGACACAACGACAGCGGGAACCATCGACACCAAAAGCAGTACCAAGCCAAGCAGGAGAGCCAGCGCAACAGCCGTCAGAAAACGCACATGCGCTGTTGCGGGGATCTGGAGAACCAGAAGGGAACGACACTGCAGGTGGGTGCACGCGAGCGATGTGACAACCACGGGCAACAGCAAAAATAAGGAGGGAAGCGCTGCCTGGAGATACGAAAGGAGGATTAATGGGGGCATCTTCGTACTTAACTCGTAAACCTTGGGGTCCGGCAAGCTCGCGATCGACTCAAGCAGAAGGGCGCGCGCCTCCGCATGAGAAGGAGTCTCCGGCTCGATTCCGATCGATTGCAGGAGAGTCGCATCTGCCGCGCCCAGCTCACCTCGAGCGCGCTCGTACGTCGCAAGGCTTCGAAACCCCTCCGCAGGCATAGGCGCGTACACGAAACCCGAAAGAGCATCCCGCATGTCTTCCAGGGCCGCTTTGCCCTCGACGTCCATATTCGCAGCGTTCTGCTCTAGATACCGATCTATTGAACGGAGCTCCCCATCCCTATACCGAACAGCGGAAACGTTATCAGCGTCAGGAAACATCTCGACCAGAGCCGGGGCCAGCATCGTCGTCGACATCGCAATCGCGCATACGGCGAGGGTAGGAGAACGCAGGAGCAGTTTTCCCATCGTTCTTACGTATGCAACGGCGGAGGCACAAGCGCTCGAACGAGTTGCCGTTCTCGATGCAGTGAAGGAACCTCTCTCAAGACAAATCGGGGATATCGGGCACGCGCAGCCGCTCTTTCCAGCAACGCAAAGCAGGCTAATTGCCAGCACCTCGATCCCGATTGCGCATACGAGGGCAATCGCGCCACGCTCGAAGCAAAGTCCAGGCAGATTCGCTATCTGCGTTGTCGGGTACGGGCTATAGGCGCCGACGGTCAACTCAGTGTTCGCATACGTAAGGGGATTCAACAGGGCGAACTCACGTAAAGCGATGGATCTTCCGTAATACCCGGGAACCATCGTCACCCCCATCAGGGCACATACGAACACGATTCCAAGCGTAGGGTTATTGGCAATCTTCACGGCAAGGTGAACGACAAGCGAGATGAACGCTGCCACCAAGAATTGCAAGATGGCCGTCTGCGCGAACACCAGCCAAGCCGGTTTGATAACCGGAGTCGCATATTGAATGTAGCCTATCGGATAGAACGGCGAGCCCGGGCCATTCTTCACAAGCGCGGCGATTATCCCTGGAAGATTGATGGCGAGGACGGCAAGCATTGCAAAAACACTCGCCCATACGCTCGATGCAACAAGTCTACCCAGCTCGCCCATCGGTGCCTGGATGATGAGCTTTTCACGTTTGTTAAGACGCGCGGCAAGGAACGAGACGGCAACGGCCGTTGCGACCCATAGCAAGTACTCCTTCGATCCGTCATAATAGGTGTACTCTCCATCCGATATCTGCAGAAACGGAAGTAGGGGAGAGAGCGGTGCCAAGATAAGACGTCCCGCGGCAAGAGGGTACAGAAGCGCGGGCATGCTTGATGAAGAGGTATAGACACCGTCCTCCCCCGCATTCACAAGCGCATCCGCATAGGATGCTGACAATTCCTGCTCAACACGGGTTATTCCCGACTCGAGGTATTCGACCCGTCCGTCGATGCCAGCCGCGCTCCTGAAGACGGGCAGAGCACAAAGAACCATCAACGCAGCAACGACAACACAGAGCGACCTGGAGGAGAGAAGCGACCTAAAGATCGCCTTCGAGATTTTGAGCATATTCATCGCCAACCTTAACCTCATCCAGTCGGAACAGAGGGGCCGAACAAAATGCTCGGCCCTTCCTCGCATCTAGTAGGTGCTATAGACAAATTGCCATTTATCAGTTGTGCCAAGAACACCACAGGAGCACATTGCAGCGAGGCGGGATTCCCTATGATGCGCGGATCGGCGATAGCCATTTCGGTAGGAGATCGTCTTGTAAGAGATGTTGAACATCGAGATGCTGTGCCCGCTTACGCCGCGAGGACAGCTGTAGCTCCAGTAGGTATCGACGACGTCGTCCGTATACCCGAGGGGCTCAACGAGGGCACACTGGCTGCTCTCCTGGGAAGGAGGCATCGGGGTATCCGCAAAAGCGGGGGCTCCCGGCAGCAACAGACAAAGAGCGAGGCCGAGGAAAACCAAGAGCTTACACGACTTAACAGTACTGAACATAATCCTCTCCAATCTAGAGGGGTTTCGGTTGCAGCATGCTGTGATTACTTGACGGCAAAGTCAATTTAACATAAACTGTTAAAAAGTAACCTGAGTTTTTTAAATTCTTCGGAGGTTATTATGAGTTCCGACAATCGCATTCCCCGGCTTCATTCCTTCCGCATCGCATGTGCGATAGCCTCTGCGACCCTTTGCGCCACCGCCATCGCACAAGTGGCGTTCTCCTTAAAGCCAGCAATCGAAGTGCTCGACAACCCTGTAATTGCAGACTCCCCCGCGTATCCAGCCCTTGCGATCTCGACATTGGTCCCTGCCGTCATCGGTATCGCTACGACCATCCTCAGCGCCGTTCTCGTGTGGACGATCAAGAGCGGAGACCCCTTCAAGAAAGGGTCTGCGACATGCTTGAAGGTGCTCGGCATTCTCTTCGTTGTTCAAGCTGCCACCAGCCTCTACGCCGGCTCACTCAAAACCTCCGTTTCGATGTTTGGCGGCGAGGGGGCCGTCGGCGCCCAAGAGATCGCTTCATCATTCGATTGGACCTCTCTGGTTCTCGGCATCGTCCTGTTCATGCTTTCCCAGCTCTTCTTGTACGCCCGAGAGCTGTACCTCGACTCCGACGAGATTGCGTAAGGAAACGCCATGCCCGTAATTGTTCGCCTCGACAAGATCATGGCCGAGCGAAAGATTTCCTCGAACGAACTTGCCGAAAGGATTGGAACCACGCCCGTGAACCTGTCCCGTATTAAAAAAGGGCATATTCGCGGCATTCGCTTCAACACACTCGAGCAGCTATGCCTCGCCCTTCGTTGCCAACCCGGAGACCTTCTCGAAGTCATGAGCGAAGAGGATGCCCGAAAGGAGTTCGGACTCGATTGGTCCGCCGAGGATTAGAGGGCGGTCGTACTCGCCCTGCACACGGGGATGCGAATCGGCGAGGTCTGCGGCCTTCGGTGGTGCGATGTGGATTTCGAGACGGGCCTGATCTCGATCAGACACTCGGTGGCGTACGCGAAGGGAATGGGTTCGTTCATCAAGGACACCAAGACCCATGACGCCAGGGGTATCCCCATCGACCCGGTCGGCCTACTCCCCTTCCTGAAGGAGACCCACGAGATCGACTGCGGAAAGCTGCGCTTGCGCGGCCTTACCGGGGCGGTCGAGATCGGGGACTGCTACATCCTGTCGGAGCCGGGCGCGACCTTCGCGACGACAAGCTATATCCGCAGGGCGTTCAAGACGTTCTCGGAGACCAACGGCCTCATGGGCACCAACGACGAGCTGATCACGTTCCACGGCCTTCGCCACACGTTCGCAACGCAGTGGATCCGCCAAGGCGGCGATATCAAGGCGCTCCAATCGATCCTCGGCCACAAGGACGCCATGGCGACGCTCAGCGTCTACGCCGACATCGAGCCCATCTCCAAAATCCATAACATGCTGCGCGCCACGCCGGGCCTTTGGCGCGGGCACCTCGGGCCGAGGGTCGATCCGGGTCCCATGTTCCAACAGAGGATCCAGGAGTCCATCGAGACGCTCCAGGCGTTCGGCTACGGCATCACCGAGCCGGACGACCGAAATATCGCCATACGCGACGTGAAGACGAACAGTTGGCTCTAGCTCACCGAGTACGCGGCAGTGCTGGGCCCATCCCAACTGAGGTCACGGTGGTCCGATAGGGGCGCCGCCCGCGGCATGCGCCGCGGAGCGGTATCCCCTACCGAAGGGCGGGGATGCCCTCCGCTTCCAGTTCGGAATCAGCCGTCGGAGGCGTTCGGCTGACTGCGGGAACGGCCTGTCCGCTCAATGTGTTCGGCTGAGATCGGAAATCAACCCAACACGAGCCGGACACGCGCCAGACGGCTCTTCCCCGTACGGCCTTCCCCCTTACGCTCATGTTGCAGGCATGTAACGCCGCAGCGAGCGCGCCTTTTTTGCGCCAGACAGGTACAATGATGAACACTGTACCGTAGCGGAGCGCCCCGCGCGCGCCGCAATCACGCGAAAGGGTTTCCCATGGCCGAGATCTCGTCCTCCCGTATCGTCATCACCGTCCTTGGCAAGAACCGCCCCGGCATCGTCGCCGGCGTCACCCGTGTCCTGGGAGAGGCCAACGTCGACATCCGCGACATCACGCAGTCCATTATCGAGGACATCTTTACCATGACCATGCTGGCCGATACCGCCGAGTCCAAGCTCGACTTCGCCGAGCTGCAGAAGGCCCTGGCCGAGGCCGGCGAGCTTTCGGGCGTCAACGTGTCCATCCAGCGCGAGGACGTCTTTAACTTTATGTACCGCCTGTAGCGAGCAAGCCGCTGGGGATAGCCTGACGCGCGCATGCCCATGCAAGCCACCCCGATGCGGCCCGGAGAGGAGCGCGCATGGCCTACGACGCCAAGAAAATCTATTACCGCTTCGATGACCACTTGAGCCGACTGGTTCTGGATTACGAAGCAAGCCGCCAGATTTCGTCTGAGAGCGAAAGCCTCTACCACGGCCTGCCGACCGACCCTTATGACGAGGGCTTGTTCGAAGAGCACAATGTCAAGCGCGGCCTGCGCAATGCTGACGGCTCGGGCGTGGTCGCGGGCCTCACTCGTATCTCGGATGTGCACGGCTACAACAAGGTCGACGGAAAGGTCGTGCCCGATCAGGGCAAGCTCACGCTTCGCGGCTACAGCATCGAGGATCTGGTCAACAATGCCCAGGCCGAGAATCGCTACGGCTACGAGGAAGTCGCCTATCTGCTTATCACGGGCTCGCTGCCCAACAAGGAAGAGCTCGACGGCTTTTGCGAGCGCCTGGGCGCCTTTAGACATCTGAGCGACGAGTACGTCAAAGAGTTCCCCATGACCACGGTGTCGTCGAGCATCATGAACGTGCTCCAGCGCGCCGTGCTGCTGCTCTACGCCTTCGATGCCGAACCGGACGTGATCACGCCCGAGCACGAAATCGACGTCGCCATTTCCATGCTCGCACGTCTCCCGCGCATCGCCGCCTTCGCACACATGGCCTCGGTCGCCAAGCTTCGCGGCTCCGAGGTTCACGTGCCGCACCCCACGCCCGGTCTCTCCACCGCCGAGACCATCCTACAGGTCCTGCGCGGCGGCATGGCGTTCACCCGCGATGAGGCGATGCTGCTCGACGTTATGCTCATGCTGCATGCCGAGCACGGCGGCGGCAACAACTCCACCTTCGCTTGCCGCGTGCTGTCGTCTTCGGCCACCGATCCGTATTCCGCCTACGCCGCGGCTATCGGCTCGCTCAAGGGCCCGCGCCACGGCGGTGCCAATGCCAAGGTCGTTTCTATGCACGAGGACATCCGCGCGCATGTCTCCAATTGGGAGGACGAGGACGAGGTCGCGGCCTACCTGGGCAAGATCCTCGACAAGCAGGCCTTCGACGGCACGGGCCTCATCTACGGCATGGGCCACGCCGTCTATACGCTGAGCGACCCGCGCGCCGAGGTCTGCCGCCGTTACGCGCGCACGCTTGCCGCCAAGAAGAACCTGGGCGATGAGTTCGCGCTCATCGAGCGCATCGAGCGCCTGGCCCCGCAAGTGATGCGCGACCACGGCATGACCAAGCCCATCTGCGCCAACATCGACCTGTACACGGGCTTTATCTACAAGATGCTCGGCGTGCCCGAGACGCTCTTTACGCCGCTATTCGCTGTCGCCCGCATGGCCGGCTGGTCGGCACACCGCATGGAAGAGCTCTTCTGCGCGCACCGTATTATTCGCCCCGCCTACCGCCCGGTTATCGAGCCGCTGGAGTACAAGCCACTCGCCGACCGATAGGACGCGGACCGTTATAGATCTTGAGCGTGGCCAGGGACCCAAGCCCTTGGCCACGCTTTTTTGCCAGTAGAAAGGGCTGCATCAAATGATTGTGTTTTCCGATATGGACGGAACGCTGCTGACGAGCGATAAGCAGATGAGCGACGCCACTTGGGCAATGCTCGACGAGCTCGCACATCGTAGCATCGAGTTTGTTCCCTGCACGGGGCGTCCGCTGTCGGGCATCTTTGAGCCCATTCTCGCCCATCCCGCCGTGCACTACGCGGTCTGTGCCAACGGCGCCAGCGTCTGGCAGCTCGACGACAATGTGCCCACCGACGCCTCGTGCGCCACGCGCATCTTGAGCCGTCCGCTCGACCGTGGCATTGCCCACCGCATCCATCGCATTGCCGCCGGCCACGATGTGACCTTCGATATCTTCGCGGATGGACAGTGCTTCCTCCCCCGCTCGCTTTACGGGCGCCTGGATGAGTTCTGCGGCGGTGACCCCCACATCGCAGCTTCGCTCAAGCGCACACGAACACCGATCGACATGGATATCGACAGCAAGATCGACGAGGTCGAGACGCTCGAACGCATCGCCATGTACTGGCACGACCCGGCCGATCGCGACGCCATCGCGGCGGCGCTCAACACGCTCGGAGGCATTGAGATCACGCGTTCTTACGCCATGAATATCGAGGTTATGGGTGAGGGCGCCACCAAGGGGACGGCCCTCACGTGGCTATGCAAGCACTTGGGCGAGCGTCTCGCCGACGCCTGGGCGTTCGGCGACAACATCAACGACATCCCCATGCTGCAGGCAGCGGGCCATGGCATGGCCATGATCAACGCCGAGCCCGAAGACCGTGAGGCCGCCGACGCCATCACCGAATACGACAACGACCACGACGGCGTCGCCCGCACCATCATGGCCGCCCTCGCCTAGTCATCGGCCAGTCACTGGGGACGTTCTTAAACGACTAGTCACTGGGGACACTCTTCGCAAAAAGCTGCAAGGACTGTCCCCCACTGCCGGCAGAAAAGGAACGTCCCCATCTGCCGCATTAAGCGAGACTCTCCAGCACGCGACGGAGCTCATGCTGAACGGCGTGGTCGCGGTTGCAGCCTACGACGCGATCGGCCACCGCTTTAAGCGCGGGGCGCGCGTTTTCCATCGCGCAGCCCGTGCCGACAAAGCGAATGATCTCGTAGTCGTTCATCGAGTCGCCAAACGCCATGACCTCGTCGCGCCCAATGCCATAATGCTCCGCGAGCTGTGCAATACCCGAGGCCTTCGATACGCCGGGCTGCATGGCATCGATCCACGCGTTGCCCGAAGGCGCAAAAGTAAAGAGCTGACCAAGTTCGCGCTGTAGCACGTACGCGCTGTCCATAACCGCACTGTCGTCGCAAAAGATACTCGCTTTTATGATATTTACGCTGGGATCGGGCAGCTCCCAGATGCGCTCGGCATTGGGAAGGTCCTTATCGACCTCACGCACGAACTTGCACTCGTCATCGAGCAGGAAGGACTTGGTTCGGTCAAAGAGCGCAAGATGCAGATTGGGAAACGTCCTGACGGCTTGGGCGAGCCTTCGAATCGCCAGGTGGGAATACACCTCACGGTCCACCATCTTACCGTCGGCGTAGACCTGGGCGCCGTTAGCGGCGACAAAGTCCATCTTGTCGCGAACGGGCGCAAAGAACTCGCACAGGCGATCGTAGCGACGACCTGACGATGCGGCGAAATGCACGCCATGCTCGTGTAGCGCCAGAATCAATTCGTAGGTCTCGGGAGGCACCTGGCCGTTTTCGTCAAGCAGTGTGCCGTCCATATCGGATGCAATCAGTTTAAACATAGAAAAGCTCCCTTCGGGCTTGTTGGAATCGAACGTGTATCCGATTCCAACGTACCCAAAGGGAGCTCAAATAAGACTCCGCGGGCGTAAACGTTTCAAGGACCTGGCAAATAGCTCACACATGCCAGAGGTCCTACGGTCGCGGCGTCAGGCAGCCCGCCAAAGAGTGTCCCCAATGACTAGTCGTTTAAGAACGTCCCCGATGACTAGTCGGCGTAGGTGAAGGTTGTGACGTCGAACATGCCCTCGGGGCGGATGCGGAGCGTCGGGATGACCGGCAAGGGCAGGAAGATAATGCCCATGATGGGGTCGAGCGGCGGCTCAATACCCATGGCGCGCGCCTTGACCATAAAGTCGTCGTGCTGCGCGGCAACGTCCTCGGCCGTGCCCTCGCTCATAAGGCCACCGAGCGCCAGCGGAATGCGCGCCACGACCTCGCCGTTGCGCACCAGCACGTGGCCGCCCTGGCCCACGGCCTCAACGGCAGCCATCATATCCGCCGCATTGTCGCCCACCACGCACACGTTGTGCGAGTCGTGGCCGATCGTGGAGGCAATGGCACCACCGGTGATGGTGAAACCGCGCACCCAGCCGCGACCGATATGCTTGCCGACCAGGCCCAGGCCAGCGGGGCCGTCGCCATCGGCGCCCTCGGCCTGCAGCGACACGCCGCGGCCATGGCGCTCAATCAGCATAATGCGACGCAAGTCCTCGTCAGTCTCGGGACGGACCATGCCCGTGATAGCCATGCCCGGGATCACATCAATAACCGCCTCGCCCGGCTTAAAGGCATAATCGAACACGTCAAGCGAAAGCTTCGGCAGCTTAACGGAAGCACGCAGCTCATCGGCAAGGGCCGCAACCTCGGCCATCTCGGGTGCAATCTCGCCCACAAAGGTGCCGTCCTGCGCCACGAGCGCGCCAGCGGCATATACGCGATGCGGAGCCTTGGCAAACGTCAAGTCATCGAGCAACAGCAGGTCGGCGCGTTTGCCCGGGGCGATTGCGCCGCGGAGCTCGTGCGGGTCGCGGCAGCCGTGGTCCAGGCCAAACGCCTCGGCCGTGGACAGGGACGCCATAGAGATGGCAACCACGGGGTCAATACCGGCCTCGATAGCCACGCGGCAGGCATTGTCAATCATACCGGTCGAAAGCGCATCGGAGGGAGCACGGTCGTCGGTCGCAAAGCAGCAGCGGCGGGCACGGGCAGGATTCTCCAGCAGCATAGGAGACAGGTTGGCCAGGTCATGGCTGCACGTGCCTTCGCGCAGCATCACGTACATGCCGCGAGACAGCTTGTCGAGCGCCTCCTCGGGAATCGTCGACTCGTGGTCGGCGATAATACCTGCTGCGGCATAGGCGTTGAGGTCCTTACCGGCAACGAGCGGCGCGTGGCCGTCAACCTGCTTGGACGGCGTCTGGTTGGCAGCATCGATGCGAGCACAGGTCTCGGGGTCGGCCATAAAGACGCCCGGCAGGTTCATCATTTCGCCCAGACCAAAGACATCGCCCGGATGCTCGGCAAAAAACGCCTGCATATCGGCAGCCGAAATAACGGCACCGGCCTGCTCGTCGGGCAGCGCGGGCACGCACGAAGGCATCATGTACTTGATGGAGATGGGTGCGCGGCGGCCGTCCTCGATCATAAAGCGCAAGCCGTCAAGACCGGCAACATTGGCAATCTCGTGGCTGTCGGCAATGGCGGTGGTAGTACCGCGCGTCGCCGCCATGCGCGCATACTCGGCAGGGCGGATGTTCGAAGACTCGATATGCAGATGCCCGTCAATAAAACCGGGAGCGAGATAGCGACCCTGGCAGTCGATGACCTCAGTTGCCTCGTAGGTGCCAGCGACATCGTCGCGACCATTGTAGAGCACGCCGACGATTACGCCGTCCTTGACGGCAACGCTACCGGACGCCACACGCTGGCCATACACGTCGACAATCTGCGCATTGGTAAACAGCGTGTCGACGGGCACGCGGCCCTCGGCGGCCTCGATCACAGACCTCATGACCTCAACGGACATACATACTCCTTTAACCGTAGAAAACAGCTGCGGAGCGGACAGGCCTTCACCGCAGCAAGCTAATAGCCATTGTATGCCCAAACGATGGGTCAACAATACGCCTCTCCGCTTAACGGCACACGCCGCTTGGCGCAATGGGGGCAGGCTACTTTGCACCAATGACAAGGAGTGTCCCAAAGTGCCGGCACAAAAGGAACGTCCCCAAGTGCCAACCACGGAAGCGCCGATGTTTTGGCAACGACAGCGAGCGGGCCGCATTTGAGACAAGGTGACGTGAAACGAAAGGGCGCTGACCTTCTGGTCGCGCCCTTGAAGTTGAACGTCAGATTGTCCAAATGCGGCCCGCGCAGCGTCGAGTCGTTACGCGGTTTGGTAAAACCGCGTAACTAAACCAACTTGAAGCCCTTGCGCTTGCCAACGGAGAGGGTGTCGCCCAGCTTGAGGGCGCTGGGGTCGATGTTGTAGCTCTTGGGAGCCACGGCCTTGCCGTTGATCTTGACGCCGCCGCCGTCGATATCGCGACGAGCCTGGCCGGCGCTCGCCGAAAGACCCAGGTCCTTGAGCAAGCCGGCGAGGTAGATCTGGCCCTCGTCGTTAACGGTCAGCTCGACATGCTTCTCGGGGAAGTCGGCAAGCTGGCCCTCCTTGAACACACGGTCGAACTCGGCCTGAGCCTCGTCGCCGGCACCGG
The DNA here is from genome assembly GCA_905210085.1 of uncultured Collinsella sp. Classification (GTDB taxonomy): domain Bacteria; phylum Actinomycetota; class Coriobacteriia; order Coriobacteriales; family Coriobacteriaceae; genus Collinsella. The sequence goes on along the minus strand of CAJLVJ010000022.1, from coordinate 18,205 downwards.
CGCCGTGGTAGGTGTCGCACAGGTCGCGACCCAGAGCGCGCTTGAGCTCATAGGGATCGGCAGAGCCGTCGGCCAGGGCGGCGTCGATCTTGTCGACCTCGGCCGGGGTGAGCGAGCTGGCCAGACGATAGTACTTGCCAATCATCTCGTCGGGGATGGACATGGTCTTGCCGAACATATCCTTGGGCGCGTCGGTCAGGCCGATGTAGTTGCCATAGGACTTGGACATCTTGCGTACGCCGTCGGTGCCCTCGAGCAGCGGCATGGTGAGCGCGATCTGCGGCTCCATGCCCATCTTCTCCATGAGCTCACGGCCGGCGAGCAGGTTGAAGAGCTGATCGGTGCCGCCCATCTCCACGTCGGCCTTGATCTGCACGGAGTCAAAGGCCTGCATCACGGGATACAGGAACTCATGCAGGGCGATCGGCGTCTGAGACTGGTAGCGCTTGGTAAAGTCGTCGCGCTCAAGGATGCGGGCGACGGTGAACTTGGAGCACACCTGCAGCAGACCGGCCAGATCCATCGAAAGGATCCAGTCACCGTTGTGCACGATGGTGGTCTTCTCGGGATCCAGGATCTTCATGGCCTGGCTCACGTAGGTCTCGGCATTGGCCTCGATCTGCTCCTGCGAAAGCTGCGGACGGGTGGAGTTCTTGCCCGAGGGATCGCCAATCAGCGCGGTACCGTTGCCGATGATGAGGGTGACGTTGTGGCCCAGGTCCTGGAACTGACGCATCTTGCGCAGCGGCACGGCGTGGCCCAGGTGCAGGTCGGGGCTGGTGGGGTCGACGCCGAGCTTGATGTTGAGGGGCTCGCCCTTCTCAAGCTTCTTGCGAAGGTCGGCCTCGGGAACGATCTGCGCGGCGCCCGAGGTGATGATACGCATTTGCTCGTCAACAGACAGCATTGGGTATCCTCCTTTTGCTATAGCACCCTCGCCGAAAACGGCGGTGCTGGAAGTCCATAAACTCTCTTATGATAACAAACTGACGCGACGCGGCACCTACGACAGGAAAATCCTCGTCCTGCCGCATGCGTCAATGGCAACTGGCAAACGTGTACCGTCACGCTCGACCAGATATCGTGTTTGCCGACGACGCAAGCAGTCGCGGCAACGGACCTGTCCCGTCGAATCGGTGGCGCAGACGCCCTCGGCGGTCAGCAGGCAGTGCTCGCACACCATAAGCTCGGGACGGTCGGCGTCGACCGGACCCAAGACGCCGGGTTCAGCGGCCAGTTCGGCAATACGCTCCGCATCATTGCCGAGCAACTCGGCCGGCAAGTATACCCACCCCGCACCGAGTCCGCGCAGCCAGGTAAGTGTGGCCCGATTCGCGCAGAACACCGGCGCCGCCACGTCAAACGTCACGCCCAGCTCGCGAGCGATCACCACCTGTCCCAGGTTGCGGCAGACGACGCGCCCGGCACGTTGCATAAGCGCCTGAGTCCGCTCGGTGTCGCCCGCGCGGCACACCTCGTCAAGCACCACAACGGCGTCGGACAAATCGAGCTCTCCGCGCGGGTCGGCATCCATCAGCTGCCAAGCAAAAACCATGCGAGCGGGAACCGCGCACTCCACCAACTCCGTCGACGCACCGCCATCCACCACAACGTCCTCAAAGGGCAGTACCTCAACGGCACGTGCAACGGGCGCAATCGCATCCGCCTCGGCCCGCATGCGCTCCAACACCGCCGCCGTCTGATCCAACACGCCGGCGCTGCGAATCAGGTATACCTCGCAGCCCGTGTCCACCTTACGCTTGCAATGCACGACGACGCGCTTCCCCGCTGCGGCATCCACCGGGCAGGGCACCTGCGGCCAGCGCTTGGGCACATCGGGACGCGCGTCGACACCCGGATAAAACCGGATCTCGAGCGTGTCACCCGCCGCCACGGCGGCGTCGAGCTCAACGGTCACCTCTTCGTGGCCCACAGCGACCAAACGCCCCACGCGCACGCCCTGATTAATTGCGCGCTCAAAGCTCATCAGCTCGGCACCTGAACGCCCTCGCAGGTACGCATCGGTAAACCCACGGTTAAACGACCTTCCCAGCTCGCGCTCAAGTTCTTCCACGGCACCGGGGTCCCACGCGCCGTCGCACAGCATATCGAGTGCCCGGCGCCACACCCGCACCACGTTGAATACGTAATCGGGGTTCTTCATGCGCCCCTCGATCTTGAGCGACGCCACGCCGGCATCTACAAGCTCGGGCAGATGCGCAATACCCAGATAGTCGCGCGGGCACAACAGGCGATCCCCTTCGACGGCGACAACGCTCTGCCCCGCCTCGTCCACCAGGTCGTACGCCAGACGGCACGGCTGCGTGCAGTCGCCGCGCATCGCCGAGCGCCCACGCCGCAGGGCCGAGAACTCGCACGCCCCCGAATAGCCGATGCAAATCGCACCGTGGCAGAATACCTCGATGGGCACGCCCGTGGCACATAGCGCCGCAATCTCGTCGACCGTCAGCTCGCGTGCCGTCGTCACGCGCTCGACCCCCAGCTCATCGTCGGCAAGCCGCACGGCGCCTTCGCTATGAACGCCCGCCTGCGTGGACAGGTGAATCTCGACCCCGGGAATCACCGCGCGCAGCGCGCAGGCCAGCCCGGCATCGGCGACAATCAGAGCATCGGCGCCCAGCTCCAGTGCATGAGCTCCCAGCGCCACCGCGTCGGACAACTCATCGTCAAACACGAACACGTTGAGCGTCACGTACACACGCACGCCATGGGCATGCGCCACGGCACAACCGCGCGCAAACTCGTCATCCGTAAAGCCATGGGCGCTCACGCGGGCGTTAAAGCCGCCCAACCCCGCATAGATGGCATCGGCACCCGCGGCGATGGCCGCAAGCATCTGGTCGAGCCCGCCCGCCGGCGCCAGCAGCTCGGGCAGCGCCGCACCGGCAGCATCCAATCCAGTCTCGTATTGTCCGCTCGGCCCTATCGTCCGAATCGCCATCGGCAAACTCCTTACCAAGGTATGCATTCACTCTGAAAAATGCCGTCTTCCAGCATACACGAGGCCTCGCGCGCCCCGTTTGGTTTATCGTGTAATAACTTATGTCCATCCTGCCCCGACGACACATTCACCGTCCGGCACGACATACCTGGAGGTCAATATATGGGTCCTCGCCAACGACAGGGACGCAGCCGTTCAAAGACGCATGCTCTGCCCATAATCCTGCTCTCGTTTTTGGGCTTTTTGCTTATCGCGGGCGTGGCGTTTGGCATCGGCATGGTCGGCAACGTCAACCGTTGGCTGTCCGATCTGCCCGACTACACCGACGCCAACGCGTATCTGGTGAGCGAGCCCACCGAGATCGTCGACTGCAACGGCAACAAGATCGCAAGCTTCTACACGCAAAACCGCAAGTCCATCACCAAGGACGAGGTCTCCCCCTACGTGCTGCAGGGCACCGTTGACGTCGAGGACGAGCGCTTCTACGAGCACGGCGGTATCGACCTGTGGGGTATCGCGCGTGCTGCGGTGGCAACCCTCGGCGGCGGGCACGAAGGCGCCTCGACTATCACCCAGCAGCTGGTGCGCAACACCATCCTGCAGGAGGAGCAGTTCGACTCGACCATCGAGCGTAAGGTGCGCGAGGCCTACATCGCCGTAAAGATGGAGGACATGTACTCCAAAGACGAGATTCTCATGATGTACCTCAACACCATCTATTACGGCCACGGCGCCTACGGCATCGAGGCCGCAGCCGAGACCTACCTGTCCAAGAGCGCCGCCGACCTCACCCTGAGCGAAGCCGCACTGTTGATCGGCCTTCCCAACTCGCCTTCGCAGTACGACCCCACGGTCAATCCCGATCTGGCACTGTCTCGCCGCAACAAGGTCCTCGACAACATGTTGCGCCTGGGCCACATTACGCAGGAGGAGCACGATGCCGCACAGGCCGAGCCCATCACCCTCAACGTGACCGAAATCTCGGGCAGTGGCGTCGACGTATACTCGCAGCCCTACTTTGTCGCCTATGTCAAGCAGCTGCTGGAGCAGGAGTTCTCGACCGACGTGCTCTTTAAGGGCGGTCTGACCGTCAAGACCACCATCGACCCCACGATGCAGCAGGTGGCAGAGAATGCCGTCCGCGAGCAGCTCGACACGCTCTCACTCGACGGCCTGGACATGGGCATGGTCGTCGTCGACCCCAAGACCGGCTACATCAAGTGCATGGTGGGCGGCTACGACTACAACGCCGACGAGAACCACGTAAACCATGCCACGGCCAAGCGTCCCGTCGGCTCCACCTTTAAGGCCTTTACGCTGGCAACTGCCATCCAAAACGGCATGAACCCCAACGTCACCCTCAACTGCAACTCGCCGCTCAAGGCCAAGGGCACTACGACCGAGGTCCAAAACTACGCCAACCATAGCTATGGCAACATCACGCTTAAGCAGGCAACGGCATACTCCTCCAACACCGGCTACATCCAGGTGGCGGAAGCCGTCGGCAACAGCAAGATCATCTCGCTCGTCAAAAAGCTCGGCATCGATCCCGCCAAGGACAACATCGAGGACGTTCCCGTCATGACGCTCGGCACCGGCTCGATCTCGCCGCTCGAGATGGCCGCCGCCTACGCGACGTTTGCCAACGGCGGCTACTATCGCCAGCCGATCGCCATCACCGAGATTGACTCTCGTACCGGTTCGGTGCTGTACCAGCACACCGACAATCCCTCACAGGTGCTTACCGAGGGCGAGGCCGCCGCGGTCACCGATGTTCTGTCCGGCGTCATGCAGGGCGGCGGTACGGGTGCTGCTGGCGCCCTGAGCGTCAACCAGCCCTATGCCGGCAAAACGGGCACCACCGACAACACCACTAACCTGTGGTTCTGCGGCTATACCCCGCAGCTGGCGTGCGCCCTGTGGACCGGCTATTCCGCGGGCGAGATCCCCATCCAAAAATACGGCACGGACCTGCTGGGCGACAGCACCAACCTGCCTGTCTTTAAGCGGTTTATGAACACCGTTCTGACCGGTACCGAACGCGAGGAGTTTGCGACCGGAACGGCGCCCACCTACAAGAACAACAGCGTCTGGAAGTTCTACGGCACCAACAACACCAAGAAGACGGAGAACGACGACAAGGACGAGAACGAGGACGAAGAGGAAACCACCACAACGACTACCACGACGACCACGACCACCGAAACCACGGGCGGCGACACCACCGGCGGCGCCGGTACGACCGGTGGCTCGACGGGCGGCTCCACTGGTGGTTCGACCGGCGGCGATGGCGGCACGCCTACGCCTACGCCTACGCCCACTCCCGATCCCTCGCCCACGCCTGACGATACGGTCGGCTAGAAATTCATCCGGCCATAAGCAACAAGGCCCCCGAGCAGCTTATTAAACTGCTCGGGAGCCTTTTAGTTTAAAGCGACCTGGTGAGCGTTCTTTATACCGGCAAACAAAAAGGGGGTACCGACCAACGTCGATACCCCTTACAAGCCACGATGTCAGCGCGCACAGTGCCGAGCGTACGACCCGCACGCCTACTTGCGAGAATTGCTCAGCTTATTGATCAGCGCCTCGAGACGCTCGCCGTCCTCGGCCGTCTGGGCAATAACCAAAATCGTATCGTTGCCGGCAAGCGAGCCAAGCACATCGGGCAACTCTGCCGCATCAACGGCGGCGGCGATGCCGGAAGCCGTGCCAGGCTGAGCCTTGATCATGACCAGATTATCGGTACGTAGAACGCCCGTTACGAGCTCGGAAACCATACGCTGCAGGTGCAGGTCCTCTGCCAGAACATAGATGCCCTCAGGGAGCTTACGCAGCCCCATGTCGGCAATATCGCGAGAGACAGTCGCCTGCGTGCAATCAAAGCCCATGGCACGGAGCTCATCGACCAGCACGCGTTGCGTACGGACGTCCTTATTGCGCACAATATCTCTAATGGCATCCTGGCGCCCATTGCGTTTTTTAGCCATACAAACCCTCTCTCCAAAAGATGGCGGAGACAATCAATCAGTGATTGAATAGTTTAACGCTATTTGAAGGCTTTTGTGTATAAGAACGCATTTCGAAACAATTCTATGCAAGTTTGTTTCGTAATGAGCCGTTTAGGCGGTTTTTGCGCCCGTCCGGTTAAGAAAAGCTGCCAGATGCGTACACATCACGCAGCGCGCGGGCTTGGCGCTGGCAATCGGCCCAAACAACAGACCGAGTCCCCGATGGTTGTCCTTGAGCGCGGCGACCATCTGACGGGTTCGAGGCGCATCGAGCATATCGCGCATGCGGGCGGAACGCTCGATTGACGACAACCCGTGCGGGCTCAGGCACAAATTCTCGATGCAGGCGACCAGTCCGGCAAAGTAGAACTTTTGGCTTGCCAGCTTGAGCCGACCACCGCTATCTGCTTCCGAGAGTGAGTCCGCAAGCTCGTCGAGTGCTCGGATGTCATCGGATACCTTGGCATACATGGTGGGATCGAAGGCATCTGTAAGCTTAGGTGCCGCCGCGTGGAAACAAGCATCGCCGCAGCCGGACACGCATCGTGCCTGCGAGAGCGCATATGCCATAAACTCAACCGTACGGTACGCCTTGCCGTGCGACAGGCATGCCTCAAACAGCGGACGGCTATACATCACGCCAGAGACTTGAGCAACCAAGCCGCGTAAAATCAACTGGGGCAGCCCGGTCACCATCGAAGATTTGCTATCAATGGAAATATGAGTAGCATCCAAGACGCGCGAATGGCGCTCTCGATGTGCATCATAGCGGTCGAGCGACACCGTGGGAAACACTATGTCTGCCGCAGTATCGCACGCGATATCGACCATCTTGGGAAGGGACTGCGGAGCAAACCACTCATCGGCGTTCATAGCGATGATTTGAGAGCCGCGCGAGGCAGCAAAACCGGCACGAAGACAAGCACCGCGCTTCGCGTCCTCGACGTCAATCAAATCAATATGTATGTCCCTGTCGGCAGCAACTTGAAGCGAATGGCGCACACCGGGCGCAGCATCGCGGCAGACAACGACAATCTGCAAATCGTAGAGGTCTTGGTTCTGGATACTCTCGAGCGCACGCATCGCATAGCTGGGCGAACCTTCTACCACAAGGATCACCGAAAGTCGCGGATGCGAGCCACGTCGAACCAAGTTATCCGTCCTCTCGACAGCAATGAATCAAACCGTGGTTCATGGTACACCCCGGCAATAAAAGCAATGAGACACCGGTTGTATTGCACGCCAAGAACAGATGTTGCACACGCGCAGCCCACAGATGACGGGTGTCGACGCACGACGCGTCGAGTCCTCCCCTAGTCGAGCACGACAAGCTCGGCGGGATCGTAATCCACGCCCATAAACGTAAGGCCGCAGGCAGGAGCCGTGGGGCCCGCAGCGGTACGGTCGCAAGCATCGATGACCTCGCGCATCCACTCGGGTTCACGGCGATGCATGCCAATCTCGACAAGCGTGCCCACGATCGTGCGGACCATCGAATGCAGAAACGCATTGCCCTCGATGGTAAACGTCAGGATGTCCTCGCCAAACGCAACCTCATGGCCAAACTCGGCACGCATCACGCAGCGGTGCGTGGGCTTGCCCACGGCAGACGCCACCTTGCAAAAGCTCTTGAAGTCCTGCTCGCCCAGCAGCGCGGGACAGGCCGCAGACATCGCCTCAACATCCAATGGGTAGCGATGCCACCACACCGCACCGCGCGAAAGCACAGGGCGCGCGTCGCGATCGGCAATACGGTACGTATACGTACGGGAACGCGCATCAAAGCGTGCAGAAAAGCCTTTACGGGCCTTGTAGACCTCGTTTATGGCGATATCTTTGGGCAGGAGGGCATCCATAGCCCTCAGCCACCTACGGCGCGTCAAAGCCAACTCAGCGTCCGTTACGGGCACGCTGATGAACTGTGCCACCGCATGCACGCCGGCATCGGTACGCCCCGCACACGTCAGGTCGATCGGGCGGCGCAGGAGCGTCTCGATAGCGCGGCGCAACTCACCCGCAACCGTCGTCTGACCGGGCTGCTCGGCAAAGCCGCTGTAGGACGAGCCATCGTAGGCCACGCGGAAAACGAGCGTGGCATCGAGCTCAGGAATCGAATTGAAATCAGACGGCGCGGTCATGGACGCTCCCAACAAACAGGCAATGGCATTTCGACAAAAAAAAGAGGGGTACGCGAACGTACCCCTCGAATATAGCCTATGAAGACGGAATGTCTACTCAGCGGTCTCCTCAGCAGGAGCCTCCTCGACAGCCTCGACCTTCTTGGGAGCAGCGGCCTTCTTGGGGGCCGGAGCAGCCTTCTTGGCCTTAGGCGTGCAGGGCTCGGTGACGAGCTCCATGATAACGATGGGAGCGTTGTCGCCCTTGCGGTTACCGAGCTTCATGATGCGGGTGTAACCGCCGTTGCGGTCCTGCCACATGCCCTGAGCAGCCTTGTCGAAAATCTCGGCAACGAGCTGCTTATCGCCGAGCTTGGCGATAGCCAGACGACGAGAATGCAGGTCGCCCTTCTTGGCCCAGGTGATGATCGGATCGACGACCGAACGCAGCGCCTTAGCGCGGGTCTCGGTGGTCTTGATGCGGTCGTTCTCGAAGAGGGCCTTAGCAAGGCTCTTCTTCATGGCCTTGGTGTGGCTCGCATCGGTGCCGAGCTTCAGGCCCTTCTTAACGTTGTGACGCATGGTCTAGTTTCTCCTCAAATATGCGAAGCATTAAGCCTTCAGGCTCAGGCCCATGGACTCAAGCTTGTCCTTCACTTCCTCGATCGACTTAACACCGAAGTTACGGATGTTGAGCAGATCGTTCTCCGAGAACTCAACGAGCTGACGGACCGAGTGAATGCTGGCGCGCTTAAGGCAGTTGTAGGAACGGACGGAAAGGTCCAGATCCTCGATCTGCTTGTCCAGCTCGGCGTTGTCGTTGGTGACCTCGGGAGCGAAGATCGAAGCCTCCTCCTCGACCTCGGGGGTCTCGGCAAGGTTCATAAAGGCGGCCATATGCTGGTTGATGATATTGGCAGCCTGGACCACGGCGTCGCGCGGGGCGATGGAGCCGTTGGTCTCGATCTCGAGGACAAGGCGGTCGTAGTCGGTGTGCTGACCGACACGGCAAGCCTCAACGAGCTTGGCGCAACGGGAAACCGGCGAGTACAGCGAGTCGACGTGGATCACACCGATGGGATCGTTGTCGCGCTTGTTGGCCTCGCCAGAAACATAGCCGCGGCCATAGCCGATGCGCATGCTCATGGTGAGATGGCCACCCTCGGTGAGCGTAGCGATGTGCTGCTCGGGGTTGACCAGCTCAAACTCGGACGGAATAAAGAAGTCCGCACCGGTGACCTCGCAGGGGCCGTCAACCGAAATGGTGGCGGTCGCCTCGTCGGTCGTGCCGAGAGCCCTGAAGACAAGACCCTTGACATTCAGGACGATGTCGGTGACATCCTCGACCATGTTAGGGATGGTCATGAACTCGTGCTGCGCACCATCGATCTGAATAGCCTCGACGGCGGCACCCTCGAGCGAGGACAGAAGAACGCGACGAAGGGAGTTACCCAGCGTATCGCCGTAGCCACGCTCGAGCGGCTCGACGGAGACACGAGCAGACGTCTCGTTGATCTCTTCGACCTGAACCTGAGGCCTAATGAATTCTGACATGTATTACCTCCAGCCTCAGCAGCCCGGATGGACTACTTAGAGTAGAGCTCGACGATGAGCTGCTCGTTGATATCACCGCTGATCTGCTCACGCGTCGGCAGAGCGAGCACGTTACCAGACAGCTTCTCGATATCGACCTCGAGCCAGCCAGGGACCTCAAAGCGCTCGGAGGAAATCAGAGCCTCCTTGATGGGGAGGAGGTCACGGAACTTCTCGCCGACAGCGACGACGTCGCCGGCCTTGACGCGGTAGGACGGGATGTCCACGCGCTTGCCGTTCACGGTGAAGTGACCGTGACGGACGGACTGACGAGCCTCTTTGCGGGTGCGGGCGAAGCCAAGACGGAAGACAACGTTGTCGAGGCGAGACTCAAGGATGATCATGAGGTTCTCACCGGTGACGCCGTTCATCTTACGGGCCTTGTTGAAGTAGCCGTGGAACTGCTTCTCCAGAACGCCATAGATGAACTTGACCTTCTGCTTCTCGCGCAGCTGCATGCCGTACTCAGATTCCTTGCGACGGCGCTTGGGCTGACGGATAGATTCCTTCTTGCTGCTGTAACCGAGCGCAGCGGGATCGATCCCGAGCTGACGGCAGCGCTTAAGAACAGGAGTCCTGTCGATTGCCATATTGATACGATCCTTTCAGTTACACGCGGCGACGCTTCTTGGGGCGGCAGCCGTTGTGCGGAATGGGGGTCTTGTCCTGGATGCTCGAGACCTCGAGGCCAGCAGCCTGGAGGGAGCGGATGGCGGTCTCACGACCGGAGCCGGGGCCCTTGACGAAGACGGAAACCTTCTTCATACCGTGCTCCATGGCCTGCTTGGCAGCAGCCTCGGCAGCCATCTGGGCAGCGAACGGCGTGGACTTACGGGAGCCCTTGAAGCCCACCTGGCCAGCCGACTTCCAGGAAATGACGTTGCCCTGGGGATCGGTGATCGAAACGATCGTGTTGTTGAACGTAGAACGAATGTGAGCCTGGCCCACGGAAATGTTCTTACGGTCCGCGCGCTTCAGACGGGCAGCGCGAACGTTCTTCTTAGCAGTAGCCATCTATCTAGCGCTCCTTATTTCTTCTTCTTAGCACCGATCTGACGCTTCGGGCCCTTGCGGGTACGAGCGTTAGTGTGGGTGCGCTGGCCGCGGACCGGGAGGCCCTTGCGGTGACGAAGGCCGCGGTTGCAGCCGATGTCCATAAGGCGCTTGACGTTCTGGTTGCGCTCACGGCGGAGGTCGCCCTCAACCATGATCTGGTTCTTATCGATATAATCGCGGATGGCGTTAACCTCATCCTCGGTGAGGTCCTTAACGCGCGTATCCACGTTAACGTTGCACTCGACGCAAATCTTCGTCGCAGTGGTGCGGCCGATGCCGTAAATGTAGGTCAGACCGATCTCAACGCGCTTCTCACGCGGGAGGTCGACACCATTAATACGGGCCAACGTAGTCTCCTCTCTTAACCCTGACGCTGCTTATGACGGGGGTTCTCGCAAATGACGAGGACCTTGCCATGGCGCCTAATGATTTTGCACTTATCGCACATCTTCTTGACCGAAGGACGTACCTTCATCGTTCTTCCTTTCGGTAGCGCTCAAACTACTTCCCTACTATCTACTCGCCCAGCCGCAGGCGTTTAAAACTATGGCTGGTCTTCACACACAATCCGACCGTAGGTTGAGCTAAGCCTGCAGTCGGAAAAGAGCGTGTATGCGTGCCGCTATTTATAGCGATAGGTGATGCGGCCGCGGGTCAGGTCGTACGGGGAAAGCTCCACGACAACCCTGTCACCGGGGAGAATGCGGATGTAATTCATTCGGATCTTGCCAGAAATGTTGCACAGAACCGAATGACCGTTCTCGAGCTCGACCTTAAACATGGCATTGGGCAGCGGTTCCTTTACCGTACCCTCGAGCTCAATTGCGTCTTCCTTCTTCACAAGCAATCATCTTTCTCTAGAAAACGACAGCGATTGAGTATTCTACAATACGTATGCACGCATCGTAATAACTTCGTAATGGCTCCACAACTAAGTGGAACTTGTTACATTTCTCCGCCTTGGAGCGAACACCAAGCACCTTGGGCATCCGTGGTGAGAATCACCGGACCGTCATTGGTAATGGCGACGGTGTTCTCGTAGTGCGCGGCGGGCAGGTGGTCGTTGGTCGTAACAATCCAACCGTCGGAGCCCGTGCTCACATGGTTGGAACCCATCGTAACCATCGGCTCGATGGCAATGACCATGCCGGCTTGGAGGCGAACGCCCCTCCCCTTCTTTCCATAGTTAGGAACGTTGGGGTCCTCGTGCATCACGCGGCCAATGCCATGGCCCACATAATCACGAAGTACACCGTAACCGTGAGACTCGGCGAGGGACTGAACGGCATAACCGACGTCCCCGATATGGTTACCGGGAACAGCCTGCTCGATGGCAGCCTTAAGGCAATCGCACGTGACCTCGCACAAAGCCTTGGCTTCGGGCGTGGGGGTGCCGACGAAAAACGTCCAAGCGTTATCGCCGACCCAACCGTCGACAACGGCTCCCGTATCGATGGAGATGATATCGCCATCGCGCAGGATCATGTCGGGGTTGGGAATACCGTGGACCACGGCATCGTTGATCGATGCGCAAATGGTCCCCGGGAACCCGCCGTAACCCTTAAAGGCCGGGGTGCCGCCATGCATGCGGATAATCTGCTCCGCGAGTTGATCGAGCTCAAAGGTGGAAACGCCGGGACGCACCATGGCTCCAACGTGGCGGAGCGCCATCTTAGATAGCGCTCCTGCCTTCTTCATCTGCTCGATTTGCGTTGCAGACTTAATCTTGATCATAGACCGAGAGCCTCTTTGACATCCCCGTACACGGTCTCGCGAGCCTGGTCACCGTTGACCGACTTGAGCAGACCCTGGCCACGATAGTAGTCGACGAGCGGGCTCGTGGACTTCTCGTAGACGTCGAGACGGTTCTTGATGGTCTCGGGCTTGTCGTCGTCGCGCTGATACATCTCGCCACCGCACTTGGGGCAGGTGGCATCGGCAGCGGTGCCGGTGTAACCGCAGGCGCGGCAGGTGCGACGCGAAGACAAACGATCGATAATGACCTCGGAGGCCACATCGACCAGAAGGGCACAGTCGATCTCGCGACCCATGGCGGAGAGCTCGGAATCGAGCGTCACAGCCTGGGCGGTGTTGCGCGGGAAGCCGTCGAGGATGAAGCCCTGCTGGGCGTCATCGGCGGCAAGGCGCTCCTTGACAAGGTCGATCACGAGCTGGTCGGGAACGAGCTCGCCAGCGTCCATGTACTTCTTAGCCTGAATACCAAGCTCGGTGCCACCCTTGACGGCAGCACGCAGCAGGTCGCCCGTGGAAATATGGGCGACGCCAAACTCGGCGACGAGCTCCTGTGCGACGGTGCCCTTACCGGCACCCGGAGCTCCGAGCAATACGAGGTTCATGAGCAATCCTCCTCTAGCCTATTTAAAGAATCCATCGTAATCATACATCTTGATCTGGCCTTCGAGCTTATCGACCGTGTCGAGCACGACGCCGACCATGATGAGGATGGACGTGCCGCCAAATGCCTGGATCAGATGGTTACCCGTGAAGGAGAAGATGATCGAAGGCACAATGGCGATGAGCGCCAAAAAGACAGCGCTGGGAAGCGTGATCTTGTTGAGCGCGTTCTTGATGTAGGCCGCGGTAGCCCTACCCGGACGGACGCCCGGAATAAAGCCGCCCTGCTTCTTAAGGTTATCGGCCGTGTCATCGGGGTTGAACACCATGGAGGTGTAGAAGTACGCGAAGAACACGATGAGGACAACGTTAAGCACCCAGTTGAGCCAACCGGTCGAAAGCGCGGAGGCAACTGCCTGAATCCAGCCGATGCCGGGGAAGAACACGGCAATCTGAGCCGGGAAGTACAGCAGCGCCGAAGCGAAGATGATCGGCACGACACCCGCGGTGTTGACCTTGATGGGCAGGTAGGTGGTCTGGCCACCCATCATGCGACGGCCCACGACGCGCTTAGCGTAGGAGACCGGGATGCGGCGCTGACCGCGCTCAAGGAAAACAATCAGCGGGATAACCAGCAGGATGATGGCGCAGATGATCACCATGGTGATGATGCCACCGGCATTGCCCTCGGTGCTGGAGAAGATAGCCTGCGGCAGACCGGCCATGATGTTCGCAAAGATGATCAGCGACATGCCATTGCCGATACCGCGTTGGGTGATGAGCTCACCAATCCACATGATCAGCATGGCGCCCGCAGTGAGCGTACCGACGATCATGAGGTCGAAGATGATCTCGGGAGCGCCGGCGCCATTGAAGCTGATGCCGAAGCTCTTAAAGAGGAAGAGGTAGCCCACGGAGTTGAGGATTGCCAGAGCCAGGGTGAGGTAACGCGAATACTGCGTAATCTTGGTCTGACCGACCTCGCCCTCGCGGGCAAGCTCATGCAGGGAAGGCACGACGGCCTGGAGCATCTGGAGGATGATCGAGCTGGTGATGTAAGGCATGATGCCCAGCGAAAACACCGACACATAGCTCAACGCGCCGCCAGAGAAAAGATTCAGGAGGGCCATAGCACCTGCGGCGACCGAATTGTTATCGGTCGAGAAAAGGCCCAGCATCCCCTGGAAGGGAATGCCGGGCACAGGAACGTGCGCACCAATGCGGTACACGACGAGCATAGCTATGGTAAAAAGAATCTTTTCGCGCAATTCTTTGATGCGGAAAGCATTCTTAAGACCATTTAGCACGGCAGCTCGACCTTTCCGCCGGCGGCCTCGATCTTGGCCTGCGCAGAAGCGCTGACCTTGTCGACCTTGACCGTGAACTTCTTGGTGAGCTCACCATTGCCGAGCACCTTGACGGGCTCGAACTCGCTCTTGGTGATGCGAGCGGCCTTAAGAGCGGCACCGTCGATCACAGCGCCGTCCTCGAACTTACGCTCGAGACGCTCAACGTTAACAGCGGTGTACTCGATACGACGGGGGTTGCGGAAGCCCGGAAGCTTGGGCAGGCGCATAGCCAGCGGAGTCTGGCCACCCTCGAAGCCGGCACCCTTGGTGCCGCCAGAGCGGGAACCCTGGCCCTTCTGGCCGCGGCCAGAAGTGGTGCCGTGACCCGAAGAATTGCCACGGCCGACGCGCTTGCGGTTCTTGGTGGAACCGGGCGCGGGAGTAAGATCGTGAAGCTGCATTTGCTACTCCTCTACAATCTCGACAAGGTGCTTGACCTTGAAGATCATGCCGCGGACGGACTCGTTGTCAGCAATCTCGCGAACCTCGCGGATCCTGTGGAGACCGAGGGCACGGACAGTACGGACCTGGTCCTGCTTGCAACCGTTGGTGCTGCGGACCTGCTTGATCTTGATGGTGTCAGCCATGCTTAGTTCTCCTTACCGACGAACATCTCGGAGACCGTCAGGCCACGGCGAGCCGCGACGTCCTCAGGGCTGGAGAGCTCCTTGAGGCCCTCGACGGCAGCCTTGATGATGTTGAGGCCGTTGTCGGTACCGAGGGACTTGGACAGGACGTTCTTGATGCCAGCAAGCTCAAAGAGGGGACGCACAGCGCCGCCGGCGATAACGCCGGTACCCTCGACAGCGGGCTTGATGATGATGCGGCCGGCACCAAAGTGGCCGAGAACCTCGTGCGGGATGGTGCCCTGCTCGGTCACCGGCACGTGGAACATGTTCTTCTTGGCATCGAGAGATGCCTTGGAGATGGCCATGGGCACCTCAGCGGACTTGCCCATGCCAACGCCGACGTTGCCCTTGCCGTCGCCAACGACGACGAGAGCGACGAGGCTCATGCGACGACCACCCTTGACGGTCTTCGACACGCGGTTGATGTAAACGACGCGCTCCTCGAACTCGGAGGCCTCGCGCTGCTGCTTCTGATTACGAGCCATGTGCTACATACCTCCTAGAACTCGAGACCGGCGGCACGAGCACCGTCGGCGAGGGCCTTGACGCGGCCATGGTAGATACGGCCACCGCGATCGAAGGCGACCTTGGTGATGCCGGCCTCGATGGCGCGCTTGCCAACAAGCTGACCGACCTTCTCCGCAGCCTCCTTGTTCGAGGTGTGAGTGCCCTTGAACTCGGCCTCGAGGGTCGAGGCAGAGACGAGCGTCAGGCTGGAGCCCTTGCTGTCGTCGATGATCTGGGCATAGATGTTGGCGTTAGTACGGGTCACGCGAAGACGCGGACGCTCGGAGGTACCCGAGACCTTGCCGCGAACACGACGCTGACGACGCTTGAGGCCTTCCAGCTTCGCCTTATGCTTGTTCATACGTAAACTCCTAAAAAGGTTGATCTTGCCAGCACCTGACGGGGTGCTGGTCTTATGCGAGTGAGTCGGTTACGACTACTTGGCGGCCTTACCCAGCTTGCGGCGGATGTGCTCGCCAACGTAGTGGATACCCTTGCCCTTGTAAGGCTCGGGAGGACGATGGCCGCGGATCTCAGCGGCGATCTGACCGACCTGCTGCTTGTTGATACCCTTGACGTTCACGTGGGTGTTGTCGGGAACCTCGAAGGTGATGCCCTCGGGAGCCTCGACGATCACGGGGTGCGAGAAGCCCAGGGAGAACTCGAGGTTCTTGCCCTTCTGCTGCACGCGGTAACCGACGCCGGCGAGCTCGAGCTTCTTCTCGAAGCCCTCGGAAACGCCAACAACCATGTTGTGGATGAGGGCGCGGGTGAGGCCGTGGCGGGCACGGGTCTCACGCTCGTCGTCGGGACGGGAAACGGTGAGGACGTTGTCCTCGACGTTGATAGCGAGCTTCTCAAAGACATCGAGCTCGAGCTGGCCCTTGGGGCCCTTGACGACAACGTTGTTGCCGTTGACTGCCACTTCGACTCCGGCGGGAATCTGGACAGGCTTATTACCGATACGAGACACGGTGATCTCCTTTCCTTCTACCTACCGAGCGAATTACCAGACGTAAGCGATGATCTCGCCGCCGACGTTGTGCTTGCGAGCATCGCGGTCGGTCATGACGCCATGGCTGGTGGAAATAATGGCGGTACCAAGGCCACCGCGGACGCGGGGCATGTCGGCAACGCCGGTGTACTTACGCAGGCCCGGCTTGGAAATGCGGCGGATGCCGTTGATGACCTTAGCCTTCTTGGGACCATACTTAAGCGTGATGTGCAGAGTCTTCTGGGGAACGGTGTCCTCGACATCGTAGCCCTCGATGTAGCCCTCCTCGTGCAGAACACGAGCGATCTCGACGAGCTTCTTGCTGCTCGGCATGGAGACCGTGGCCTTGTTCACAGAGTTAGCGTTACGGATGCGCGTAAGCATATCTGCGATCGGGTCTGTAAGGTTCATACAGATTCTCCTTCGTTCTTGATGAACACGTGCTCTTGGTTCTTCGCCGCCCTTAACGGCAAAGCCTTTTTAGCGCGTTTTCCCTGTTCCAAACTGATGCTTGAAACGCTGGTAGTGACTTACCAGCTGGCCTTCTTAACGCCGGGAAGCTCGCCCTTGAGTGCAAGCTCGCGGAAGCAGACACGGCACAGGCCGAACTTGCGGTACACAGAGTGCGGACGGCCGCAGCGCTGGCAGCGCGTGTACTCACGAGTAGAGAACTTCTGCTTGCGATTGCACTTGACGATCATCGATGTCTTAGCCACTTATATCCTCCTCACATAGAGTATTGTTCGCCCCAAGCGCCGCCCCCTTGTGGGAACGGCGCTTATAGGGCAGGTGAACCTATTTCTTGAACGGGAAACCGAAGGCGTCCAGAAGGGCCTTGGCCTCCTCATCGGTATTGGCGGTGGTCACGAAAGTGATGTCCATACCGCGCTGGTGATCGACGGAATCGAAGTCGATCTCGGGGAAGATGAGCTGCTCGGTGACGCCCATGGAGAAGTTACCACGGCCGTCGAAGCTCTTGGCGGAAATGCCGCGGAAGTCGCGGATACGGGGGATCGCGACGGAGGTCAGACGATCGAAGAACTCCCACATACGGTCGCCACGCAGGGTAACCTTGCAGCCGATCGGCATACCAGCGCGCAGGCGGAAGGTAGCGATGGACTTGCGGGCACGGGTGATCATCGGCTGCTGGCCGGTGATGGCGCGCAGGTCGCGCACGGCACCGTCGATGGCCTTGGAATCGGTAGCGGCCTCGCCGACACCCATGTTCACGACGATCTTCTCAAACTTGGGGATCATCATGACGTTCTCGTACTGGAACTTGTCCTGAAGCTGCTGCTTGACCTCGTTGTTGTACTTGGTCTTCAGACGCGGCACATACTTCTCTTCTGCCATTGTTCACTCCTTCTTGGGGTTTTAAGCACGGGGCGTGGCCACGATGGGTTGTCCTCGTGCCTCCTGGCTGCATCCGCGCCGCTCATGGCATTTTGCGGTTTGGACTCGACGCAGCAGGAGCCGACAAAACAATCGGTACTATACGCGCATCGGGAGCGTATTTCCAGAAAAACCTCGTCTGCCTGCACAACTCCACAACTCCCCCGCACAAATGGGTCCCAAAAAGCAGTTGCGGTGAAATAGTTCCTGTTTGGGGGTGCGGACGATTTCTTGGACCGCGCC
>CAJLVJ010000021.1 GCA_905210085.1 uncultured Collinsella sp. | reverse complement strand
GCTCGATGATGCTCGCGCGCGTGGACTTGGTGCCCAGGCCGCGCTTTTCCATCTCCTGCACGAGCTTGCCCTGGCTGTAGCGTGCGGGCGGCTCGGTCTGCTTGGCCTCGAGCTTAATGTCGAACACGTCGACCGTATCGCCCTGCTCCAGCGGCGGCATCTGCTCGTCGCGCTTGAGTCCATACGGATACGCCTCGCGGAAACCCGGGGTCACGAGCACATCGCCCGAAGCCACGAACGGCTCACCATTGACGTCGAGCTCGAGCTTGGTGTTCTCGATGGTCGCGGGACCCATGAGCGTTGCCAGGAAGCGACGGGCGATGAGGTCGTAGAGCTTGCGCTGGCCACCGTCGAGCGCGGACGGATCGCCCTCGCCCGTGGGATAGATAGGCGGGTGGTCGGTGGTTTCGACTTTGCCGCGCGTGGGCTTCATGGGGCCGGCGAGCACCTTTTTGCACACGGGCGCCAGCGCCGGGTTGATCTTTGCAAGGTCGCTCACCACGGCGCCCAGATCGAGCGTCGCAGGGTACACGGTATTGTCGACACGCGGGTAGCTGATGAGACCGGCCATGTAGAGGGACTCGGCGATGCGCATGGTACGTGCAGGTGAGATGCCCTCGGCTGCGGCGGCAGCCTGCAGCGAGGTGGTCGCAAACGGTGTGGGCGGCTGCTGCTTGCGCGAACGCTTGGTCACCGCGGCGACGGTTGCCGTCGCAACGCCGTCAACGTGGCCGTACGCCGCCTCAGCAGCATCCTTGTCGGTAAAGCGCGCCGTCTTGTGCGCAATCTTAAAGCGGTCGTCCTCGGCAGCACCCTGTGCGGCGCCCATGCCGCGGATCTGCCAATAGTCCTCGGGCACAAACGCCATGCGCTCGCGCTCGCGCTCGACCACCAGGGCAAGCGTCGGCGTCTGCACACGGCCGGCAGAGCGCACGTTACCAAAGCCGCCAAACTTGGCGAGCGTCAGGTAGCGCGTGAGCACCGCACCCCAAATGAGGTCGATGTGCTGGCGGCTCTCGCCGGCGTCGGCCAGATTCTGGTCGAGCGAGACGAGATTATCGAAGGCCTGCGTGATCTCGGCCTTGGTAAACGAAGAGTACTGGGCGCGGGCAACCGGCAAGTCCGGCGCCACCTCGCGCACCTTGTTAAGGGCGTCCGAACCGATTAGCTCGCCCTCGCGATCGAAGTCCGTGGCGATAATGACGCTATCAGACTTTTTAGCGAGGTTCTTGAGCGAACGAATGAGTTCCTTCTCGGCCGGTAGCTTAATGACGGGCGCCCAGGTGAGGTAAGGCAGGCTCTCGAGTTTCCAGCCCTTGATTGAGATGCCATCGGCAAGAAACGGCTTGCGCTTGGTGTCGTAGGGCGGACGCGCCAGGCCATCGGGTATGTCGGCCGGCAGCATCTCGCCGTCCTCGGTGACCGAATACCAGCCCAGCTTTTTATCGAACAGCACGCTGTCGCAAAAATCGGGCGCTAGGATGTGACCGGCAAGGCCGATGGTCACGCACTCCTCGCCCTTCCACTCAAAACGGTAGATGGCGGTGTTGTACACCTTGTCCTTTTTGGGCTTGCCCGTGGACAGACGCTCGGCGATCTGACGCGCGGCGTCGTTTTTCTCGGCGATGATGAGCTTCAAAAGAGGCTCCTATCTCGTATCTCTGCGGCTACGCCCGCCCGTATGGCGGCCGACTTACGCCCTTGCTTGCTCAATCTGCCCGATGAGCCAATCGCACCAGGCATCCATGCCCTCGCCCTTGCGCGCGCTCACGGCAAACCGCGGCGCCTGCGGATTGAGGTCATCGAGTGTCTTAGTATACCTATCCATGTCAAAATCGAAAGCTGGGGCCACGTCGACCTTGTTGAGCAGCTGTGCGCCGGCGTGTTGGAAGATGCCCGGGTACTTGACGGGCTTGTCGTCGCCCTCGGGCACCGAGAGGATCATGATAGACAGGTTCTCGCCCAGGTCAAAGTCGACTGGGCAGACCAGGTTGCCCACGTTTTCGATAAAGATGACGTCGATGTTTTCCAGACCCACAGCCTGGTCGAAGGCGTCAACGGCCTCCATGATCATGTTGCCCTCGAGGTGGCACAGGCCGCCCGTGTTGATTTGGATGGCGGGCATGCCGGCTTCCTTCATGGTGATGGCGTCGACGTCCGAGGCGATATCGCCCTCGATGACGGCGCAGCGCAAGCCGGCCTTGTCGCGCAGGCGCTCGTTGGTGCCCAGAATCGTAGTGGTCTTGCCCGAGCCAGGGCTCGACAGCACATTGATCACATAGGTGCCTGTCTCATTAAATCGCTGACGCAGCTGATCTGCCAGGCGCTCGTTGCGCGACAGGATCGGCGACGCGATATCAATCGTTTTCTCGGCCATACTTAGCGCTCCTTACTTTAGCCCCTTTGTACCCTGTCCCCAGGTGGCTGGCGGGTTAATCGTCGGGGGTTTCGATTTCGATACTGGCGATGTCGAGCTCGCGGCCGTGCAGCAGACGCACGTTGGCGCCGCCACACTGGGGACAGCGGCAATGGAAGCGGTCGTGCTCAAAGACCTCGCCGCAGTCCAGGCACTCGCTTTGTGGATGGACTTCCTCCACGGCAAGCTCGCAGCCGCGCGTGAGTGGGTCCTCGTCGCGAAACGTCTCCCAGGCAAAGTCGAGCGCCTCGCGCACGACCTCGGTCATATCCCCGATACGCAGCGTCACCAAAACGGCGCGCGAGGCCCCCGCCCCACGCGCCGCGCGAATCACTGTATCGAGTATGCCGTTGACAATGCCAACTTCGTGCATACCGTTTTACTCCTCGTCGTCCTCGTCGTCCGAGAACAGGTCCAGACGGCTCACAAACAAGCCCTCCTTGCCCTCGCGCGCGGTAATGACCACACGGGCGATGGCGAGCGAAATCTCGTAGAGCGAGAGCAGGGCGCCATACATGAGACCCAGCGTAACGGGCGAGCCGTCGGGCGTGATCACAGCCGAACCCACGAGCAGGCCAACGTATACATAACGCCAGGCACCGCGGAAAGCAGCGTAGGACACGATGTGGAAGACGGACAGATAGAAGATGATGAGCGGCAGCTCAAACGCCACGCCAAAGCCGATCATAAAGAGCAGCTCCATGTTGACGTAGTTCTCCAGATCGGGCAGCGCCGTAGCGACGGCCGAGGTCTCGCCGATGAGCCACTCAAAGCCCGCAGGAATGATGATGAAGTAGCAGAAGATGGCACCCAGGAAGAACAGCACCGTCGAGGCGAGCACCGTGGGCACGACCCACTTGCGCTCGTTGGGGCGAAGCGCCGGCAGGAAAAACGCCAGAATCTGCCAGATGATCATGGGCGTGCACATGACCACGGCCATCTTGATGGCCAGCGAGAAGCGCAAGCCAAAGCCGCCGAGCGTGGTAGTGATGTAGAACTTACCGTCCGGCACAAAGGAGCGGATGGGATCTTCCAGGATGTCGAGCACCACAGGCGTGGCGAAATACAGCACGATAGCGGCGGCGAACACCGACACGACCACGATGGTCAGGCGGCGACGGAGCTCTCCCAGGTGATCGAAGAGCGGCATACGCGCAGGTCCGATAGGCATTACTCATCGCCTCCCTTCGGGGCGTCGGCGGCAGCGGCGTCGTCCTCGGCCTCGAGCTCGCGAGCGAGCTGGTCGACGACAGCCTTGCGCTTACGGGGACGACGGGCGTAGAGGTCAGCTGTCGTGGGCTCTGCCGGCTCGGGCTCGGGCTCCGGCTCTGCAGCAGGCTCGGGCTCGGCTGCGGCAGCAGCAGCGGCGGCAGGCTCTGCACCCTTGGCCTCCTCGGCAGCATTCTCGCCCTCAGCAGCACCCTCGCTCGCGGCCTTCTCGGCAGCAAGACGGGCGCGACGCTCGGCAAAGGTCTCCTTCTTGGCGGGCGCTGCCGTCTCGGCGGCATCCTCGTCCGCATCGGAATCGTCGTCGGTCGCAGCAGCCTTCTTGGGCTTGACCGGGGCCGATGCGGCCTCGCTCACCGGATCGATAATCTCGGACTGAACAACGGCCGTCATCTTTTCCTGCGTCTCGCGGAACTGACGGATGGCACGGCCGATCGTACGGCCCATCTGTGGGAGCTTATCCGGGCCAAACAGCAAAAAGCCGAAGACCACGATGATCGCGAGCTCACCCTCTCCAATACCAAACACACATACCTCCAAGGCTCGATGTGAGTCGAGCCCGCACCGCGCCATTCGGCCGGAACTCGTCTATTCATTCGGTCAAGTATAGCGCCCGGACGCCAAAACGTCCGAGCGCATCACAAACATATGCCAAACGGCACGCCCTTTTGGGGGCAAAGATTATGCAGCAGTGATCGAAATCTCCTGGTCGACACCCAACAGCTGAACCACGCGCATCACCGGGGGCTGCACATTGGTGCAGCTAAAGCGCTTGCCGTGGTCGACCGCGTGGTGCGCGGCGCCCACGAGCACGCCAATGCCCGTCGAATCAATGTAGCTCACCTGGGCAAAATCGAGCTCAACGGCCTCAGTGGGCTGCTCGAGCGCCAGGTCGATGGCATTGCGCAGGCTATCGGCATTGGAGATATCGATCTCGCCGGTTACCTTAATGGTGTAGAGCTCTGGCGTGGGGTTGGTGGAAATACCCAAATCCATGTATACGATCCTTTACGTATCGAAAGTGCGGATAGTACGGGAAGCCGCGCGTTAGGCGCGCTCGGCGCGCGCAAGCTCGGCAGCGACGAGCTTGACGGCCAGCACCAGCACATCGAGCGCGGCCTCCAGGTCCTCGACCGTAGGATAGCTCGGCGCGATGCGGATGTTGGTGTCGCGCGGGTCCTTGCCATAGGGCCAGGTAGCACCGGCCGGCGTGAGCTTGACGCCCAGGTCGGCGCAAAGCGCAGCAACCTTCTGGGCCGAGCCCTCGGGACCATCGAAGCTCACAAAGTAGCCGCCGCGGGGATGCGTCCAGGTGGCGCAACCCGTGTCGCCCAGGCCCTCGGTGAGCTTGCGCTCGACGGCCTCAAAGCGCAGGCGCAAGAACTCGGCATGCTTTTTCATGTGCTCCTTGACCGCCTCGATGGTGGGAAGGAAACGCACGTGACGCAGCTGGTTGAGCTTGTCGGCGCTGATAAGGCCTGCCTTCAGGCGCTTGGAGAACTCGGCGATGACCGCGGGGCTCGCACCGATGAAGCCGATACCGGCGCCCGGGAAGGTGATCTTGGACGTCGAGGCAAATGCCACCACGCGGTCCTCGGTGCCCGCCGCGCGGGCAAGATCGAAGATGTTGGCGAGCTCGTCGGTCTCGTCGTACAGGTCGTGCACGCAGTAGGCGTTGTCCCAGAAGATGCGAAAATCGGGCGCGGCCGTGGGCATCTCGACCAGGCGACGCACGGTGTCCTCGCTAAAGGTAATGCCCGTGGGGTTGGAATACTTGGGCACGCACCAGATGCCCTTGATGGAGTCGTCGGCGGCAACCAGGCGCTCGACCTCGTCCATGTCGGGGCCGTTGTCGGTCATCGCGACGGGGACATTCTCGATACCCAGGTCGGCGGTGATGCCAAAGTGACGGTCGTAGCCGGGAACCGGGCACAGGAACTTGACCTTCTTGCCGTCGTGCGCGGCCTCGTAAGCCTCCCAGGGCTCGCTGCCGCACGAGCCGCAGCGCCAGAACATGCCGGCGATATCGTGCTCGATCAGCAGGCTCGACGAACCCAGTACGAGCGTCTGCTCGGCGGGGCAACCCAAGAACTCCCCCGCTAGCTTGCGCGCCGAGGGAATGCCCTCAAAGCAGCCGTAGTTGGAGCAGTCGACGTTGCCGTCGTGCAGATCGGCATCGGCATTGAGGATATCGAGCATGGGTCGAGAGATGTCCACCTGGGAGGGCGACGGCTTGCCGCGGGCCATGTCGAGCGCCAGGCCCTTGGCCTTGACCTCGGCGACCTCGGCTTTGAGCGCCTCGATGGCGGCATCGAGTTCGGTGGTTTCCATCTTCTGGTAGATCGTCTGCATGGGTGCGACCTTTCGCGAAGCGGTACGTTGCAGTTCGTCTAAGTATAGACCGCCACCGCCGCAACGGTATGAAGCCGTGATAGATTAAGCCCATCGCAATAAATTACGAATCGCCGCGCATGCCGGCGTGGGGCGCCCAAGGAGGCACTATGGAATACGGATCGTTCCAGGCCGAGGAATTCGGCGACCTGCAGCGCCTGGTCGACGGGCTGTTTTACGACCGCCGCGCCATCGACCGCCTGGATCTCATCGTACAGGCCGAGATCTTGGACCTGGCGCCCGATCTCATGGAAATCGTGAACCTATTGCCGCCCGGCTACTACGACCGCCAATCGCTTTGCGACCAGCTCAACTCCGCCCTTGCCGCCCACGGCTGGGGCGCCGTCTACGGAACGGTGGAATAAACCTAGTCGTTTAAGAACGTCCCCAATGACTAAAACGCCGCTTGTGATGGTGTTCACAGGCGGCGTTTTCAAACTTGTATGTGCTCTTACTCGTCCTTGGGCGCGGGGTGCTTGCAGACCACACTCATGTAGATCATGCCGAGCACGGCCGCGGTGACCGAACCGGCAAGAATGGCAGCCTTGGCGGCAAGAACCTCAAACTCGGCCGTCGGGAAAGCGAGGCCGCTGATGAGGATCGACATCGTAAAGCCGATGCCGCCCAGAATGCCCACACCGGCAATCATGTGCCAGTTGACGTTGCGCGGCAACTGGCAAGCCTTGAGCTTGACCAGGGCAAATGTCATGCCAAAAATACCAATCGGCTTGCCCAGCAGCATGCCAAAGTACACGCCGAGCGTCACCGGGTCGGTGAGCAACGTGCTCATATCCACGCCTACCAGGCGAACCTGTGCGTTCACGAACGCAAAGATCGGCAGAATCACAAAGTTGACCGGTGTGGAGATCAGACGCTCCATGCGGATGAGCGGCGGGGTCACGCGGTGCATGACGCGCTCGACCCTGGTGGTCGAGACGGTAAAGTCATGCTGGCCCAAGATGTGCGCCTCGTCGTCGTAGCGGTCATCGAGCAGCGGCAGGCACTCGCCCAACCAATCGGTGAGGCTATCGAGCTTGACGCCGCACTTGGCCGGGATGGTAAAGGCCAAGATGACGCCGGCGAGCGTAGCGTGCACGCCACTCTTGAACATGCAGAACCACAACAGCAGACCCAGTACCGAATACGGGGCAAGGCGGTAATGCTGTGTCTTGTTGAGCCACACGAGCGCGCAGGTCACAAGCGCGGCAGCGCCCAACCAAAACGGATTGGGGCTCTGACCGTAGAAGATGGCGATGGCAGCGATGGAGATCAGGTCGTCGGCGATGGCAAGCGTCGAGAAGAACACGCGCACGCCGTTGGGCACGCGATTGCCCAAAAGCGACAGCACGCCCAGTGCAAAGGCAATATCGGTTGCCATGGGAATGGCCCAGCCGTTGTGCGCGCCGGCATGGTTAAAGATGAGATAGATGCAGGCGGGAACGACGACGCCGCCCACGGCCGCCAGCATGGGTAGCATGGCCTGGCGCGGGTTCTTGAGCTCGCCGACCGTCATCTCGTACTTAAGCTCAATGCCCACCAACAAAAAGAAAATCGCCATGAGGAAGTCGTTGACGAAAAGTTCAACGGTGAGACCGGCCGTAAGGTTGCCCAGACCCACATACAGCGGGGTCTCCAAAAAGTGATGGATGGTCTCGTAGGCATCGGTATTGGCGCAAATGACGGCGGCGATGGCGGCGAAGACCATGACGGCGGCGGAAATCGTGCCGTTCTCGGTGATGCGCTCCCAGATGTCGTGACGTTCAAAGCGCTTGCGCTCACGAACGTTGAACAGCTGCTCAGTTGCTGCCATGGGCGGCTCCTTTCACGGGAAAGCTCCCGTCTTAAAAAAGCACGGCCCGCCCAAGTGGCGGCGCCGCGCTCTAACGTATTACGCTTGCATCTAGCCTACCCTGCACGACAAGCACGCAGGCGTGGCCGAAAAGCGGAACCACAGGTTGAACATTATTTGCTCAACGGCACGGGCGCGCCTGTCCAAGAGACGACGCGGAGCCGTGCACAAAAAACGACCGGAGCGCGGGGCGTCCGCGATCCGGTCGTGGCGTTTGGTCAACTAAACCTAGCAGGCGGCCATGATGGGGGCAGCGACCTGCTTCTTACGGGAGAGGACGCCCGGCATCCAGACGCCGTCGTGCTCGTCGGCAATGCCCAGGCCCTTTTGAGCAGCCTCGGTCTCGCCCTCGAGCAGGACCTGCGAGCCCTCCTCCATGATGTCGGTGATGCACAGGACGATGCCGTCGGCACCCTTCTCGGCGGCGTAGGCGCGCATGGCCTCGCGAATCTCGTCGATCATGCCGAGCGCGCGGCTCTTGTCGACGGTCTCGTACTGGCCGATGAGCAGCTTCTTACCAGCGGGCTCGAACATCTTGATGTCGTTGCCGACCATCTCGGCTGCGGTGAAGGAGCCGGACGGACGGGTGAGGAAGACCTCCATGCCAAACTTGACCGGGTCGACGCCCACCTGCTCGCCGAGCTTGGCGGCGACGGCGCGGTCAACGTCGGTGGTGGTGGGGCTCTTGAGCATGAGCGTATCGGTCATCATGGCCGAGAGCAGCAGCTTGGCCTGGACGTCGGAAAGCTCAACGCCGAGCACGTCGGCGAGCTTGGTGACGATGGTGCAGCTGGAGCCCCAGGGCAGGCAGATGTAGTGCAGCGGGCCGGCAGTCTCGAAGTCGCCGATGCGGTGATGGTCGACAACGCCAAAGACCGTGGCCTCCTTAAGGCCGGCGACGGACTGGGCGGACTCGTTGTGGTCGGTGAGGACGACGAGCTGACCGGCCTCGACGGACTCGATCACGCGAGGCTCGGCAATGCCGGCGTCGGCGAGCAGCTTGGCGGACTCTGCCGGAAGCTGACCAAGGGCGCAGGCCTCGTAGGTGTTGCCGGCATACTCAACCTGGTTGAGCAGCTGGGACAGGACGACGGCGCTCATGATGGCGTCGTTATCGGGGTTCTGGTGACCAAAGACAAGAACGTTTGCCATGGATATCCTCCACTTGATATGTGTACTTGGACGTAGCTATGGTAGCACGCCGATGCCGAGCCTTCGCAGACGGAAGGGCCACGGCATGTTTTGGGGCAGGCACGGGGGCCAAGGCTGTCCCTTTTGCACCATGTTGGTGCAAAGCCTGTCCCCCTTGCACCGACTATTTACCGGCGGCGCGCAGGGCTACGTAGGCGGCACCGATGATGCCGGCGTCGTTTCCGAGCGAAGCGACCTTAATGGGCGTCTCGCGCGAGGCGGAGAGCGCGTAGCGCTGGAAGTGCTCGCGAACTGCATCGAGGTAGACATCGGCCGAAGCGGACGCGCCGCCACCGATCAGGAACATCTCGGGGTCGACCACGTTGGCGATAAGCGCCAGGGCGCGGCCGAGGTAGTCGGCCATGGTGTCGGCCGCGGCAAGCGCGAGCTTGTCGCCCTCGCGGCAGGCCTGGAACACGTCCTTGGAATCGGAGGGGCCGGTGAGCTCGATGGGCTCGACGCCCGCCTTCTTGCACTCGGCAAGGTAGTTGCTCACCACGCCGGTGGCGCTGGAATACTGCTCCAGATGGCCATGGCCGCCACAGCCGCAGGTGCGCTCCTCGGCCGGGTTCAGGCACATGTGGCCAATCTCGCCGCCGGCGCCCACAACGCCCGATACCACGTCGCCGTTAACGATAACGCCGCCGCCCACGCCGGTACCGATGGTGACCATCACCACGTTCTGCACGCCCTTGGCAGAGCCGAGCCAGGCCTCGCCCATGGCAGCGGCGTTGGCATCGTTTTCATACTTAACGACCGCATCGGGGCAGTGCTTCTGAATGGCGACCCTCAGCTCGGGCAGGTTAATGGCAATATTGGCCTTGACCTTGGCATCGCCCGACGCCGGGATGGGGCACGGAACGGCCAGGCCAATGCCCGCCACAAAGGCACGCGGAATCTGTGCCTTGGCGACCACCTGGTCGATAGCCTCGGTCACCGCGGCAAAGCCTGCGGCGTCAACGATAGGAGGCGTGGGCACGCTGGCCTTGGCAAGCAGGTTGCCGTCCTCGTCGAACAGGCCCTCCTTAACCGAAGTGCCGCCGACGTCGATGCCGATGTAGTACTGCTTAGGTTCCATGGGAGCCCACCTTTCTCGTTTAAACATTGCCTGTATGGTACCGCTCCCAAGGCAAAAACCTACCAAAAAGGGGCAGGTTTGTTTTGGCAGGTTTTATCTGGGAAAACGCGAATGGTTACCCAACAGGCCGCGTAAGACCATCCCCAAAAATAAAGGCGCCGGGAGGCGGAGACTCCCGGCGCCCGTCAAAGGGACTATGTTGCCTGTTGGACTGCGCGGTCCGTCACGGCGATAGCGCTGACTAGGCCTGAAGTGCCTGCAGCTGTTTGTGGATTTCGATGAGCTCCGTCGCCATGACACGCATGGTCTCGGTGCCGGCCATCTGGTCCTCGGCATGCAGCAAAATCAACGGGGCCTCGCCGTTACGCTCGCCGTTGGCCTCCTTCTTCAGAAGCCCCATGTGAACATCGTGGCCACCGTTATAGGCCTCGTCGCCCTGCTTGATAAGCTCCTCGGCGGCGTCAAAATCGCCCTCCTTGGCCTTTTGCACGGCATTGATGTACATGCTCTTGGCAGTACCGACATAGCTGATAATCTCAAAGCAGGTCATCTGCAGTTCGTTCATATCCTCCATGCGGAGCACCTAGCCCATCACGCTGACGCAGTGGTCGATGATGCCGGCAGCGTTCATGCGGCCGTAGTCGACCATGTTGATTACCTCGACCGGGAAACGACCGGCGGCCTCCTTCTCAAAGTCACCCTTGGTGTAGCCGATCTGCGGACCAAGCAGCAACATGTCGCACTCGTCCAGGTGATCGTGGGCCTCGTTCATGGGACGAGCCTCGACCTCAATATCCAGACCACGGTTTGTTACCTCGGCCTGCATCTTCTGGACCAGCAGGCTCGTGGACATACCGGCATTGCAGCAGAGCATGATCTTCTTCATGGTTTCCTCCTTATAACTGCGCGGCGCGCAGACGACAACTGGTTTTATTCCTTGCGGTTATTGTGCCCTCTTTCTGCACCCTTACGCAGAAGAGAGATGCGGGCACTGGCACCGCGTACCGGTGTCCGCAAAGGTGAAAGGGACGAACGTTAGGCGTTCTACTCGGCGAGAGCCTCCTGCTTGGCGATTGCCTTCTCGGAAATCTTCATAAAGGGCAGGTAGACGGCCATGCCAATGACAATCTCGAGAGCCTGCCACACGCCGGCGCGCCAGTCAAAGCCCGTAGCGAGCAGGGCATTGATGACGGGAGGCATAGTCCAGGGCACCTGGGCGATGCAGGGACTGATGATGCCTGCGCAGGTAAGGCCATAGGTGATGCCGATGAACAGGTCGGGAAGGAGGACAAACGGGATCATGAGTGGCAGGTTGTACACGATGGGGTAACCGTAGATGACTGGCTCGTTGATGTTGAACAGACCAGGCAGGATAGCCATCTTGGAAACGGTCTCGGAAGCCTTGTTCTTGGAGAACAGGAGCGTGTCGAGCAGGAGCATGAGGGTGCAGCCCGAGCCGCCGATGAGGGCGAAGCTGTTAACGATCTGCATGTTCATGTAGTGATCGGGCTGGATGGTGCCACCGGCGGCAAAGGTAGCCATGTTGTCGACGATGAGCATGGTCAGGATCGGCTCGACGGTAGCGCCAGAGATGGTGGACTGGTGAATACCGACGCAGAACAGCAGGTTAGCAAGGGTGTAGATGAGGATAACAGCCCACGGACCGGCGTTCATGATGCTCTTGAGCGGGTTGGAGATGCACGTGGAGATGATGGTGCACAGATCGGTGCCGGCGCACACGGCGAGCAGGGCTGCGGCAAGAGCGAAGACCGCGAGGTTAAGCAGCATCGGAATCATGACGTTGAAGGAGTTGGAGACCGCGGGAGGCACGCCCTCGCCCAGCTTAACCTTGAGCCTCTCGACGCCAGAAATCTTGATGAAGAGCGAGACGGAAAGCAGGGCGATGATAATAGCCGAGAACAGACCGTTGGTGCCGGTGTTGGCAGTCGAAAGGGCGCCCGTGACCTCGGCGGAGGTGATCTTGTCGGTGAGCAGTGGGCTCGTGGCGGCAAGCGAGGCGGTGATCTGCTGCGGCATCATGATGACGAAGGCAGAGATGGCGACGACCACGCAAGCGAGCGGGTTATCGAAACGCTTGTTCTTGGCGAGGCTGTAGCCAATCAATCCGGCCAAGATAATGGCAGAGACGTTGAGGGTGCCCAGCGTAATTGCCGAGCCCCACGTCTGAAGGTTGGCAAGGCCCGCCGCATCGAGCGGGAACAGAGGGAACACGACGTTGTTAATAAGAACCGCGATACCCGCAAGGATATAGAGCGGCGTGATGGTCGCGAAGGCGTCACGCAGGGAACGCAGGTGAACCTGGTTTCCCACCTTCGCAGAGACCTCGGCAAACTTGTCGAGGAAGCTCTTTCCGTTGTCACTGGCCATGATTGCTCCTAACTTTCAAATCCGGCCTTTTCCTATGCGCACGGTGGTCTGTCGCCCTCTGCCACCAGATGTGCCATGCGTTGCGCGCAGCGGCGCGCGGTCTGGGCGTTCGCCCGTTCGCTAATCAACCACGTGAGTCGTGGCGACCTGCTTGAGCCAAGCTGCCGACTTCTTAAGGCGGCGCTTGTAGCCGTCCATAAGGTCGACCTCGACAAAACCGTAACGGTTCTTAAAGGCATTCGCCCAAGACCAGTTATCGATGACGGCCCAATAATGGTATCCACGGCACTTGGCGCCCTCGGCAATTGCCTTGGCAACCCACTCCAGGTGCTGGCGTACAAAGTCGACGCGGTAGTCATCCTGGATGGTTCCTTCGGCGTCTCGGTTCTTGTATTCGTCCATGATGCCGATGCCGTTCTCGGAAACGAACCACTCAAGATCGGGGTAGTTCTTAGCGCAGTCCATGCCAAAGTCGTAGAGGCCCTGCGGGTAGATCTCCCAGCCGCGGCTCTCGTTCATAACGGCGTCGGGCCACACGTACTCGTCGGCAAAGTGCGGCAGACCGTACTGGTCGATCTTGCTCGCCGGCGCCTGAACGCGCGTGGGGTGGTAGTAGTTGCAACCGAGCCAGTCGACAACACCCTGCTTAAGAATCTCTTGGTCGCCGGCACGGAACGGAAGCTTAACGCCGCCCTCGGCCAGGCTGTCGAGCACGTCGGCGGGAAGCTCGCCCTTGGTAATGAGGTCGAGCCACCAGCGGTTGTTGATGCCGCTGGTCATACGCACGGCCTCGAGGTCCGCCTCGCTGGGGTTCTCCTTGGTGTAGACCGGGGTAAAGCAGTTGATCATGCCGATCTTGGCATCGCTGCGAACGGCGCCCTCGTCATAGGCGCGACGGTAGTTGGCCACGGCCAGCGCATGTGCCAGCGAGATGTGATACTGCACGGTGCGAGCGCGGCTAAAGTCGTGGAGCTGCGGGAACCACACGCCCTCCTGATAGCGCTGCTCGGGCTCGACGATGGGCTCGTTAAAGGTGAACCAGTACTTGATCTCCTGGCCAAACTCGTGGAAGGCGACGTCGGCGTAATGTGCGTAAGCCTCGACAACCTCACGGCTCTCCCAGCCGCCACGGTTAAAAAGGTAGGTGGGCATGTCAAAGTGGTACAAGTTGACAAACGGCTCCAGGCCGGCTTCGCGAGAGGCGCGGAACAACTCGTGATACCACGCGGCGCCTTCCTCGTTGAGGTTGCCGTCGGCATCGAGCAGACGGCTCCACTGGATGGAAGTGCGATAGGTATCCAGGCCCAAGTCCTTCAAAATGCGAAGGTCTTCCTGGTACTTGGCCATAAAGTCATTGCCGGCGTAAGAGCCAACGCAGTTGTAGAACGAGCCCAGATCCTGGATGGACCAGGTGTCCCACAGGTTCTCGAGCTTGCCGCCCTGGTTCCACTGACCCTCAGTCTGCGGGCCGGACATAGCAGCGCCAAAGAAGAAGTCGTTGGGCAGCTGATACTGTGCCATCAAAGTCCTCGCTTTCGTGTTCTAGAGCTTCCGGTTGGAGACGGGTTTGCTTTGGCAGGTTATCCGGCGCGGGCGCGCACCGGTCATACCGATATCCAACCCGCCAAAACAAAACCGTCCCCAAACGGTCGATCCTGTTCTGTGGAAAGATTCCGTTCGTTGCTTAAACTATAGCGCTCTAATTCTAAAAGTAAAGCGTCTTTTTCTTTTTTCTTTCTCGAGCTTCTTAGATAAAGGTTATATGGGTGCCTTGTTAAGGGTTATACTTACTTGCGTATTGATATATGTCGGAAAGGAGGTTCAATGATTCCCAAATACGAGGCGATAGCTGCAGATATTCGTCGAAGCATCGAGGATGGCACTCTTAAACCGGGCGACAAGCTTCCCACCGTCGTTGAGTTCTGCGAGCTCTATAGCGTTTCCAAAATCACCGTCAAACGAGCTATCGAGCAAATCACCGAGGAAGGTCTTATTACCAGCCGACGCGGATCGGGTACCTACGTTAAGGACACGGCGGGACTTCCCGGTCAGGCGTTTTTCCAGGGCAAAAACGACCGTGCCCAGGGCTTTTCGTATGAGCACCGCGGGGAGAAGGTGACCTCGGTGGTCTACGATTTCTCGATTGTTAATCCACCAGCGGACATCGCAGCCCAGCTGGGAATTGCCGAGGATGACTTTGCCTATCACATCGTGCGCGTGCGTCAGGCCGATGAGAAGCCCATCGTTATCGAGTACACCTACATGCCCCTCGAGCTGATTCCAGGCCTTAAAAAGAAGGACCTGTACGGATCGGTCTACCACTTCATCCGCGAGCAATGTGGGCTGAAGATTTCGAGCTTCCACCGTACCATTCGCGCCGTGGCAGCAACCGAGGAAGAAGCCGAGCGCTTGGACACCAAGCCTGGCTCTCCCCTGCTCGAGCTCACCCAGATTGGCTTTTTGGACAGCGCCGCCGCCTTTGAGTATTCGGTCTCGCGCAACGTTGGCGACCGCTTTGAGTTGCACAACGTAACGTTGGCATAGGTTTTTGTAGTCATCCGGGCGCTCGCTTTGAGCTGTTTTGTGCAGCGCCCGCGCAACACAATGGGGGTATGAACATGTCCGATTTGATTAAGCTGACGCCGATCTTCCACGAGAAGATCTGGGGCGGTCGCCAGCTCGAAACCGTATTTGGCTACGACATTCCCGATGGCCCCATCGGTGAGTGCTGGGCCATCTCGGCCCACCCCAACGGCGACTGCCAGATTGCGGAGGGCCCGTATGCCGGCCACACGCTGTCGTGGCTGTGGGCCGAGCATCGCGAGCTCTTTGGCAACTGCGAGGGCAAGGAGTTCCCGCTGCTCATTAAGATTCTGGACGCCAAGGACGACCTTTCGATCCAGATT
Source organism: uncultured Collinsella sp. (assembly GCA_905210085.1). Lineage (GTDB taxonomy): Bacteria > Actinomycetota > Coriobacteriia > Coriobacteriales > Coriobacteriaceae > Collinsella. Next base: position 15,306 of record CAJLVJ010000021.1, on the reverse strand, counting down.
CATCCCAACGACGAGTACGCTGCCGAGCACGAGAACGGTAGCCTGGGCAAAACCGAGTGTTGGTATGTGCTGGACTGCGAGCCCGACGCCACGATCATCGTCGGCCAGCGTGCCAAGGACCGCGCCGAGGCCGCACAAATGATCGAGGAAGGACGTTGGGACGACATGCTCAACGTGTTGCCGATTCACAAGGGCGACTTTTTCCAGATTGATTCCGGTACCGTGCACGCCATCAAGACCGGCACGCTCATTTTGGAGACGCAGCAGTCGAGCGACGTGACGTATCGTCTGTACGACTACGACCGTCCCGGCACCGACGGCAACCTGCGCCCGCTGCACATTGAGCAGAGCCTCGACTGCATCGACTTTGATGCTCAGGCTCCGACCGACGGCACGGTGACCGCGCCCGAGGTGGACGGCGTAACCGAGCTCGAGTCCAACCCCTGCTACACCGTCGATCGCGTGCGCGTCGACGGCAGCAAGACCCTCGACCAGCGCTGGCCCTTCATGTGTCTGTCGGTCATCGACGGCGAAGGCACCGTCTGCGGCGACCCCGTCCACAAGGGAAGCCACCTGCTGGCCCCGAGCACCGTCAGCTCCATCGACCTCGAAGGCAAGATGGAACTGATCATCAGCCACCTCTAGTTCGCACCAACAACCCAAACGCAACAAGGGGCTCCCCCGTTCACCAACGGGGGAGCCCCTTGTCCATATATATCAGCCCACCCGGCTCTCCAGATCAAAAAAGCGGACGAGCAGAGCGACGTTCGCAAGCAACGTTATCTAAGGACCTGGACGGGCGTATGGGGCAACATCGATCGCGAGTTCCGCACGAGCCGGAGAGCACTTAATGTGCTCTCCGTGCGAGCAGGACTGCCCGAGCAGGCGATGTTGCCCCATACGCCCGCCCAGGTCCGCCGGGATCACGACAGCTTGACGATCGGAGCAAAGCCCTTCATAAGCTTTTTGGTCTGGCCGGTCTTTTCGAATTGAACCTCGATCATGTCTCCGGCGACCGAGATCACGGTACCCGTGCCAAAAGTCTTGTGGCTCACGGTATCGCCCGCGGCAAAGTCCTGCGATGCGCTGGCACGATCGACCTTGCGCTCCACCGTCGGGGACACCTTGGAAGACGGCTTTTTGGCTCGCGACGCGCCCGAACCAAAAGTCGAGGCAACACGGCCGGCGTCAGGCGAAACCCCACGATGGCGCTCGGTCCCGTAACTGCTGCCGCCAAAGAAATCGTCAAAGCTCGATCCGCCGCGCGAACCGGAACCGCCGGTCGAGCGCGTATGCGAGCCAAACACCTTGCCGCCGTACATATCCGAGCCCATGCCCGAGCCAAAGGTGCCGTGACGGTCGCCGCGCTTCTCCCAGCCCGTGCCCTCAAAACCGGCAGAACCGATGCCGCTAAACTCGATATCCTCAAACGGAATCTCGTTGAGGAAGCGCGAGCGCGGGTTGGCAGAGGTCGAGCCGTAGGTGCGACGCGTGGCCGCATAGGTCAGGAACAGGCGCTTGCGAGCACGCGTGATGGCGACGTAGGCCAAGCGACGCTCCTCCTCGAGCTTGCCCGGATCGTCACTACCGCCAAAGTCGTGCACGTGCGGGAAGATACCCTCCTCCATGCCGGCCACGAACACCGCCGGGAACTCCAGGCCCTTGGCGGAGTGGATGGTCATCATGGTAATGGCATGCGTCTCGCCGGCCAGGGAATCCAAGTCGGAGCGCAGGGCCAGCCACTCCATGAGCGCCGGCAGCGCCTTACAGGTGAGCGGACCGTAGGTGCGCTCGATCTCGTCGGCATGCACGGCACCCGCCGGCATCTCCGTCGGCGCGGCATACGCGTTGCCCGCGATGGCGGCGGCCAGGGCATCCTGCGGAGACAGCGCCGGAGCGGCCAAGCTATCGAGCGGATTGGAGCCCGCGGCGTCACGCGCGCCGACGAGCGCCTCAAACGAGGATACCGGGGCAGATGGCCCCGGTTCGGGCGCAGGCGCGCTCACCACGACAGGCTCGGGCTCGGCGCTAGCAGGCACATCGGCAACACCGGCAGCGCGCAGCTCTTCCAAGCTCTCGAGCGTACCTTCGATATCCTCGTGCGTCTCCTCAAATTCGGCGGCGACGCCCAGGAATTCCTGGATGTTCTCGGCGCGGCTCTCGGACTCCATGGTGCCCTCGGCGCGGAAAGCCTGCAGCAGGCCCGTCTTATCGACGATCATCTCGACGACGTCCTTGAGCTCGCCGTCCATGCGGCGACCCTCGCGCACCAGCGCCACAAAGCTCGACAGGCCGTTGCGCACCTTGGCGCTAAACATGCCCGTCTCGGCTGTTGCGATCTCGCAGGCTTGGAAGAACGAGCAGCGGTTGTCGCGTGCCAGCTGCTCAATCTTTTGAATCGAGGTGGAGCCGATGCCGCGGCGCGGCGTGTTGATGACGCGCTTGACGCTCATCTCGTCGGCCGGGTTCACAATCATCTTAAGATAGGCCATGACGTCGCGGATCTCGGCACGGTCGAAGAATCGCGTGCCACCCACGATCTTGTAGGGCACGCCTGCGCGCAGGAACATATCTTCGAGAATACGCGACTGAGCGTTGGTGCGGTAGAACACGGCGATGTCGTCGTAACTCGTGCCCTTGGAGTGCAGCTTCTCGATCTCGCCGGCAATCCAGCGGCCCTCGTCGCGCTCATCGCTTGCCTGGAAGGCCTGGATCTTCTCGCCATCGCCCTCGGCCGTAAACAGGCGCTTGTCCTTGCGCTGCGAGTTGTGGCGCACCACGGCGTTGGCGGCGCTCAGGATATGGCCCGTGGAGCGGTAGTTCTGCTCCAGCTTAACGGTCTTGCAGTTTTTAAAGTCCTGCTCAAAGTCCAGGATGTTGGTGATGTCGGCGCCACGCCAGCTATAAATGGACTGGTCATCGTCGCCCACGACCATGAGGTTTTGGTACTTGGCGGCCAGCAGGTTAGCGATCTCGTACTGGACGTGGTTGGTGTCCTGATACTCGTCGACGCTAATGTAGCGGAAGCGCTCCTGGTACTTGTCGAGCACCTCGGGGCGGGTGCGCAGCAGCTCGAGCGTGCGCACGAGCAGGTCGTCGAAGTCCATCGCGTTGGCGGCGCGCAGGCGGCGTTCCAGCTCCAAGTAGACCTGCGCGGCCTTTTTGTCGTTGGGGCTGTCGGCGGATTTGAGCATGTCCTCGGGGCCGATCATGGCGTTTTTGGCCGAACTGATCTTGCTGCGGATCATGTTGATGGGGAATTGCTTTTGCTCGATACCGAGCGCCTGCATAATATCGCGCACCATGCGCTTGGAATCGTCGTCATCGTAGATGGTGAACTGACCGGTGTAGCCCAGCAGGTCAGCGTCCTCGCGCAGCATGCGCACGCACATAGCATGGAAGGTGCACACCCACATGCCGCGGGTACCGCTGGGGATGAGTGCCGCCAGACGCTCGCGCATCTCGGCCGCGGCCTTGTTGGTAAACGTGATGGCAAGGATCTGCCAGGGCTTAACGCCCAGGTCGCCGAGCATATGTGCGATACGGAAGGTCAAGACGCGGGTCTTGCCCGAGCCGGCGCCGGCAAGGACCAGCAGCGGGCCCTCGGTGGTCAGGACCGCCTCGCGCTGAGCGGGATTAAGGCTGTCGATGTCGACGAGCGGCTTGGCGGGCTTGGGCGCCGGCGCGGGAGCGTCGTAGATGTCGAGCGGAACGAGCTCGGGCTCCGGCGCAGCAGGGGCGGTGTATGCATCGAGCGGCACGGGTTCCGGCGCGGGCGGCACAGGTACCGCGACATTCTTTTCCCAGGGCAAGGGCTGGGTCATGGGCGACTCCTCATCTGACGGACGGCGCGCCTGCGGGCAGCGCCATAGTTTGAGCCGTACCAGTATACCGAGCCGCGCGGACACCGACGCAAATCACACCACGACTCCGTGCGTCACCGTCAGGCTCGCCCCAGCGGATTTGGTGCAATGGGGTCAGGTTAGTCTGCACCAATCTATTGACAATCACGAAACCGCCGATGTCATGGCAGCAGCAGCGAGCGACGGTCAGGGCGAACAAATTGGCATGAAAAGGGGGCGGCATAGACCTTTTGGTCATGCCACCCCCTTTGAATGACAAGTTGTCGCCCTGGCCGCCGCGCAGCGTCGACTAAGTTAGAGGCTGAGCATCGGCTCCAGAACGAAGAAGTATGCGAGCACTACGATGCCCAGGATGATGCGGTAGGCACCGAAGCACTTGAAGTCGTGACGGCGGACGAAGCCCATGAGCCACTTGATGGCGATGAGCGAAACCACAAAGGCCACAACGCAGCCCACGCCCAGGATAGCGACCTCGTTGGCACCGAACGTGCCGCCCTTGATGAAGTACTTGACCAGCTTGAGCGCACTCGCGCCAAACATGACCGGGATGGCCAGGAAGAACGTAAACTTGGACGCCACCGAACGCGTGCAGCCCAAAAGCAGGCCGCCGATGATGGTAGAACCGGAGCGAGACGTACCAGGCACCAGCGAAAGCACCTGGAAGCAGCCGATACCCAGCGCAGTCTTCCAGCTCAGGTCCTCGAGCGTGGCGATGGAGCCAAAGTCCAGATTCTCGTCATCGTCCTCATCCTCAGCGGTAGCCGCGGCGGGCGCCGCAAAGTGTGCACCGGCGGGACGTCCACCCGACACCACAGCACGCGAACCAAACGAACCGGCAACGGCCATTTCCTCGCGCTTGCTCGCGCGCCAGTTCTCGATCACGATAAACAGCACGCCGTACACAATGAGCGCCAGCGCCACGACGGGAGCATTGTAGAAATGCTCCTCCATCCAGTCGTTAAGCGGCAGACCGATCGCCGCGGCGGGAATGCAGCCGAGCACAATCTTGCCCCACAGCACCCAGGTGTCGCGACGGCCCTCCTTGCCCTTGCTGGGCGAGAACGGATTGAGCTCATGGAAGAACAGCACACAGACGGCCAGAATGGCGCCGAGCTGAATCACGACCAGGAACATATTCCAGAACGTCTCGCTCACGTTCATCTTGACGAACTCGTCCACCAAGATCATGTGACCGGTCGACGAAACAGGCAGCCATTCGGTGATGCCCTCGACCAGGCCCATGAAGGCAGATTTTAGAAGCTCGATAATATCCAAAGGGACCCCCTCGTTAGACACCCGCCGATATTGTTCTGCGGACGGTGCGGGCGATGTCCCATTATCAACCGTTCGGGCGCGTCTACGCCTACCCTTACCAAAAAACTCGCCCGTTCACAGAATTGCGAGCGGTCAAACCCAAATCCTTGGGTATAACTGCAACAAGATAAAGTGTCCGGCGGCCAACGCGCCCGCGCCCGCCCGATGCACGAGCCCCGCGCCCGTGCGATAGACCAAGGAGGAAACCATGAACGAGGGCTACACCAAGGTATTTGTTTCACTCGACGGTACTGAGCAGCAGGATTTTGTGCTCGCACGCGCCATCAAGGTCGCCGCGAACAACGGCGCCAAGCTAATCATCGGCCACGTTATCGATTCCACGGCGCTCGAGAGCGCCGGTTCCTATCCGGTCGATCTGGTCAACGGCCTAGAGGAGGCATTTAAGAACTCCATCGCCAAGCAGCTCGAAGAGGCCAAGGCCAATCCCGATATTCCCGAGGTCGAGGTCATGATTCGCGTCGGCCGTATTCGCGAGACGCTCAAGGACGAGATGCTCGACGTGGTTAAGCCCGACCTGGTGCTCTGCGGCGCCCGCGGCCTGTCCTCGATCAAGTATGCGCTGCTGGGTTCGATTTCGACGTTCCTGCTGCGCAACACGGACTGCGACATCTTGGTCGTGAAGTAGGTTCCTTCCCGTCGGCGCAAGGCCTGCGGGGTTATCACGCCGACGTCCTCGCCGCTTCGCGGCTGCGGGATGTCGGCTTTGATAACCCCTCCCGGCCTTGCGCCTTCGTCACCGTACTTCAGCGAGTTGGCTGATAAAAGATGGCGTGCCGCCCCATTTGGGGCGGCACGTTTTGTTTGAGGCGGCACGTTTTTGTTTGGGCGGGCGTCTGCCGTGTGCGTTACTCAAAGTATTGGAACTTGTTCGTTGAAAAAGCGAATGTTACGACGAAGCCTTCGCCCGGCTCCGATGCCGCGGTGACGTCGATGCCCATCTTGGAGCACAGGCGCGCCACCAGGTAGAGGCCGATGCCCGTTGCGCGCTTGGTGGTGCGGCCGTTGTCGCCGGTAAAGCCCTTCTCGAACACGCGCGGCAGGTCTGCCGCACACACGCCGCAGCCGTTGTCCGCGACGGTAAGCTCGATGCGCTCGCTTGCCAGACCCTCGTCCAGCAACGCACCCGAAAACACGATCTTTGCGCCGTCCTCACGCGCATATTTAATGCTGTTCTGAATGAGCTGGCCCAGAATAAACTCGAGCCACTTCTCGTCGGTAAAGACCTCGAAGTCGAGGTTCTCGCACACCGGGGCCACATGCGCCGCAATGAGCTCGCGCGCGTTGGCTTTAATCGCGCCCGTCACCAAGGTTTTGAGATCCCAGCGGCGAATCAGGTAGTCGCGCTCCACGACTTCCGAGCGCGCGTAGTACAGCGCCTGGTCGATATAGCGCTCCACGCGGGCAAGTTCGCGTGCCAGGTCGTCCACGCGCGACAGGTCGTCTTCGCTGCTGTCCAGGTTTTCCAAAATCAGGTGAGCCGCCGCCAGGGGCAGCTTGGCCTCGTGGACCCAGCTCTCGATATAGTCGCGATAGTCATCGGTCTGACGCCTGCCTTCGGCAACCTCGTCGCAGGCGGCTTTGCCCACCCGGCGCAAGACCTCGTATTCGAGCTCGCCCTCGGCATAGGTCGGGCATTGCACCATCTCCTGCACCCATGCGGGACTCTCGAGCTCCTCTGCCGCGCGCTCCAACTGACGCAGAAAACGGCGACGGCGAGCGTACTCGATCACGATGCCGAGCATACCAAAGATAAAGGACACGCCAACCGCCACGACCACGATAGAAACGGGTGCACCGGCGACCGTCAGCACAAAGCAGCTCAGCAGCACGCCGCACGTCCACACGGCAACGGGAAGCAGCGCGTCTTTAAAGAACTTGGCAAACGACATAGCCGGCCCCTAGACCGAATAGCCTTGGCCGCGGTGCGTCGTCAAATACCCCTTGATGCCGATTTTTTCGAGCGTGGTGCGCAGGCGGTTGATGTTGACGGTGAGCGTATTGTCGTCCACGAAGGCGTCGGAGTCCCACAGGTCCTGCATGATGGCCGAGCGCGAGACGATCTTGCCCGCACGGCTCAGAAGCAGCGAGAGAATACGCAGCTCGTTTTTGGTGAGCTCGGTACTGGTACCGGTCTGCATGTTGGTGACCATGGAGCGAGCGAGATCGAGCTCCAGGCCCTTGTGGACAAGCGTGCTGCGCTCGCCCGCCGCCGCGGTGCGACGCAGCAAGGCATTGATGCGCGCCACGAGCACACGGGCGCTATAGGGCTTGGGAACAAAGTCGTCCGCGCCGAGCGTCATGGCCATGACCTCGTCGATCTCGGTCGTGCGCGACGTGAGGACGACGATGGGAACCTCGGATTCGCGGCGAACCTCGTGGCAGATATGCTGGCCGTCCTTGACGGGAAGCGTGAGGTCGAGCAGCACCAGGTCGGGCGCGGTGGCGAGAATATCGCGCGAGACATGCTCAAACGATTCGCAGGCCTCGATTTCAAACCCGGCGCGGGCAAGGATGTCGATAAGTTCACGACGAATGGGCTCGTCGTCCTCAACGACATAGATCAGCGCCATGTGTCCTCCCATTTCGCGTAACTTGCACCTTTCACACCATTATGCCCACAGCGTCGCAGCGATACGACCCCGTGGGCACCTAATGTGACAAAAGCGTTCGGTAGTCTTGAGAGAAAATAGGGGCCGACCGGTCCTAAACCGATCGGCCCCATCACTTCGACCACGAGTCTCTACTCGAGCGTACGCATGTACGCGGAGATGGCATCCAGGCCCTTCTGCAGGTCGTCGGTGTTATCGGAGTATGCATAGCCGATGCGCATGCTCTTGGGCTCCTCGAAGCAATCGCCCGGAGTGACGAGCGCGCCGGACTTCTTAATCATGTCGATGCAGAACGTCCTGGAATCGATGTCGTAGTCGTAATACACGAGCGCGGTGGTACCCGCCTCGGGCTTGACGAACGACAGGTGCGGCTCGCTCTCGACCCACTTCTCCAGAACAGCAAGGTTCTGACGGACGATGCGACGGCTGCGCTCAAGGATCACGGAAGCGTTGCCCAGAATCAGCTCCGCCACCGTCTCGCTGAATATGCCAGCGGAAATCAGGTTGTAGTCACGATGCGAGAGCAGCGCGCGACGGAGCTCCGGGCTCTTGGTGACCGCCCAGCCCAGACGCAGGCCGGCGAACGACCAGACCTTGGACATGGATGCGGTGACGATGGCCTTGTCGTACAGGTCGATCACGGACTCGGAGTACTCATCCGTCTGAGTAAGCAGACGGTAGACCTCGTCGCAGAGCACCCACGCGTCGTGTTTGCGTGCGACCTCGACAATCGCCTTGAGCGTATCGGTGTCGAGCAGGGCGCCCGTGGGGTTGTCCGGGTTATTGATGCAGATGAGCTTGGTATCGTCGGTCACCAGAGCATCGAGCGCGTCGACGTCGACGTGGTAGCCGTTCTTGCGATCGAGCTGAAGGATATCGACCTTCGCGCCGCACATCTCGGGAATCGAGTAAAGCTGCTGGTAGGTGGGCTTGACGGAGACTACGTGATCGCCCGGTTCGACGAGCGTGGAAATAACCAGGGAGTTGGCACCGGTCGCGCCGTGCGTGGGCACGATATGCCCGGGCTCGACCGTCTTATAGAGACGCGCGACCCCCTCGAGGAAGCCGGGCTGCCCCTCGATGTCTCCGTAGGTGAATCGGCGCGAGAACAGGCTATCGAGCCACGCCTTCTTGTCGGTGTTCGTAAGCTCGAACAGCTGGTCGAGCGTGAGGGAGTAGACGCACGTCTCCGCAACGTTGTGGGTGCACTTGGTCTCCCACTCGTTCATCCACTGCTCGACGGCGAAATCCTTGATCTGCATTGTCGTTTCCTTTCCTTGACTTTCTTACAGTTCCACCACGGTGCCCAGCCCCGCCTCAATGGCGCGGTCGTAGGCGATTTTCGATGCCGAAAGGTCCTGAACGGCGATGCCCGACGTATCGAACACCGTCACCTGCTCGTCATCCGAACGCCCCGTAGCCATGCCGGCGATGACTTCGCCGAGCTCCGCTCTGATGTCCTCGGGCGTGATGACACCCTCGGCAACCGGAATCTCCAGCTCACCGGACGCGACGGATTGCTCGCGATCGTCGACGTAAACAGCGGCACGGGCGACAAGCGCCGAGGCGAGCTCCTGCTTGCCGGGCATGTCGGCACCGACGCAGGAGATATGCGTACCAGGACGCACCCATGAATCGGGAATGATGGGCTTGGTCGCCGGCGTGATCGTCACGATGATGTCGGCCTCTGCCGCGGCGCCTTGGCCGTCGGCCGTCGCCTCGATGGAATAGGTGGATGCCTCGCGAGCATGCTCGCAGGCGCCCAAGATATGGGCGACCTCGTCTCGCATGCGCTCGACGCGGGCCTCGGGCGCGGCATCGGAAACTGGCTCCCACACCTTGACCTCGCTCACTTTGGGACAGGCGGCGAGCACGCCCGCCACCATATAGATGCTCATGTGGCCGGCACCCGCAACAAGCAGTTTGGACGCATCCGCCCGAGCCAGCCACTTGGCACCGAGCGCAGCGGCGGCACCGGTGCGAAGTCCAGTGACGGCGGAGGCATTGAGCAGCGCCAACGGCTCTCCCGTCGCGCTGTCGCACAGCAGCGTGGTGCCAAAGATCTCGGGCAGCCCCTTTTTGGAATTCTGAGAGAACCAAGCAGTGAGCTTGAGACCGAAGAGGCCGCTTCCCGCCAACTCGCCCGAGCGGATATCCATATCGGCCACGCCGGGCTCGAACTGCTCATATACCATCGGCCACGCAACGCCCTTGCCCGTTGCCTTCTGGCGATATGCCTCCTCCACGGCAGCGATTGCATCCTCAATCGTCAGCACCTTGGAAACTTCCTCGGCCGAAAGCACCACCATCTGCCCCATCATCGCTCCTCTCAGCGAAAGCTTTACGTTGCCTCACTGTACGGTTTAGTAACGATGCCGCCAAGGATCATTTCTTGTTGGAATCTACAACGATTCTCAATCTGATTTTTCGTTCTATCAGCAGGTATTTGAACTATTTCCCGCATCAACGGCATACGGATGTGCGATTATCCTATTTATACCTATACTTATTGTAGTGATTTACAAGGTGATGTTGATGCTATACACCATCTCGGACTTCTCACGGGAATATGAGGGGTCGGTCCGTCTAATCGCCGGCAGCGATGGCGTCTCGCGTGCCGTCTCTGGCGTCGGGATCCTCGATTATGAACTTATGCCCGGCCTCAAGAACAAGTACCAGCGCGCCAACTTCAGCTCAGACGAAATCGTCCTCAGCACCTTCCTCTATGCGAAGGACGACCCATACCTCATCACTGAAGCCGTGAAATACCTCGTCGCCAAGGGAACGAGCGGTCTTATCATCAAAAACGTCCTGCACATCCCGATTCCCGACCAAGCCATCCGCTACGCCAACGCGCGGCACTACCCGGTCTTTCTCACGACCGACGACTCACTGTTCTTTGACAGCGTCATCTATGAGGTCAAACGGCATATCGAGCAGCTCGCGTCCATCGACTTCGCACAGCGCGAGATCGATGCCCTGAGGACAGACGTATCGCCCGAGTCCATCTGCCGACGCATCCGAGGCCTCAACCCGTCATTTCTGGACGAAGCGGTCGCCCTGTTCGCATCGTTTGCAGAGCCCCTCGACCCGCGTACGTTTTTGCAAATCGAACGTCTCTGTGCAAAATCGACCCTCGCCGGATGCCACAACATGCTGGCACCCTATGACGGAGGATTGCTATTCGTAGCGACAAGCGACTCGGAGCAGACGCTCGATGTGGAGCGAATCGTGCAGGCGCTCACGGAGCTCATCGAGGCTAGCGGCATCGATGGCGGAGCGGAAGGGCTCGGCATCAGCGATATTCTGTTTGGAGACGAGGCGGTGGCGCAGGCGATCTCGCAGGCGATTTACGCACAGCGCCTATCTTGTCAACGAGCCGAGGGTCCCGTCCGCTATACGCAGCTCGGCATCCTGAGAACCGTGATGCCTTTTGCGGAAACCCCGGAGATGCGATCGTTCTCGGAGGCGATTCTCTCGCCGATACGCGAGCACGACAGCGAGCATGGCAGCGAACTGGAATCAACGCTCGCCGCATTCATCGAGAACGACCGACGTATCGAGCAAACCGCCAAGCAGACTGGCCAGCACCCGAACACAATTCGATATCGCCTCGATAAGGTGACAGCTCTCACCGGACTGAGCTACAAATGCGCCCCGGAGATGGAGCAGCTGTCGCTCGCCTACGCAATCGAACGCGCTCGCTCACTTCAGTAAGCCCACCCCGCCTTGAGGTTAGGAGCGGCGGGCACGGAGCTTTTCGTAGCCTTCGGCGAAGAAGGCGACCGTGGCGGCGTCGGCCTCCGCAGCGTCCGTCTCGGTTGCGGGAACCACGCCGTGCTCGTCGCTCACCAGGAACAGCGCGCCCTTGAGTTGCGCGGGAATGTCTACGCGCGTGACCGGGATGCCCTTGGTCTGGGCGAGCTGCTCGATGAGCGTCGCCGTGCCGCACAGGCACTCGTCCGCCGGCGCCACAAAGGCAAGCTCGCCGTTGTTGACGGCGGCGAGCAACTCGGGCGCCACGCCGGTCTCGTCGGCCTCGGAGCGGGCCTCGGCGGAACGGGCACGCAGCGCCTTGGCCGACGTATCGGCGAGCGGCTCGTACTCCCCCACCGTCATGGCGGCGTTGCCGTTGATGTCGATCACCAGCATGAGTACGCCGTCGTGCGCAGTGTAATCGCCCTCGGCAAGCGACCACTCAACGTGCTGTTTGGCCCAGCTGAGCATGTTATGGGTAAGCGGCTCGCCCTGCACCAGGCGCTCGGACAGTGCGCGAATGTGGCGGTTGAGCATGGGCACCTTTTTATTGGACATGCGCCAACGGCAGACAAGCGCGGGCTTGTCGAGCGTAAACTTCTCGACCGCCTCCTGATTGGCGCAAAAGTCCTCGTACGCACGCTGATCCTCGGCATTGCCAAACAGCTCGGCATCATCAATCTGGGGCATGGTCATACCTTTCGTGTTAGTCATTCCGTCCTCTTATACCAAAAAGACGGCCCTCCAAACGGAGCAGCCGTCTTTTGCGGAGATTATTTTGTCCCAAGGCGGAACTTAGTGGCGGAAGTGGCGGGCGCCGGTAAAGACCATAGCAATATTGTGCTCGTTGCAGGCCTGGATGCTTTCGTCGTCGCGCTTGGAGCCGCCGGGCTGGATGATGCAGGTCACGCCGTGTGCAGCAAGCACGTCGACGTTGTCGCGGAACGGGAAGAACGCGTCGCTTGCACAGGCAAAGCCGCCCTTCTCCACGCCCTCGCGCTCGCAGAAGTCCTCGGCGCGCTCGCAGGCAAGTAGCGCAGAGTCAACGCGGTTAGGCTGACCCGGGCCCATGCCAATGCCGGCCTTACCCTTGGAGACCAGGATGGCGTTGGACTTAACGCCCTTGCAGACCTTCCAGGCAAACTCGAGCTCGGCCATCTCGGCGTCGGTGGGCTTGCGGTCGGTGGGGAACGTAAAGGTCGCGGGATCCTCGGTCACGTGGTCGACCTCCTGCACCAGCATGCCGCCGTCGACGGAGCGCAGCTCCACCTGAGCGCCGTGGTCCACGCCGCCGGTCGCCAACACGCGCAGGTTGGGGCGCTTGGCCATGCGCTCGAGCGCCTCGGCGGTGTAGCTCGGGGCGATGATGACCTCGACGAACTGCTTGTTCTGATCGGCAAAGTGCTCAACCAGATCAAAGGGAACCTCGCGGTTGCAGGCGATGATGCCGCCGAAGGCGCTCTTGGGATCGCAGGCAAAAGCGCGGTCGTAGGCAGCCGTGATGTCCTCGGCAACGGCGGAACCGCAGGGGTTCTGGTGCTTGAGGATTACGCAGGCCGGCTCGTCGAACTCGCGGACCAGGTTCCAGGCGGCGTCGGCATCCAGATAGTTGTTGTAGCTGAGCGGCTTGCCCTGGATCTGCTTGGAGCCCACGAGCGGGAACTGCGAGCTCGCGGTGTTCTCGCAGCCCTCGGCAAAGCGATAGACTGTGGCTTTCTGCTGCGGGTTCTCGCCATAGCGCAGGTCGTCGACCTTCTCCAGCGAAATCTCGAGCTTGGCAGAGGTGTCCGCCACGTCGCTTGCCTGGGCGGCGAGCCAGCGGGAGATGGCCGTGTCGTAGGCGGCGGTGGTCTGGTAGACCTTCACCTGCAGGCGACGACGGGTGGAAAGCGTGGTGCAGCCACCGGTCTCGTGCATCTCGGCCAGGACGGCATCATAGTCGGCCGGATCGGAAATGACGGTAACGCTCGTGGCGTTCTTGGCGGCAGAGCGCAGCATGGAGGGGCCACCGATGTCGATGTGCTCGATGGCGTCCGCGAAGGTGACCTCGGGGTTGGCGACGGTCTTCTCGAACTCGTACAGGTTGACGACGACCAGGTCGATCAGCTTAATGCCGTGCTGAGCCGCCTCCTGCATGTGCTGCTCGGAATCGCGGCGGGCCAGCAGCGCGCCATGAACCTTGGGGTGCAGGGTCTTAACGCGGCCGTCCATCATCTCGGGATAGCCCGTGAACTCCTCGATGGGGGTTACGGGAACGCCCGCGTCCTCGATGGCACGAGCCGTGCCGCCCGTAGAGATGATCTCGACGCCAAAGTCGTCAACCAGCGTCCGTGCGAAATCGACGACGCCCGTCTTATCGGTAACCGAGATCAACGCGCGTGCGATCTTCACATCAGATCCCATGCAGTCCTCCTGTCTGGTACGCCGCCGTGCTCTGTGAGTCGGTGATACGTCGATCTGCAGCGCTCGCGCAGCGGCATTGAAAATACTGATTTAATGTAGCGCATCGAGCGCATCGATGCACCCCGCAACGGGCGCATGTGCAGAAAAAGTTTGCGAGCGGAGGGGATGGGCATGGCACCGGGCACGGTGAGTTCATGGAACACAGGGGCACCATAATTAGATGCCAATGGCGTGGTAGAACTGTGCTTGATATGCATCCGCAAAAGAAAGAGGCACCATGGTCTCGCGGGTTCTCTACCGACCGTTTGATACCGAAGACTTCGACGCCATCGCGCTGATTCTGCAGCAGCTTTGGCATAACAATTCGGATAACGATGAGTACAACCGCCTTGAGGCCGCGTGCGACCTCGCCTATTGCCTTTCGTCGTCGACGTTTTCACAGGTTGCCGTAATCGACGGTCAGGCGCGTGGCATTTCGCTCGCGCGTGCGGGACAGAGCTCCGGCGCCACTATCAACGAGCATTGGATGGATACCGAACGCGCGCTGCTATCGCAGATGCGTGAGCTAGAGCCCGATGCGTGCGCCGAGTATCTCTCGTTTGTGCGCGCAACCATCCGAACCAACAACCGCCTGCTCGAGAGCAGCCCGTTGCCGCACGACAACGAGGTCACGCTGCTTGCCGTGGATCGCGATGTCCATGGCCTGGGCGTTGGCACGGTTCTGCTCGATGCCGCCGTCTCGCACCTGTCCTCGCTTGGAGCGACGAGGGCGCACCTGTACACCGACTCCAACTGCTCGTGGAAGTTCTACGAGCTGCACGGCTTTAAGCGCACGGCCACGCACCGCGCCAACCGCGAAGAGCGCCGTCACGACATGCCGCGCGAAAGCTTCCTCTACGAACTCGATCTAACAGCCTAAACCCGGCAGTTAGGGACGTTCCTTTTAATATGAGCAGGACATTGTCAAGAGGCAAAATCGGGCCTGGCCCCAACGATATGGGGTCAGGCCCTCTCCCTATATCAGCCCGTCCGCGGCGACCTCGGCGTGTCTTACCGACGCTCGTCTTTGCAGTTTAATATCCGCCCGCGGCGATCTCTCGCTGGGCAATCCGTTGCTACGGCTGAGGCTTCTACGTCGAACCGACAGTCTGTGCACGCGTGTGGCGCCATGGGCGCTCGCAGAAAAGGGACCTGAGGTTCGCCTCAACGGCTTCGGATCAAACCGCTTCCGGGGTGACTGGCTTATTTGCGGGGGACCGGCCCCCTATGCGCCCTCCGCCATGAGTGGATTGGCAACATCTATTTGGACGATTCCGGGAGGGACAGCCCCGCTTCCCTGA
>CAJLVJ010000020.1 GCA_905210085.1 uncultured Collinsella sp. | reverse complement strand
GGAAGCTTGGATACGCCTAGGCGCGGTCCAAGAAATCGTCCGCACCCCCAAACAGTCCCTATTTCACCGCAACTTATGAAGACGCCCCTCAAGCACGGTCCCATCAGGGAAAAGGGCATATATCGGCAAAGTGCAATTCAGACCCTTCCAACTTTGTATATGCAGCACTTCAAGATAAACGCAGCGACCCCTTAGTTATCGCAGGCCGGGCACAGGGTTACTCTCCAAATCTTTCCGCAGGACGGAGGAGCCCCTGCCGCGCGAAGCGCGCAGCGGGGGCTCCGACATGTCCGAGGACGATTTGGAGAGTAACCCTGTGCCCGGCCGACGGGATCCCTAAGCACGCCATGCTTCTTATGTGCAGCAAAGCTAATGCTGCTAAAATACAAAGCGCTCATGTAGTTTAAACGCACGACGATAAGGAGCACCAGTGGGTAACCACTTCCGTACCTCCGGTGCGGGCGATGATGCCCCCAAGACGCAG
Source organism: uncultured Collinsella sp. (assembly GCA_905210085.1). Classification (GTDB taxonomy): domain Bacteria; phylum Actinomycetota; class Coriobacteriia; order Coriobacteriales; family Coriobacteriaceae; genus Collinsella. The sequence goes on along the minus strand of CAJLVJ010000020.1, from coordinate 31,854 downwards.
GCAGGCGTCCAGGGCAGTCGTTTCGCCACTCCGGATTCAGAGGGCCAGCCTGTTGCTCAGGCCCCCGCTCAGCCGGCAGATCAGGCACAGCCGGCATCGGATCCCTTTGCCTACAATCCAACCAGCGATGTCGCGCTTTCCGGCACGGTGGGTTTTGAGCCCGTTCAGGCCGTGACCGCTCGCGTGGAGCAGCCCCAGGCTGGTGCCGCCACGCCGCAGCCTACCATGGCCGGCATTCCCGACCCCTTGGCCCCTGCGACGCCGGCTCCTCAGCCTGCGCAGTCCGGTCTCTTTGCCGCTATTCCCGACCCCACGCAGCCTGCTGCCCCGGTGGTCGAGAGCGATCAAGCCGCCGAGGTCGCAAGCCTCGATAACGCGCTCAACAACCCCGATTTTACGTCGGTGTTTGCGCCCATCGATCCGCAGGCCAGCCGCAAGAAGATGGCCAAGCAGGCCGGTGTCGAGCCCGTCATCCTTATGGAGCATGTCACCAAGATCTATCCGGCACAGCCCAACAAGCCCGCACTCGACGACATCAACATCGAGATCTATCCGGGCGAGTTCGTCTTTCTGGTCGGTCACTCCGGCTCGGGTAAGACCACGCTGCTGTCGACGCTCAACCGCGACGTCAAGCCGACGAGCGGCCGCATCCTGGTTGCCGGTCAGGACCTCATGAAGATCAAGAACCGCAAGGTTCCGTTCCTGCGCCGCCAGATTGGCGCCGTGTTCCAGGACTTTAAACTTCTGCCGCAAAAGACCGCCTACGAAAACGTGGCGTTTGCCCTGCAGTGCATCGGCAAGCCCAAGGGCGTCATTCGCAGCCAGGTGCCCGAGGTGCTGCGCCTGGTCGGTCTGGCCGATCAGATGGACTCGCTGCCCGACCAGCTTTCCGGTGGCGAGCAGCAGCGCGTTGCCGTCGCCCGTGCTATGGTCAACCGTCCGCCGCTGCTGATCTGCGACGAGCCCACGGGCAACCTCGACCCGGCGATCTCGCTGGGCATCATGAAGCTGCTTGAGCGTATTAACCGCACCGGCACCACCGTGATCGTCGCCACGCACGACCGCGAGATGGTCGATAGCATGCACCGTCGCGTGATCGCCCTCGAGGGCGGCCACGTCATCCGCGACCAGGAGAGGGGAGGTTACGGCAACTATGGCACCAACTAACGTGGGCTACTCCTTCAAAGAGGCAATCAGCCACTTCTTCCGTAACTGGACTACCTCGCTCGGCGCCGTCATCACGATCTTCCTTTCGCTGTTTATCATCGGCCTGTTCATCATGGGCTCTGCGATGCTGAACTCCGTGATCGGCACCGTCGAGGATCAGGTTGTCATCAACGCGTTCATTAGTGATGACGCCGATCAGGCCGATGTTCAGGCTTTTGAGGCCGAGCTTAAGACGTGGAATAACGTCAAGTCCGTGACCTATAAGGACAAGGACGACGCGCTGGCCGAGTATACGAGCAAGATGTCGGGCAACGCCGACGCCACCATGAGCGCGCTCGATGGCCAGAACCCGCTGCCGGCTTCCTTCGCTATTGAGATGGACGATCCGTCCAAGGTCGAGAGCACGGCAAAGAAGCTCAAGAAGGATGCCGATTTCCAGAAGATCGCGGATGACGGCGACGTCAACGCGAGCGTGCTGTACGGCCAGGAGGAAGTGAGCCGCCTGTTCCAGGTGACCAACTACATCCGCATCGCCGCCGTGGTGCTCGTTGGTCTTCTGACCTTTATCGCATTCATCTTCATCAACAACACGATTCGCCTGTCCATCACGGCGCGTCGTCGTGAGATTGCGATTATGCGTCTGGTCGGCGCCAGCAACGGCTTCATTCGTGGCCCGTTTATCACCGAGGGCGTGCTGCAGGCCATTTTGGGCTCGCTGCTTTCCATCGGCGTTCTGGAGCTGCTGCGCAATCTGATGATTCCGCGTCTGCAGGAGAGCATCGGCTGGATGTCGTTTGCCCTGCCGATGCAGTACTACCTGGTGACCTATGCTGCGCTGATTCTGGTCGGTGTGATTATCGGTCTCTTTGGTTCTGCCATCGCCATGCGCCGCTACCTGCGCGTGTAGGCATGCTTGGAATTCATCCCTTCCAACGGGTCGTCTCTTATGGGGCGGCCCGTTTTTTGATCCCTAGGGGACGGCAGGAAAGCGAATCATTTGGGTAGACTCTTTGGAGTTCGCAATCGATAGTTAGGAGGCGCCATGGGGCGCAATAACAAGCATAAGCGTGGAGCTCGCAATAAGCGCGGGCCGGTGCGCAGCGAACGCCGTCCGAGCCTGACCGGGCGCGTGCAGCTCCATGAGCACAGTGCCTATGTCATAACCGAGAATGGCGACTACAAGGTCATGGGTCGCGGCAAGCGTGAGATCATGGACGGCGATACCGTTGCCGTGAGCATTAAGAACAGCCCGCACGGTGAGCGGCGCGCCGTGATCGAGGGTGTGGTTGAGCGCGCAGCCATAAGCGTAGTGGGTACGTACCAGACCGCCGGTCCGCTCGGTGTGATTGAGCCGCTCGATTCGCGTTTGAAGGCCGACTTCTTCATTCTGCCCGAGGATACCTCGGCGGATCGTCTGGGCGTTCACCCGGGTGATGCCGTTGTCGCGCGCATTTTGACCTACCCGACGCGCCTGGAATCGGGTACCGTGACGATCGAACGCCGCATTGGCGGAGATGACGCGCCCGATTTGGGCGTTCAATATGTGATGGCGCGTTACGGCTATACCGATAGCTATCCCGAGGCCGCGCTGGACGAGGCCGAGGGGCTTTCGCTCGATGTGTCCGCGGCGCTTAAGGACCCGCTCCGCCGCGATCTGCGCGACCGCTTTGTCATCACGATCGACCCAGTCGACGCGCGCGACTTTGACGATGCCATTTCGTTGGAGCGCACGCCCGAGGGTGGCTACAAGCTGGGTGTGCATATCGCCGACGTTTCACACTATGTGGCTTGGGACGGGCATATCGATCTTGAGGCTCGTCATCGTACGACATCGGTGTATCTGGCCGATCGCGTGCTTCCCATGCTGCCCGAACGCCTGTCCAATGACCTGTGCTCGCTTCGCCCTGACGAGGACCGCCTGGCGTTTACCGTCGATATCGAGCTTGATGCGCAGGGCCGCGTGCGGCATTACGATCCGTACCCCAGCGTGATTCGCTCGCGTGTGCGTATGGACTATGACGGCGCCGAGGCGCTGCTGGTGCGTGCCGGCACGGTTGAGTATTCGGTGCTGGAAGGCGCCGCTGAGGATGTTGCGGCTGCCGAGACCTCGCGCGAGGAAGCGCTTGAGCGCGGTCTTGCGTGCGAGGAGGCCGCCCGCGGCTACAACGTCGACCTCGGCGATTTCCTTGTCGCCGCCAACGAACTCGCCGAACTCCGCCGTCGTATCCGTCGCGCCCGCGGCTCAGTCGATTTTGACACGGCCGAGATTCGTGCTCTGTTGGATGAGGACGGAGTACCCGTGCAGATTGTGGCGCGTGAGCGTTCGTGCGCCACGTCGCTTATCGAGGAAGCCATGCTGCTCGCCAACGAGTGCGTTGCAGAGTGGCTGGCAGACCGTGATATCGAGGCCTGCTATCGCGTGCATGAGGATCCGAGTCCCGATAGCCTGCACGGTGCCGCCGTTGCGCTGGCGCAGCTAGGCATCATCGACGATCGCCGTGCTGCCGGTATTGCCCTGGGGAGCCCCGATGAGCTGCAGGCTGCAGTTGATGCTGCCGCCGGTACGGCCAACGCACCGCTCGTCAACACACTGCTTCTGCGCAGCATGCAGCGCGCGCTGTACAAGCCGCGCAACGAGGGCCACTTTGCGCTCGCCGCGCCGTGCTACTGTCACTTTACGAGTCCCATCCGTCGCTACCCCGATCTGGTGGTGCACCGCGTGCTCAAACTGCAGTTGGCCTATGAGCAGCTCGGCGGCAAGGGCGCCTTGGTCCGTACGCCGCGGCTGATCGGCAAGGGGCGCGAGTCGCTGCCGCGCATTCTGCCGCAGATCTGCCGCGCATGCAGCGATGCCGAGCGCGCGGCAGATGCCGCCAGCCATGCGACGCAAAAGATCAAGATTGCCCAGTACTATGAGGACCGTCTGGGCGAGCGCTATGCCGGAACCGTCTCGTGGGTTAGCAGCATGGGCCTTTTTGTGCGCTTGGACCTAACGCAGGTCGAAGGCTTGGTTTCGATCAAGAGTCTGGGCAACGAGTGGTTCGAGTTCGACGAGGACGCGCTAACGCTCACAGGTGCCGACACGGGCACCCGTTACGAGCTGGGGCAGCGCGTGATTATCGAGGTCTCGCGCGTCAATACCACGCGTGGGCACTTGGACTTTAAGCTTATCCATTAGCCAAATCCCGACTCATGGTGGGGGAGCGGAGGGCGGCCTTTCGGGACCGCCCTCCGCATTTGAATCGTGGCTACCTTGCCGTCTGCTCGGCCCCCGCTTACCTGCTATTTGAGAGGTAAAACCTACCAAAATAAACCTGTCCCTTTTTGGCAGGTTTACAAGAAAGCGGGGATGAGATGGCGACGGTGTACGGTTATGCGCGGGTGAGTTCGCGCGATCAGAATCTGAATCGGCAGCTGGATGCGCTGGGCGCCTATGGCGTGGGCTCAGCGAATATTTATGCCGACCATGCGAGCGGCAAGGACTTCGATCGACCGCATTATCGCGAGCTGCTGCACGTCCTGGGAGACGGGGACGTGCTGGTGGTGCTTTCTATCGACCGACTTGGTCGTAATTACTCCGAGATTCTTGAGGAATGGCGACGCATTACCAAGGAGCTCGGGGTTGCCATTGTGGTGTTGGACATGCCATTGCTTGACACGCGCGCTAGGGCCAGCGGCGCGCCGGATGTGACCAACGTCCTGATTGCCGATATTGTGCTGCAACTGCTGAGCTACGTGGCGCAGATGGAGCGCGAGAATATCCATCGGCGCCAAGCGGAGGGAATTGCAGCGGCGCGGGCGCGAGGGGTCCGTTTCGGTCGACCTCGCAAGCCGTGCCCTCCTCAGTTTGAGCTGGTGCGCGATAGCTATGAGGCGGGCGATATTACCCGCAGCCAGGCAGCAAAGTGCTTGGGCGTGTGCGTGGGGACGTTCGATCGCTGGATGCGCGAGGCGGGGTAGGGGTTTGCGTCGCTTTGTCGCTTCCTGTTGCGATTCAAATTTTGATACGGTGACGATGCCATTTGGGGCTACACTCGCTGATATTCAAAAAAGGAGGTTGGCCCTTGGCGCGCGTAAAACAGATAATCGGATGGACCGCGATCGTTCTGTTCGCTGCAACGCTGGCGGGCATCTGGGTGCTGACGGAGCAAAATGCGGTGGAGACGTCGTTGCTGAGCGAGTCTACCGCGCGTGTGGTGGAGGGCCAGGCTACGGGCGTTCAGGCTGTCGATGCCACGGGTGAAGCTCAGGCGGAGAACGGAATGACCGGGGGCACCGATTCGGCTGCCTCGAATGTCCGGTCTGGCCGACTTGCTTCCATTCGCATGTGGGTGGGCGCGAACGTCCGTCGCGTTGCCCATACCGTAGAGTTTTTCTTCGTCGGATTGTTCGCCTCGGTGGTCGTGGTTTGCTTTTCCAGACGTCCGTGGAGCGTATGCTCCCGTTGCGTGCCCGTATTGCTCTTTTGCGCCGCCTGCTCCGTTGGCGATCAGGTGCATAAGATCTTTGTTCCCGGCAGGCATTTCGACGTTATCGATTTAGGATTCGATGCTGCGGGCTATGTCACCGCCATGCTGTTGGTATTGCTGGCGGCGGCGTTGGTGCGCCATGCGACTCGGCCGATCGGTGCCCATGCGAGGCGCTAGCCGGTAACAAACCCGTTTCTGATAATGCGACTTCGTTGAATTATTTTGTGTCGCGCGTATTTCCGAGCGGTCGGATTTGAGGGGCGAGCGGTAGAACGCTCGCCCTTTGTGCGCCACGATGCGGCACAATGTACCGCAAAAGCTGTTTGTATCCGGTACGAATCGTTCGTTGGTCTTTAATTCTTCTCAACGGAGGTGTTTGAGATGGCAAACGGATTGCTTTTGCGGCTTCGCGAGCGTGAGCTCAGCGCGAGCCCGGCGGAACGCAATGTCATCGCATATGTAAGCGCTCATCCGCACGAGGTGGTCGGGCTGTCCGTCCGCGGTCTTGCCGATGTCACGTTCTCCTCGCCCTCGAGCATTTTGCGCTTTTGCAAGCGTTTGGGTTTTGCGGGCTACAAGGAGTTCCAACGCGAACTGATTGCCGAGCTGGCGCTCTTAGGTGACAAGAAAGACGTTGCCCTCGAGGACATCTCCATGGATGACAGCGTCGAACGTATCGTGGGGAAGGTGATGAAAAGCAACGTGCGCACGATCGAGGCGACGGCGCGAACGCTCGATTACACCGTCTTGGAGCGATGCGCGGCCCGTCTTAAGCGGGCGCGCGCGGTCAATCTGTTCGGTATTGGTGCCTCTCGTTTGGTCGCGCACGACCTGGCGCAAAAGCTCATGCGTGTCGACAAAGAGTGCCATCTGTACGACGACTGGCATGATCAGCTCTTATGTGCCAAGAACATGCATGAGGGCGATATGGCAATCGCCTTTAGCTACTCGGGCTTGACGCAAGAGGTGCTGGACTGCACCGCCGAGGCTCAACGTCACAACTGTCCCGTTGTGGCCGTTACCAAAGTAGATGGATCATCCAAGCTTGCCACCATGGCCGATGCCGTGCTCGGCGTTGCTGCGAGTGAACCCTTGATCCGCAGCGGTGCCATGGCTTCGCGTATGGCCCAGCTTATGGTTGTCGATGCCCTGTACGCTGCTTACGTTGCCAGCGACTACGAACGGGCGACGCATGTCATTAAGCAAAACTACATCGAGAAACAGGAAAGATGAGGTGAATGAAATGCTCGATTTAACAAAATTCACGACCGAACAGCGTAATCAAAGGTCAATGGACCTCGATACGATGACATCGCTGCAAATCGTCACGACGATGAACGATGAGGATCTTCGTGCCGTCCAGTCGGTCACGAAAGTGTTGCCCCAGGTTGCCACAGCAATCGACTGGGCTGCCGAGGCGCTTGAGCGCGGCGGTCGCGTCTTTTACATGGGCGCGGGCACTAGTGGTCGTTTGGGCGTGCTTGACGCTTCGGAGTGCCCGCCTACGTTTGGCGTATCGCCCGATCTGGTCGTCGGGCTCATTGCCGGGGGCGAGACGGCGTTTATCAAGGCTGTCGAAGGTGCCGAAGACAGCGAGGAGCTTGGCGCGAACGACCTGCGAGAGCGTGGACTCTCGGACAAGGATCTTGTCGTTGGCCTGGCGGCAAGCGGTCGTACTCCCTATGTGGTGGGCGGCCTTGTGTACGCCAAGGCAACTGGGTGCAAGACCATTGCAATTGCCTGTAACCAAGGGTCGAAGATTGGGGAGAGCGCAGATCTTGCCATTGAGCCCGTGCCCGGTCCCGAGGTGCTGACCGGCTCAACGAGGCTCAAGGCGGGAACGGTCCAGAAGCTCATTCTCAACATGATTTCGACCGGTGCTATGGTCAAGATCGGCAAGGTATACCAAAACCTGATGGTCGATGTGCAGCAGACGAACGAGAAGTTGGTGGTGCGCGGCCAGAACATCGTGATGGAGGCGACCGGCTGCACGCGCGAGCGCGCTGTTCAGGCGCTTGCAGATGCCGGCGGCCACGTAAAAACCGCTATTGTCTCGGTGCTGCTGGACTGCGATGCCGAGCAGGCCGCGGTAGCTCTTGAGCGGGCGCGAGGCCATGTCCGTGCTGCGGTGAGTGGCCATGAGAAGAGCAATGCCGACGCCCGATAGGTGCGCGGCGTGAGCTGATATGACATCCAGACGAGATATCCAATACAAGGAGGAGTTATGACGAACAAAGAGCTGGCTCAAAAGCTGCTGGATCTTTTGGGCGGTAAAGACAACGTGCTAGCAAACGCGGCGTGCATGACGCGCCTGCGCGTGACCGTCAAAGACGCGGACAACGTCGACACGGAGGGCATTAAGGCGCTCGACGGCGTGATGGGCCTGGTCGAGGACGACACGATGCAGATCGTGCTGGGTCCGGGCAAGGTGAATAAGGTGCTCGAGGAGTTCTCCAAGCTCACCGGCCTTGCGAAAGGCGTTGCCGACGAGAGCGTGGTTGACGCTGCGGCCACGAACAAGGCCGCGCAGAAGGCCAAGTACGAGTCCAAGCCGGTTCAGGCCTTCCTCAAGAAGATTTCCAATGTCTTCGTCGCCCTGCTTCCCGGCATCATTGCGGCTGGCCTCATCAACGGTATCTGCAACGTCATTAACGTCTCGACGGCAGGCGCGCTTGCAGGCGAGTGGTGGTACCAGGGCATTCGTTCCATGGGCTGGGCCCTGTTCGCCTATCTGCCCATCTTGGTGGGTTATAACGCGGCACGTGAGTTTGGTGGCTCCGCTGCGCTGGGCGGCATCGCCGGCATGATGTGCATCGCCAACAGTGCCATGCCCCTGCTTGCGCCTGGCGCGGCTGATCCTGCCACTGCCATTCTGCTGCCGCTCACCAATGCGCAGTACAACCCCGCAGCGGGCGGCATGATCGCGGCTCTCATCGCTGGCGCATTTTTTGCCTGGATGGAGCGTCAGATTCGCAAGGTTATGCCCAACGCACTCGACACGTTCTTGTCCCCGCTGCTGGTGCTCATCATCGGCGCCTTTGCTCTGATGCTCGTCATCCAGCCGGTTGGTGCATGGCTGACGACTGCCATCTTTAGCGTTTTGACCTTTATCTTCGAGAAGCTGGGCGTCCTGGGCGGCTATATCCTGTCGGCAGGCTTCTTGCCGCTGGTTTCCGTCGGCCTGCATCAGGCGCTCACGCCGATCCACGCTATGCTCAACGATCCCGACGGCGCTACCAAGGGTATCAATTACCTTCTTCCCATCCTTATGATGGCTGGCGGCGGCCAGGTCGGTGCCGGTTTGGCGCTGTACTTTAAGACCAAGAACGCCAAGCTCAAGAAGTACGTCGCAGAGTCCATTCCCGTTGGAATCCTGGGTGTGGGCGAGCCTCTGATGTATGCTGTTACGCTGCCGCTCGTTCGTCCGTTTGTGACGGCCTGCCTGGGTGCCGGATTTGGCGGCGCGCTCGCGGCGCTGCTTCACATCGGCACGGTTTCTCAGGGCGTTTCCGGTCTGTTTGGCCTGCTGATCGTCGTTCCTGGCCAGCAACTCGGCTACGTTGCCGCTATGCTGCTTGCCTATGCCGCCGGCTTTGTCCTGACGTGGTTCTTCGGTGTCGACGAGCAGAAGATCAACGAGTTCTTTGGCGAGTAGTTTGATATCGCGAGCCGTGTTGCTCGGGGCTCGCGGCGCGCGGCAGATTTCTTGATGTTATGGTTGTGCCGGCGGGGCTAGCTGCTCCGCCGGCCTTTTTTAAAGGAGCGTTGAAGCGTGAAAACGGGTATTTCGATTTATCTTTCCAGCCCTCTGCAGGATATTGAGCGGACGATTGAACATGGTGCCGCGGCGGGTGCGCGCTATGCGTTCACCTCGCTGCATATTCCCGAGGATGGGGGAGCGGCGTATGCCGATAAGGTCCGTCATGTGCTGTCGCTGCTTTCCGCCCGCGGCATTGCGCTCATTGCCGATGTGGGGCCTCGCACGTGCGATTTGCTCGGGCTTGAGCGCATCGAGGACCTGCGCGATCTGGGGTTGGAATACCTTCGTTTGGACTATGGCTTTAGCGCCCAGCGGGTCGCGGAGCTGTCCGGTGTATTTCACATTGTGGTCAATGCATCGACGGTGAGTTCTGATGAAATCGCATCGTGGCGTGAGGCCGGTGCCGATGTGACTCGTTTTGCCGCCTGCCACAATTTTTACCCCAAGCCTTATACCGGTTTAGCTCTGGAGGACATTGCTCGGGTGAATCTTCGTCTTGCGGCGCTTGGATTCGAAATCATGGCTTTTGTGCCGGGTGATGCTAACGTTCGCGGGCCGGTATTCGAGGGACTGCCGACGGTCGAGGCGCAGCGCGGTCGCGCATCAAAGGTTGCCCTCAATATGCTTGAGCTTGCACATGGCGCCGATTGCGACATTGTGTTGGTCGGCGACCCCGATCTTTCCGATGCGGGCTGGGCGCAGTTTGCTCAAGTTTCCGCCGGATACGTGGACCTGCAAAGCGAGCTTGAGCCCGGTTATGCCTATGTGCGCGGGCAGATTCATCACGACCGGCCCGACTCGAGCGTCCTCATCTTTAGGTCTCAGGAGTCACGTACGACGCTTAAGCCGGATTCCGTGCCGACGGATGTCGGAGCCGGCCTGCCGCGAAAGGCCGGGTCGATCGCTGTGAGCAATAGCGGATATGGGCGCTACGAAGGCGAGCTTGAGATTGCGCGGGTCGATCTTCCCGGTGACGAGCGCATGAACGTTGCGGGCCATATCACGCCCGAGGCAATGGAACTGCTGCCGTTCATCAAACGCGGATTCGGGGTACGGTTCGTTTAGCGTGTGACCCGTGGGCTACAATTGGCCCATCATACGAAGGCGCCTCGTGTGGCGTGTGCCTGCGTTGGCCGATCTATATTCGGAGGATTCCCATGACCGTACTGTTTGTTGAATATCCCAAGTGCTCGACCTGTAAGAAGGCCAAGGCATGGCTGGACGAACATGGGGTTGAGTATGTCGACCGCGATATCGTTTTGGACAATCCCACGGCTGATGAGCTTGCGACCTGGATTGCTCGTTCGGGGCTGCCGGTGCGGCGTTTCTTTAATTCGTCGGGCATGAAATATCGAGAGCTGGGCCTGAAGGTGCGTCTGGATGCGGGTATGACGGATCGGGAGTGCTACGAGCTGCTGGCGACCGACGGCATGCTGGTCAAGCGTCCGCTGCTGGTGGGGGACGACTTTGCGATTCCCGGCTTTAGGGAATCGACTTGGGCCGAGGCGTTGCTGTAGCGGCTGCGGAAAGTGCGACCCGTTTTGAGTGCTCAGGGTGGGACGCACTTTCCGCCGGCGGGCCTGCCTCAGTCAGTCCGCCAGCTGTGCCCATTCGTGCGGATCGTAGACTTTTACGTGCTTGTTGGGCTTGCCGCTCCAGTACTCCTCGTCCATAAAGGGCAGATATGCCTGAACGCCAGGGCAGATAAAGGGAATCCGCTGCTGTTGCAGTCGCTCGCGCTGGCGCTGCTCCAGGTGCGCCTCGGATATGACGGTCGGCATGCCGGACAGCTCGACGAGGCTTGCCTGGATTCGCTTAAGGTCGGGGAGTCCCGCGTGCCATGACATCCGCATGATCAAAAAGGATGCACGGCGGTATTTTGCCTGCACCACAGTAATGGCGGGGCGTAACGTGGGGTGAATTTTGTCCCGTTCGGGCCAAAGGTCGGCAGTGATCTCGAGGCCCAGGGTCTCCCATAGGTAATCAAGCTCTTCGTCCATGGCGCCTCGATATCTACGCGATCATTGATACTTCGATTGTGTTGCCTGGTGCTATCGTTTTCGCGGTAGAATCTGCCAACGGTTGACGGCTACCGCTCGCGGCGTTTTGCCCCTCGTGTACAGCGGTCGGCTTCACAGGTCCTTCACGGGTTGGACTAAATTAGGCCAATTTGACTGAATTTCAAAAAAGTCAAAATTGGGGCTTGCGTCACGGCGAGACTTCCCGTATATTTCTTTCTTGCGCAAAGGCACAGCCGAGCGCAGCGATGCAGTCATTGGGATGTCGTCTAATGGCAGGACAGCGGATTCTGGTTCCGTCAATGGGGGTTCGACTCCCTCCATCCCAGCCATTGCATTTGCTACATATGGCCCGTTCGTCTAGCGGTTTAGGACGCCGCCCTCTCAAGGCGGAGATCACCAGTTCGAATCTGGTACGGGCTACCAAAATTGAACGCCCGGGCCTCGTAAGAGACCCGGGTTTTGTGTATTGACCGTATATACGGCGCCTGCCGTGTTTCGCTCGGATCGAGGAGTAGCCATGGATCTGCCCATCAGCTTGCAAGACATCACGTATGCCGAGAACTATCTGGCGCAGGGCGACCTGGCTACGGCGACGCCGCTGCTGGAGCGTCTGGTGGAGCTCGCCGAGGAGTATATTGATGCTGAGTGCAAGACGGAGGAGAAGCGTCAATACTTTAGCTTCGATAGCAAGTTTGAGCGCTTGGCCTATCGCCGCGTGGAGAAGGATCCGCGCGAGCTCGTGCAGGTCGAGGTGCCGTTTGACCGCCTGTACTCTGACATGGCGTTTGCCTACATTCGCCAGCAGGATTATGTGAGCGCTCGTAATGCCCTGATGCAGGCTGTGCGTTGGGACCCCATGAACTGCAACTATCGCTTGGATTTGGCCGAGCTGTTCCGCGCACTCGAGGACAAGCAGGAATGGGCATCGCTCTCGTTCTCGGTGCTGGAGCGTGCAAGCGATGGCAAGTGCGCCGCCCGCGCTTACGCCAATCTAGGTCAGTACTTCTTGGAGCCCGAGACCGAGAACGTTTCGGCTGCCGTGGGCTGCGCGCGTCTGGCGCTGCGCCTGGCGCCCAACGATGCGCATACGACGCGCCTGCTCAACAAGATCCATACCACCTATCCGGATGCCGCTGATGAGAGCGACGACCACGTGATGGGTGAACTGGCCCTGCAAGGCGTGCCGACCTCGCCTTCGGCCGAGATTGCCATCTGCCTGATTATGTGCGCGACCGATGCTGCAAGCGACGGCGACAAGCAGGAGGCGACGCGCCTGACGGTGCGTGCTCGCGACTTGGTGGGCGAGGAGGCCTGCGCGGCGATTATCAAACTGGTGCGCGAGAGCGATGCCGAGCTCAATGCCGAGCGCAAGGCAAAGCGCGAGACTGCGGGCTCAAACGTCGATGGCGCCAAGGAGGTCGGCGATGCCCAGTAAGCGTGAACGCAAGCTCATTTCTAAGAATCGCTCGGCGCATCACGAGTACTTTATCGATGAGACGTTCGAATGCGGTATTGAGCTGAGCGGCACCGAGGTCAAGTCGATTCGCGAGCGCGCCTGTCAGATCACTGACACTTTTGCGCTGATTCGTGGCGGCGAGTGCTGGCTCGTCGGACTGCATATCCACCCTTATAGCCATGGTGGCGTGTGGAATCGCGATCCCGACCGTCGGCGTCGTCTGCTGCTGCACCGCAAGGAGATCGACTTTCTTGACGGCAAACTTCGCAACCGTGGTTATGCGCTGGTTCCGTTGGAGCTCTACTTTAATACCGACGGCCGCGTAAAGCTGCTGCTGGGTCTGGGTCGCGGCAAGAAGCTCTACGACAAGCGCGAGGACATGGCCAAGCGTGATGTCCAACGCGAGATCGACCGCGCCCTTAAGGAACGCAACCGTTAGGCACTCTGCATAAGTTGCGGTGAGATACGGACTGTTTTGCCTGTTTGAGGGGCTATTCAGTCCCTATTTCACCGCAACTGCGGGCGTCTCATCTTTCTTACCGTTCTGACACATATGTCTCAAAGGCGGCGTCCGTTATGGGTGCCGCCTTTTTTGTGGGTACATACATTCATGAGGTTCCAACCCGAGCTAGGGGAGTGATCGTTATGGACAAAACTGCGTTCTTTACCATGCCGAGCGGTCTGTACGTGGTGAGCGCTGCGGCAGACGGGCTGCGCGCCGGCTGCGTCATCAACACTGCGGTGCAGGTGACGTCCATGCCGCCGCGTATTTCGGTTGCCGTGAACAAGGACAATGTCACCTCGGGCGTCATCGCATCGGCCAAAGCGTTCGCGCTGACCGTGATCGATCAGACGGCCGACATGCTCTACATCGGTAACTTTGGGTTCCGCACCAGCAGCGATTATGACAAGTTTGCCAAATACGAGACCCGCGAGACGGCTCTGGGCATGCCCTATGTGCCCGAGCATGCGGCGGCCCTGTTTAGCTGCCGTTTGATCGACACTGTGGATGTGGGCACGCATCTGCTGTTTATTGGCGAGGTCGAGGATGCCGAGCGCCTGAGCGACGAGACGCCGCTGACGTACAACTACTATCACAAGGTGCTAAAGGGCAAGACGCCGCCCAAAGCCTCGTCGTATCAAGGCTAGAAATGTTCTAAAAATACTTGCATTATGTTATTGAGAATATATACTAATAAGTAAGTACACCAACAGTCACGTTCGAGAGGAGAACATCATGGCTGAGGAGAAGAAGACGTATAAGTTTGTGTGCACCGTTTGCGGTTACGAGGTTGAGGTCGACACGCCCGAGCTGCCCGAGGACTACGTGTGCCCGGTCTGCGGCGTCGGCCCCGATGAGTTTGAGCTTGTCGAGGAGTAGCTCGTAGACACACGACTTGTAACAACATGTAGCTCTGTCCAAGGGTCCCGGTCGAATTCTCGGCCGGGACCCTTTTGATTTATCTGACGGTTTAAAACGGTCTCACGTTTTACAGATTGAGGCGTTATATCTGGACAGTCACGCCATCTCAATTACATTCCCGTTAGCAGCACGATGTCGAGAATCGTCACGATGACGCCGATCCCTACGAGCAGCGCGTTGAGCGGGCGCGAGTTGGCGTATTTGCCCATAACGCGGGGCGAACTGGTGAGTCGTATGAGCACAAAGACCGTAATCGGCAACTGAAGCGACAGCAGCGCCTGACTCCAGATGAGACCCTCAAAAGGATTCGGGACGATCAGGCACGCCGCCACTGCGCCGACGAAACAGACCGCCACTCCAATCGATGAGTGCCGGTCGTGGATGTCGTATTCCTCGTCGAACATGCCCGCGGTGATGGTGCCCGCCGCCATGCCCGCCGTCACACTACTCGATATGCCCGCAAACAGCAGCGCCACCGCAAAGATGGTGGAGCTTGCCGGGCCCAGAATGGGGGAGAGCGTGTCCGCTGCGACGGCGAGGTCGTCTACGAGAATGCCGTGCGCAAAGAAGGTCGTTGCGGCCAGGATGACCATGGCCGAGTTGATCGCCCAGCCCACGCCCATCGAAAAGAGCGTGTCGAAGAGCTCGTAGCGCAGACGTTCCTCGATAACCTGCTCGCCTTGGCCTTCGAAGTGCATGGATTGGATGACCTCGGAGTGTAGAAAGAGGTTGTGGGGCATAACGACCGCACCCAGGACACTAACGATAATCGCGGCCGAGCCGGTGGGCATACTGGGTGTGATCCAGCTTGCGGCGGCCTGCGGCCAGTCGACCTTGACCAGCGTAAGCTCAGCCAAAAACGAGAGTCCTACCACGCCTACGAAGGCGATGATCCATCGCTCGGCGCGCTTGTAGGAGCT
The DNA here is from genome assembly GCA_905210085.1 of uncultured Collinsella sp. Taxonomy (GTDB): domain Bacteria; phylum Actinomycetota; class Coriobacteriia; order Coriobacteriales; family Coriobacteriaceae; genus Collinsella. Next base: position 16,638 of record CAJLVJ010000020.1, on the reverse strand, counting down.
CGTCATGAGCATCGCCATCGATACTGCCGCCACGATGACGCAGCCCGCGCGCACGGGCAGCCCAAAGAGCATTTGAAGGGCAATCGCACCGCCCAGGACTTCGGCCATGGCGGTGGCGATGGTCGCGAGATAGGCGCTGGCAAGCACCGTGCGCCCAACGAAGCGGGGAAGGTAACGTGTCGTGGCCTCGGCAAGACAGGCGCCCGTGGCGATACCCAGGTGTGCCGCGTTGTGCTGCAGCACAATGAGCATAATTGTGGACAGCGTGACGATCCACAGCAGCGCGTAGCCAAACTGCGAGCCCGCGGCCATATTGGAGGCCCAGTTGCCCGGGTCGATAAAGCCGACGGTCACGAGCAGCCCGGGGCCGACATGCCGCGCAATGTCTAGGCCTCCGTGACCACCGGTACGCCGGGAGCCAAAGTGTTGTTTGAGATGGTTGAGCATGGTGCGCTCCTGCGTGCCGTTTGTTTGACGCCGTAAAGGGTACCCGTTTTAGGCTTAAAGGTTAACCGAGACTAACAAAATTGTTGTATTTGAATAAAATGGGGAAAGGAGTTGCCGAAATATCTTGATCTGTAACAACTAGGGATGGAAATTGGACCTAGGTGTTACAGATCGAGACAGGAAGAAATGGTCCTATGGAAAATCTCGATCTGTAACAGTTAGCTGCAAAAACCGGCCCTTCGTGTTACAGATCGAGACAAACCAAAACTGTCCTGCAGAAAATCTCAATCTGTAACAGTTAGTCGTCGAAATTGGGTCTTACTGTTACAGATTGAGATGTTTGAAGCGGTGAGTTTACAGGTCGAACTTGGGCCCTTGTTGCCGTCCTTGAGGTCGGCGGTGTCCACTCGTAGGGCGTGCGTTACGCGATTGTTTCGAAACGGGCGGGAAACACAACGGGCCGGCGATGCTCCTACTATGCCTATTCAACTGACTGTCTAAATATCTAGGGGAGGATCGCGATGCAGGCAGATTCCGCTCAGCAGCAGGGCCTTTATCGCCCCGAATTCGACCACGATGCATGTGGCATCGGCGCGCTTGCCGATATCAACGGTGAGCGCCATCACCAGATTCTGGACGATGCGCTGTCCATTCTGGTCAACTTGGAGCACCGCGGTGGCACGGGACTCGAGAAGAACACCGGCGACGGCGCTGGCATCCTGTTCCAGGTTCCGCATCACTTTTTCCGTAAAGAGGCTCAAAAGTGCGGCCAGATTCTGCCGGCAGAGGGCGACTATGGCGTGGCCATGCTGTTCTTCCCGCAGGACGACAAGGGCGTAGAGGATGCCCGCCGCGTGTTTGAGGAAGGCTGCGCCGAGGCTGGCGTGCCGCTGCTCTTTTGGCGCGAGGTGCCCGTCGACCCGCACGACCTGGGCGAGACGGCCCGCGCCTGCATGCCTACCATCCTGCAGGCCTTCCTGGGCCGTCCGGACGACACGCCCGCCGGCGATGCCTTTGAGCGTCGCCTGTACGTGTGCCGCCGTACCATCGAAAAGAAGGCCGACGCCGAGTTTGCCCTGCGCGACAAGATCTTCTATGTGTGCTCCATGAGCTCGCGCACCATCGTGTACAAGGGCATGTTGGTCGCCACGCAGATGCGCCGCTTCTTCATCGACCTCAACGACGCCGCCGTCAAAACGGCCGTGGCGCTCGTCCACTCGCGCTACTCCACCAACACTACACCCAGCTGGGAGCGCGCGCACCCCAACCGCTTTATCATCCACAACGGCGAGATCAACACCCTCAAGGGCAACGTCAACTGGATCCGCGCCCGCGAACCCAACCTGTACAGCCCCGTGCTGCAGCACGATCTTGAGCACGTGATGCCCATCATCAACCGCGAGGGCTCCGATTCCGCGATTTTGGACAATGTGCTCGAGTTTTTGGTCATGAACGGTCGCCCGCTCACGCGCGCCGCATCCATGCTGTTGCCCGAGCCGTGGGACCACAACGACAGCCTGAGCGAGGAACGCCGCGCCTACGACGCCTACCAGTCCATGCTCATGGAGCCTTGGGACGGCCCGGCCGCCATCGCCTTTACCGACGGTCGCACGCTGGGTGCCGCCCTCGACCGCAACGGCCTGCGCCCCGCCCGCTACTACGTGATGCGCGACGGCCGCTTTATGCTGGCGAGCGAGGTGGGCACCATCGAGGTGAGCCCCGAGAACATCCTGACGAGCGGCTGTCTGGGACCGGGCCAGATGCTCGAGGTCGATTTTGCCCGCGGCCGCGTCATCTACAACGACGAGCTGCGCGCCCGTTACGCCAAGGAAAAGCCCTATCGCGACTGGATCGCCGAAGAGACGCTGACCGTCGACGCGCTCGACAAGCCCGTCGCGCCCACGCCCGCCGAGGACGCCGAGGTGCCCGCCGCCGTGCGCATGGCCAAGCTCGGGTATCACTGGGATGATGTTGACGAAGTCGTGCGTCCCATGGCCCAGCAGGGCAAGGCGCCGCTCGCCTCGATGGGTATCGATGCGCCGCTGGCCTGCCTGTCCAAGAAGACGCGCTCGTTCTTTGACTACTTCTATCAGCTGTTCGCCCAGGTCACGAACCCGCCGATCGACGCCCTTCGCGAGCATATGGTCACCTCGACCACGCTCTACCTGGGCAACCACGGCAACCTGCTCGAGGACTCCCGTACGGCCTGCCAGCTGGTGCGCCTGGAGCGCCCGCTGCTGAGCGAGGAGGAGTTCGAGCGTATCTGCGCCATCGACCGCGTGGGCTTTAAGACCCGCCGTTTCCGTGCCGTCTACCGCCGCGATGCCGGCGAGGGCGCGCTGCAGGCTGCACTCAAGCAGCTCGCAGAGGACGTTGAGGCCGCGGTCCGCGACGGCGTGAACATCGTGGTGTTGAGCGATCGCGCCGAAGCGGGCGAGGTGCCCGTGCCGTCGCTGCTTGCCGTGGGCTGCGTGCACAACCATCTGATCCGCGCTGGCGTGCGCACCTTTGCCGATATCGTGGTGGAGTGCGGCGACGCCGTGTCCCCGCACGACTTTGCGGCACTGGTGGGCTACTCCGCGAGCGGCATCTATCCGTACAACGCACATGCGTGCATCCGCGATCTGGCGGCACGCGGCGACCTGGACGTGACGGCCGAGCAGGGCATCGCCAACTACAATAAGGCTGCGACTGCCGGCATTGTCTCCATCATGTCAAAGATGGGCATCTCCACGGTGCAGAGCTACCATTCGGCGCAGATCTTCGAGGCCGTGGGCTTTACGCCGGAGTTCGTCAACGCGTACTTTGCCGGTACGGTGAGCCGTGTGGGCGGTATGGGTATCGAGGACGTCGAGCGCGAGCAGAATGAGCGCTATGACGCCGCGCTTGCCATCCTTAAGAGTCCGGCTCCCGATCAGCTGCCCACACTGGGCCTGACCAAGTGGCGCCCGTTCGGTGGCGAAGATCACCTGATCGACCCTCAGACCGTCTACCTGCTGCAGACCGCCTGCCGCGAGGACAGCTACGACACCTTTAAGGAGTACAGCGCCCGCCTGCACCGCACCGGCCGTGCCGTGCGCCTGCGCGACCTGCTGGACTTTGATGCCAGCGGCCGCACGCCGGTTTCGCTCGACGAGGTGGAGCCCGCGCTCAACATCGTCCGCCGCTTTAACACCGGCGCCATGTCGTACGGTTCCATCAGCAAAGAGGCACACGAGTGCATGGCCATCGCCATGAACCGCCTGCACGGTCGTTCCAACTCGGGCGAGGGCGGCGAGGATCCGCGTCGCGAGACCCCGCTGGCCAACGGTGACTCCAAGAATTCCGCCATCAAGCAGGTGGCAAGCGCGCGCTTTGGCGTGACGAGCCGCTACCTGTGCAGCGCCTTCGAGATTCAGATCAAGATGGCCCAGGGCGCCAAGCCCGGCGAGGGCGGACACCTGCCCGGCAAGAAGGTCTACCCCTGGATTGCCGAGGTCCGTCAGTCCACGCCCGGCATTGGCCTGATCTCGCCTCCGCCGCACCACGACATCTACTCCATCGAGGACCTGGCGGAGCTTATCTTCGATCTTAAGAACGCCAACCCCGGCGCGCGCGTGTCGGTCAAGCTGGTCAGCGAGGCCGGCGTCGGCACCATCGCCACCGGTGTGGCCAAGGGCGCTGCCGACAAGATCTTGATCAGCGGCCACAATGGCGGCTCAGGTGCCGCGGCGCGCGATTCCATTTGGCACGCCGGCCTGCCGCTGGAGCTTGGCCTTGCCGAGGCCCAGCAGACGCTGCTGCAAAATGGCCTGCGCTCACGCGTGGTGCTCGAGGCCGACGGCAAGCTCATGGACGGCACCGACGTCGCCGTCGCCTGCCTGTTGGGCGCCGAGGAGTTTGGCTTTGCGACCATGCCGCTCATCTCCATGGGCTGCCTCATGCAGCGCGACTGCCAGCAGGATACCTGTCCGGCCGGCATCGCCACGCAAAACTGCCGCCTGCGTCGCGGCTTCCGCGGCAAGCCCGAGCACGTTGAGCACTTTATGCTCTTTGTTGCCGAGCAGCTGCGCGAGGTCATGGCGAGCCTGGGCTTCCGCACCGTCGACGAGATGGTCGGCCATCCCGAGTGCTTGCGCCAGGTCGAGGTCCCGGGCAACCGCAAGGCCAACCTGCTCGATCTGTCGCCCGTGCTGGCGAGCGCGACCTGCGAGTTCGGTGCCCATATTCCGGGCGCCGACGGTCGCCACTTCCTGCCGCAGATGGCTGCGGACAGCGAGCTCGACAAGACGCTCGATTCCACGTTGTTTGTGCCCTATACGGCCGATGCCCGTGCGCACCTGCGTCCGATTCGCTTCCGCGCCGATATCGCCAACGTCAACCGCTGCGTGGGCACCATCCTGGGCAACGTGGTGACCAAGGCGCATCCCGAGGGCCTGCCCGCCGGCTCCATTACCATCGATTGCGATGGTTCGGCCGGTCAGAGCTTTGGCGCTTTCCTGCCGCGCGGCATTACGCTCAACGTGTGCGGCGACGCCAACGACTACTTTGGCAAGGGCCTTTCGGGCGGCGAGGTGTCGGTGCGCCCCAACCCGCATGCGACTTACAAGTTCGACGAGAACATCATCGTGGGCAACGTGGCCTTCTTTGGCGCCACGAGCGGTCGCGGCTTTATTAACGGCTTGGCAGGCCAGCGCTTTGGCGTGCGCAACTCCGGTGCCACGGTGGTGGTCGAGGGCTGCGGCAACCATGGCTGCGAGTACATGACGGGCGGTCTGGCGCTCATCCTGGGCGAGGTCGGGCAGAACTTCGCCGCCGGCATGACGGGCGGCGTGGCTTACGTCTTTGACCAGTACGGCACGCTCGATGCCCGTGTGAACCACGAGAGCGTTGAGCTCAAGGCCCCGACGGCCGGCGAGCTGGCGCAGATTCGCGAGCTCATCCAGGAGCACGTGGACGCGACGCAGAGCCCGCGCGGCATTAAGCTGCTCTACAGCTTCGACTCGATGAGCAAGCACTTTGTGAAGGTCATTCCGACCGAGTACGAGCGCGTGCTGGCGATTGTCGCTGCGGCCGAGGCTGTGGGCAAGACGCATGCGCAAGCCGAGGAGCTGGCGTTTGACATTGTGACCGGGCGCGCGAGTGCCGCGGATGTCGCTCGCTTTGATGTCGCGGGCGGTGCTGCGGGCGCTGCGTCCACCACCGCCAGCTCTGTTGCTTCGACCAAGAAGGAGGCGTAAGTGCCATGGGTAAGCCCGGTGCTTTTCTTGATATCGATCGCGTGACCCACGAGCTGCGCCCCGTGGAGGAGCGCAGCCGCGATTTCGATCCGCTGTACGTGGAGCTCGACGACGATGCGCGCCGTGCCCAGGCGAGCCGCTGCATGATGTGCGGTGTGGCGTTTTGCCAGATGGGCGCGAGCTTTGGCAAGGCGCGTCCGAGTGGCTGCCCGCTGCACAATCTGATTCCCGAGTGGAACGAGCTAGTGTATCGCGGCCGCTGGGACGAGGCTGCCGAGCGTCTGTCACTCACCTCGCCTATGCCCGAGTTCACGAGCCGCGTGTGCCCGGCGCTGTGCGAGGCCGCGTGCAACCTGGGCTCGGTCGACGGCCAGCCCACGACGATTCACGACAACGAGCGCGCGATCAGCGACCATGAGTGGGCAAATGGCGGTCCGCGCCGCTTTGAGCCGGCAGGGGAGGGCGCGCCCACGGTTGCCGTGGTGGGTTCCGGCCCGGCTGGCCTGGTGGCAGCATGGGAGCTTGCGCGTCGCGGTGCCCGCGTGACGGTGTTTGAGCGTGACGACCGCCCGGGCGGCCTGCTCATGTACGGCATTCCCAACATGAAGCTCGAGAAGTCCGTGGTCGAGCGTCGCGTGGCACTTATGCGCGAGCTGGGCATTGTGTTTGAGCTGGGCGCTGACGTTACGAACCCTGCGGTGGCGGCCAAGCTCGATGGCTTTGACGCCGTCGTGGTGGCTGCCGGCGCCCGCGCCCCGCGTGGGCTTTCTGCTGCGAACATCGATGCGCCCGGCGTGGTGTATGCCGTGGACTACCTGACGGCTTCGACCATCTCGGTGCTCGATGGCGGCGAGCCCGCGGTGAACGCGCGCGGCCTGGACGTTGTGGTCGTTGGCGGCGGCGATACCGGTAACGACTGCGTGGGCACCGCGGTACGTCAGGGTGCGCGCAGCGTGCGCCAGCTTGAGTTCTTGCCGGCTGCGCCCGATAAGCGCGCGGCGAGCAACCCCTGGCCGCAGTGGCCCAACATTAAGAAGACCGACTACGGCCAGCAGGAGGCTATTGCTGCGATGGGCGGCGAGATGCGTGCCTGGGGCGTGGACACGCTCGAGGTGCTGCTGGACAAGAAGGGCGCGGCCGCGGGCCTGCGCGTGGCCGATCTGGATTGGTCGGCTGGCAAGCCCGAACGCATCGCGGGCTCCGAGCACGAGGTGCCGGCCCAGCTGGTGCTCATCGCCTGTGGCTTTACGGGTCCGGAGCGCAGCGTGTTCGAAGCTGTCGGCGTACCTGTTGCCACGGCGGGCCGCCCGCTGCCTGTGATGGTCGCCGAGGGCTCGCATCTTGCGGCGCGTGTCGACGGCGTCGCCGCGGATGCCGCGCCGGTGTATGTTGCCGGTGACGCTCACAACGGCAGCTCGCTCGTGGTGAACGCTATGGCCGACGCCCTGGCCTGCGCTGCCGAAGTCGCCGAGGCGCTGGAGCTGTAAAGTAGTCATTTAAGAACGTCCCCAATGACTGGTCATTTTTGTCTAGTCGTTGGGGACACTCTTTGCGAGCGATTTGCTCGTTTGTCGACGTACGGGTGTTCATTTGTCGACTTCTTGGGCTGTGGTCACCTGTTGTTTCTGTGGTGGCTGCGGGTATCTGGCTCAAAAGGGCGGGTTGGCCGTCTATGTTTACCTGCGGTTTTGTTGCGGTGCGCATTTTCGGTCAAGCTTTTCGTCAAGTGTTTGGTCAGCATCTGGTTTGCAGCCGGAGGCCTATTTTGCCCGCGCTGGTCGTGGCTGCCCACCCTCCTCGTAAGCTCAAATTGAGGTCCATCAGTTTGAGGAGGATGCCATGACTGATCACGCTTTAGATCGAGCGCAGCTGGCCGAAGCCGTCGGCAACGATATTGCCGACATGGCCCATTTTTGGATGCTGCGGAAGTTCCAGTTTTTGGAGCCGGCGCGCGAACAGTTCGAGATCATTGTCGACCCGTGGCTCAGCTATTGCACCGAGCCTTCGCAAAACGAAATCATGGCCTACAACATGGCATTTACCGATTGGCTGCTCTTCGAGCGCCCCTATCGCCATGGCAAGACGCTGCTCGAGCTGTATGTTGACGAGCCACCGGTATCGCTTTCGCCTGCCTCGCTCAAGCGGCTCGAGCAGGTGCGCGACACACAGTATTTCTCGCGCTTTGGCATTTTGGGCAAGGATCCTGCGAACGGCACGGTTGCGCTGAAGGATACGCGCACCGACCGTCGCTTTGATGTCTACGACCCGCATATCGTGCAAAAGGAGCATTGGAGCGACGGTGCGATTGCGGTGCGCCTCGCCTGCGTCGACGATGTCTGGCTGACGGCGGGGCAGCTCTACCTCTACGACATAGCGCGCCTGAGCGATACGGCGATCGACGGGCCCGGCGCCGTCCATCCGGAAGACCTAGAAGATGGCTTCGACACCTCGCGTATCAGCTTCTTTTTGCGCCTGGTCCGCGACATCATGGGCGCCCAGGGGCGCTACGTAAAGTCCCTCAACATCTACGAGCAGGAGTGGGAGTAGGGGATGTGACTGGTGTCGCCCTACAGCCCTGACTTTGTCTCAATCTGTAACGTTTGGCGGCTGTTTGGGCCCGTAACTGTTACAGATTGAGACGGAAGGTTGGCGGCTGCCGAATGATCTTGTTCTGTAACAACTAGAGGTTCAAAGACTGTCTTTCTGTTACAGATCAAGACATTTGTCAGCGGAGGCAACGGTGACGATGGACCATTTGTCCGACGTGGTGGTGATGAAAGTGTCTAATACCGTTCTCAAACACAAACATGCGACTCGCAACACGTTGGCGCGGAATAGGATGCTCGCGCGGCTCACGGAGACGGCCAAGCAAGGTGCGCTGCTCGCAACGCATGACAATACCGAGCTCATGTGGCTGCGACGCCATGTTGGAACCGACGATATCGCGGAGCCCGAGCCGTACCTGTTCTGTTTTCAGCATGATTGGGATGCATTGACGCTGACGGAGCGAGCACTGAGGACTATCAGGGGGCTTGCGGAATTTCATCCCGATTGGGCGTTTTGGGGTTATGACGCGGCACTTTTGTGGGGTCTGGAGGTGCCGAATGATCTGCTCGGGCCGCGTTTTCTTGTTAAGACGGGTTGTTCGGTGACGTTGAGCAGCGGGTGCAGGTTGTTGCGTCCTCAGATGGCGGGAGCGCTTGAGCGCGTCGACGGCGTGCGGGTGACGTCGTTTTGGCGCACGGTGGAGGATTGTCTGCTGCGTGCGCCGTTTTCGTATGGTCTGGCGATCGCCGATTCTGCATTGCGGGCGAAGGGCGTATCACGTGGGGATTTGTGCGAGCGCCTCCGCGCCGATTGCGAGGGCAGGCGAGGGTATCGCAGGGCACAGGCGATTGCGTCGTATGCGGACGGGCTGTCCGAAAACGGCGGCGAGTCTCGGTTCCGAGCGTTCTTTATTGCGTACGGCTTTCCGGTTCCGGAGCTGCAGGCGGAGTTTCGCGACCCGCTCGATCCGAGCCAGGTGTTTCGCGTCGACTATTTTTGGCGGCTCGAGGACGGGACGTGTGTCATCGGCGAGCTCGACGGAAAGGTGAAGTACACCTTGCAGAACGGCGAGGGCCGGGAGTCGGTCGACCCATTCGTGGCAGAACGTCAACGGGAGTCTCATCTGACAATGCTCGGGCACAAGGTGCTTCGGTTTACGTTTGATGAGCTCAAGAATTCGGGGAAGCTGGTTGAGAAGATGAGGCTGGCGGGAATTCCACAGCGGGCCGATTTGGCTGAGGAATGGAGATGCCGGTGGTATGGGCGCTGAGGGGTGCAACTGACGCGGATGTGGTTGTTCCTGCCGAGTTTGTCTCGATCTGTAACAGCAAGGGGCCGTTTGACCTCGTAACTGCTACAGATCAAGACAGAAGGCTGGCTGCCGCTAAAAGATCTCAATCTGTAACATCTAGAGGCCGAAAACCTGTCTACTTGTTACAGATCTAGACGTTTGACGACGGGGCTGGAGAATATCTCGATCTGTAACATCTAACGGTCAAAATTCGACCTAACTGTTACAGATCGAGACAAAGGTTGACGCGGTGCCGAAAGATCTCGATCTGTAACATTTGAAAGGTTAAAGACGGTCTGCCTGTTACGGATCGAGACGTTTTGCTGGAACGATCGAAGCGTCGCTGCACTGGTCTGTTCATCCTCACGTCCTTCCCCTCCTTTTTCCGTTAACCGATATGTCCGCAGCAATCCTTCCGCGCTGGGTAATAATGGACAGATGTTCAAGTTTTCTGAGGGGGAGGAGCTCGATATGGCGTCTGCCGATCGTTCCACGTTGTTTATCAATGCGACCGTTCTGGACGGTTCGGAACATATGGAGCCGCAGCCCGACACGGCCGTGACTGTTGAGCGCGGTGTCATCACGTGGATGGGGCCGAGTGCTGTGGCGCAGGCACCTGCAGGTGCCGAGGTCATCGACCTGGCAGGTGCGTATCTCATGCCCGGTCTCATCAATATGCATGTGCATCTGTGCGGTTCGGGCAAGCCGGTTTCGGCGGGCGATGCGGGCGCGCTGATGAAGAAGCTCGATAATCCCGTGGGGCGCGCCATCGTGCGCCATATTCTTAAGGGCAGCGCCCAACAACAACTGGCAAGTGGCGTGACCACGGTGCGCGGCGCGGGCGATCCGCTGTTTGCCGATCTGGCCGTGCGCGATGCTATCGATGCCGGCAAGTATCAAGGTCCTCGCCTGGTGGCGCCGGGAACGGGCGTCACGGTGCCGGGCGGCCATGGTGCGGGACTGTTCGCCCAGGTGGCAAACAGTCCCGCCGAGGCAGCCGAACAGGTGCGCGACCTGTATGCGCGCGGTGCCGACGTCATTAAGCTGTTCGTAACGAGCGGTGTGTTCGATGCGACCGAGGTGGGCGAGCCGGGCGTGCTGCGTATGCCGGTGGAGGTTGCCGCGGCGGCGTGCAAGGCTGCGCACGATATGGGCCTTCCTGTTATGGCTCATGTCGAGAGTACCGAGGGCGTGAAGGCCGCGCTTGAGGCCGGCGTTGACACAATTGAGCACGGCGCTCCGTTGACGCCCGAGATTCTGGAGCTGTACCGTGGCGCCGCGGGCACGCAGCTCGAGGGGCGTGCACCCAGCGTGACCTGCACCATCAGTCCGGCACTGCCGTTTGTGCTGCTCGACCCGAAAAAGACCCATTCGACTGATACGCAAAAGAAGAACGGCGACATCGTGTGCTCGGGCATCATCGAGAGCGCTCGTGCCGCACTGGAAGCTGGCGTTAAGGTGGGCCTGGGCACGGACTCGAGCTGCCCGTTCGTGACGCAGTATGACATGTGGCGTGAGGTGGCCTATTTTGCCAAGTATGTCGGCGTGGGCAACGCCTTCGCACTGCATACGGCCACACAGGTCAATGCCGAACTGCTGGGGCTGGGCGGCGAGACCGGCACAATCGAGTGCGGCAAGGCCGCCGATATCCTGGTGACGCGCAAGAATCCTCTGGATGATCTGTGCGCCTTGAGTGAGCCGGTACACGTAATGTGCCGCGGCGATCTGGTGCGCAAGCTCAAGGTGAAGCGCATTCCCGAGGTGGACGCCGAGCTCGACGCGATTTTGGCCATGCCTGCCGAAGCGCTTGCCGAGGAGCTGGCCCGCGATGGCGTAGCATAGGTGTGACAAAGGGACAGCTCCGTTGTCGCATGCAAAAAGCCGAGGTCTCAGCGCGAGGCCTCGGCTTTTATTTGTCCCATGGCATGGCGGCTATGAGCGCGTCTCCATCTTGGCGTGGCACTTGGGGCAGGTGACGCGGATCTTGCCCTTGCCCTTGGGGACGGAGAGCATCTGGCCGCAGTTGGGGCACTTGAGGTATGCCGTGGTCTTGCGACCCTTCCACATCTTCTTAGCCGTGCGCTTGGCGCGCTCAAAGTCTTCCTTACTGGTGCCGGCCGCGCGTGAGGTGCTGGCCGCTGCAGCGCCACCGCCCAAGCTGGCGACGAACTTGCCCAAGCCGGGAACATTGGCGGTCGTGGCGACAAAGGCCTCGTTCTCCTTGCGACGTGCATCGATGTTTTTGGACAGGCCGCGCAGCACGCCGATCACGATGACGGCGATGGCGATCCAGCTGAGCCACTGGATGCGGGCTATCGATCCGATCATCGCGATGACAATACCCGCAAAACCCATCACGATGGTGAGTTCATCGGCACCATTGCGACCCTTCATAAAGTCATTCATGCAAATTGCCTTTCGTTCGATATGCTGCACGCCTTTATACCCGATTTAGAGCAAGGGGGACAGGTCAATCTGCACCAATGCGGTGCAAACATACCTGTCCCCGGAACACCAAGACGGTGCAAAGAAGTCTGTCCCCAATGCCCCAATTACTTGGAGAGCTTGTCGACAACGCGTTCGATCTCGGCGAGCTTGGCGGCCTTTAGGTCTTCGTCGCCCGATTCGATTGCCGAAGTCACGCAGCCCTCGATATGCGCCTTGAGCACGTCGGCGTTAATACGCGCGAGGAGTGCCTGCGTGGCCATGAGCTGCGTGGAAATATCGACGCAATAACGGTCCTCATCGACCATCCGCAAGATGCCGTCGATCTGGCCGCGCGCCGTCTTGAGCATGCGGGTCACCGATTTGTGGTCTGCCATCATGGCGGGTCCTCGTTTCTGGTCGATCTTTCGGATGTCCCCGTCAGTTGCGGTGAAATACGGACTGTTTAAAGGCCTAGGGCGGCTCAACAGTCCGTATTTCACCGCAACTTCTGAGGATTGAGTAGGCGGCGCCTGCTACGCGGCGGTCACGGATAGGGCGTGGAACTTCTCGCCCGCGGCCTCGACAGCGGCGGCGAGCTGCTCGGCGGTCACGGTGTCGGCGCACTCCACCTGGACGGTCTGGGTCTCGTGATCGGCATCGGCGTCGGTCACGCCGGCAACGTTGAGCAGTGCCGTCTCGACAGTGGCGTCGCAGTGACCGCACATAAGGCCGGAAGTCTTAATTGTGAAACGCATGGGTGTACTCCTTATCGATTGAGATTATCTGACAGTTTAGTCGTGAATAGCGTCATCTTAAAGGTGCGCTGAGGTGCCCGAGATTGCCCCGAAAGAGGAGCGAAGCGTACTTTGGTACGCGAGCGACGGTTTGAGGGGCAAGGTCGGGTGCTTCAGCGCGCCGTCTTGGGCTTAAAGGTTCGCAGGCGCAGCGCATTGGACACGACGCACACGCTCGACAGGCTCATGGCCGCAGCGCCAAACATCGGCGAGAGCTGCCAACCGGTGAGGGGGAAGAACACGCCCGCGGCGAGCGGAATGCCGATGCCGTTGTAGAACAGCGCCCAGAACAAGTCCTGCTTGATGTTACGAATCGTGGCGCGCGAAAGCTCGATGGCGCGGGCGACGTCCATGAGGTCGCTGCGCATGAGAACCACATCTGCCCCTTCTTTGGCGATGTCGGCGCCGGTACCGATGGCAAGGCCCACGTCGGCGCGCGCCAGGGCGGGGGAGTCGTTGATGCCGTCGCCCACCATGGCGACCTTGCTGCCCGCATCCTGCAGCTCGCGCACGTGGCGTTCCTTGTCGGCGGGGAGGACGTCGGCGATGACCTGCTCGCTGCTCAGTCTCACGCGGCGGGCGATCGCTTCGGCTGTCACGCGGTTGTCGCCGGTGAGCATGCGCACGTCGATGCCGAGCTTGCGGAGCGCGGCGATGGCCTCGGCGCTCGTCTCTTTGACCTCATCAGCCACGGCGATGGTACCGACAAGCTCGCTGTTCTTGGCAAAGAACAGCGGCGTCTTGCCCTCGGCCGCGAACTGTTCGGCAAGGCCGGCGGGCACCTTCGCGCCCAGCTCGTCCATCAGACGCACGTTGCCGGCGGCGATGACATTCTGCCCCTCGCGTGCCGTAACGCCTCGCCCGGGCACGGCGGCAAAGTCCTCGACCATGCGTGCGACGATTCCGCGCGCCTTGCACTCGGCCATAATCGCCTCGGCCAGCGGGTGCTCGCTTGAGCGCTCCAGCGCAGCGGCCAGCTTGAGCAACGCCTTTTCGCTCATGGTGGGCGAGCCGTCAGCGCGCGTGGCTACCGTGATATCGGTCACAGCCGGCTTGCCGCGGGTGACGGTGCCCGTCTTGTCGAGTACTACGGTGCCCACGCTGCGCAGGTTCTCCAGCGCTTCGGCGCTCTTAAACAGAATGCCCATCTCGGCGCCCTTGCCGGTGCCGACCATAATGGCGACGGGCGTGGCCAGGCCCAGCGCGCACGGGCAGCTGATCACCAGCACGGCGACGGCGGAGGTAAGCGCTTCGTTGATGCTTCCGGTCAGCACCATCCACACCACAAAGGTCACGGCCGAGATTGCGAATACTACGGGCACGAACACGCCGGCGACCTTGTCGGCCATGCGGGCGATGGGCGCCTTGGTGGCGTTGGCGTCCTCGACGAGCTGGATAATCTTGGCGAGCGACGTGTCGGCGCCCACACGCGTGGCGCGGAAGGTAAACGAGCCCGTGCGGTTGACCGTGGCTGCGTTGACAGTGTCGCCGGCGGTCTTCTCCACGGGAATGGATTCGCCGGTGAGCGCGCTTTCGTCCACGGCCGAAGCGCCCTCGAGTACCACGCCGTCAACGGGGATGGACTCGCCGGGGCGCACACGCAGCACCTGGCCGGGCAGAATGGCATCGACGTCGACGGTGGCCTCGCTGCCGTCCTCTGCCACGACGGTCGCGGTCTTGGGTGCTAAGTCGATGAGCGCCTCGATAGCGCCGCCGGTCTTGGACTTGCTGCGCGTCTCGAGGTATTTGCCCACGGTGACGAGCGACAGGATGGTGCCAGCGCTCTCAAAATACAGGTTGTCCATGCTCGTCATCATGGCCTCGTGCACCTGACCTGCGGCTAGCTGGTCGGCCATGATGAACATGGCGTAGAGCGACCAGGCGATGGAGGCGGTGGCGCCCACGGCAATAAGGGCGTCCATGGTGGGCGCGCCGTGCGCGAGCGATTTAAACCCGTTGATAAAGTACGCGTCGTTGACGTAGACGATGGGGATGAGCAGGACGAGCTCGGTGAGCGCGAGTGTCATGCTGTGGGTATGGTCGGTGAAAATACCGGGCAGCGGCCAGCCGAGCATGTGCCCCATGCCTATGTAGAACAGTGGGATGAGGAATACGATCGAGATGATGAGGCGGGTGCGCATGGCGGAGGCGGCGGCCTCCAGCTTTTTGGTGGGCGACTCCATATGGGCGGCGCCGGACCTGGCTTGCGTACTGCCGTTTTGGGAGGCGTCGATGCCCGTGCTGACGGGCGAGGCCGAGTAGCCCGCGCGGTCGACAGCGGTGCAAATGTCGTCGGGGGAGACCTGCGCAGGGTCGTAGTCCACCAGCATAGAGCCGGCGAGCAGATTGACCGCGACGCTTTGGACGCCGTCGAGTTTGCTGACGGCACGGTCCACGTGCGCTTGGCACGCGGCGCACGTCATGCCGCCCACGTCAAACTTATCTTGAGCCATGGCTTCTCCTTTCTGTGGTTCGGTGTTGGAATTGTTAACCTGCTGATACTATACACCCATACCCCCTGGGGGTGTACAGTGGAGATTGAAATGTATGCCATTCTGTTATTGGCCGAGGTGATAGCCAGGTCGGCGGACCGTAGCCGGTCTAATGTCTCAATCTGTAACAACTAGACCCGTTTTTGTCGAGTAACTGTTACAGATCTAGATATTTCATCGAGCCACAACTTAACGTCTCAATCTGTAACATCTGGGGACTGTTTTGCCTGCTAGATGTTACAGATCGAGACAAACCATTCGAGGGTAACCTGAACATCTCGATCTGTAACAGCAAGACCGATATTTGGGTCCTAGTTGTTACAGATTGAGATGTTGTCTCGCGGGGTTGGGGTTTGTCTCGTTCTGTAACATCTAGACCTGTATCTGCCGAGCTAGTGTTACAGATCGAGACAATTGCCGGGGAGGGGTCCCGTCACGGCAAGACGCCCGCTCTCTAGATGCAGAATCCGGGGATCACACAGGTTCGTTTGTTTGGCTTGTCCGCAGGCGTTGCGTACGTAAAGACGTCGCCGTCGTGTCCAACGCGATTCAAATAGAGCGTGCCTTCGGTCTCCGATGAGTCGGGGCTCACCGTGCGCTCCCACCAGCAGGTGTCCTTGCCCTTCCACTGGCGGACCATCGTCTCGTTCGTGGAATACGGGCTCACCTTGAGCTCGCGGAAGAGCTGATACTCCTTGCCCTCGCCGTTGTAGATGTCAGCAAGGTAGTGATAGTCCTCGACAAACGAATCGGGCGGTTGCGCGCCGCACAGCTCGACCATGGCGGGCAGCCAAAGGGTTGCGGGCAACTCGCTCAGGCACGATGCGCTGTTGGCGGCGCCCACATTGTTCGAGACCTTCTTGACCCCTTTAATGAGTGCGCGCAACTCGTTGGGCAGCAGCTTAAGGCCGGCGCCGTTGAGCCATTCCCGCAGCTCGCAATCTGCCCAGCCGGCGCTCGGCGGTTCAGCTGCAGCGTTGCGCTCGGCAATACCCGCGTCGAACATAAACGTCAGCCCGGCCTTGCCCGTACCGTCCAGAAGCTCATCGTGACGGATGCCCACAAGCTGCGCGCCGACCTCCAGCCCGTTGGTGAGCGTGACACGCTTGGTGCACGGATAGGGGATATGCCCATCAGCGTCGAGCAGGTGGTAACGCTTGGCAATCTCGCGTGCCTCGCTACGGGTCTCGGCGGCCTTAATCTTGAGCGAAATCTCCCGCAGCTGATCCCAGGTGTAGTCGTCAAGTGAACCGCGGATGCCGTCAAGGTAGTCGGGGATGCCAAAGCCATGGGTTGCCGCCCCGATAACGCTGAGCCCCGCAACGGCTGCGATAGCGCCGCCGATAATAAAGCGGCGGCGGGTCATGGTGAACTGCGCCCCAAATCTTGGACGCCCTAAATAGCGACTAGGCCGCGAGGGC
>CAJLVJ010000019.1 GCA_905210085.1 uncultured Collinsella sp. | reverse complement strand
AATATGCCTCGTTGTCAGCTGCTATGGCTTGCCCCTTTGTAAGCACTAGTGATGTGCCGTATATGACCGAACTTGTTCCAAGTGTGCCCAGCATGCCGGGTATTTTTAAATACCCTACAACAACTCCATTCACAGCTCCAATCATCAGAAGCAGCAGAAAGGTTATTATTAACGCCGCAATCATGGCCACTCCATTTGACATTAGCAGAGCCATCATAACGGTGCCAAAGCTCGTCATGGAGCCTATAGAGTAATCAAAGTTTCCCGTAATGACCGTAGCAGACAATCCAAAGGTCAAGAAACCTAACGCTACCCCGCTTGTCAGATACTGTATAAGGTTTGCTGCCCTTATGAATTGAGGGTCTATAGCGCCAAATACGAGCACTATAATTATCACGAGCAAAACAAGCACTGAATTGCCACTAAACACTTTTTTCATAATTGAGAAATCAATTTTTTTCATTTCCCAACCCCCGAACCAATTTGGAGCAAGCCTTGCGTACCGATGGTGTTTTCACCGCGGCGGAAACTATAGCTGCAATTATTACAAGGCCAGTAACAAACTCCTGCCAATAAACAGGTACTTTTGCAGTAACCAACCCGCTTTCTATCACACCCAAAAGCAGCACTCCAAGGAATGTCCCCAAAACCGAAACCTTTCCTCCGTTAAAACTTGTTCCGCCAATTACCACTGCCGCTATCAGTGTCATCTCGTATCCATTGCCAGCAACCGCTTGAGCTATGCCAACATTTGCCGTATATAGGAATGCTGCCAAGCCACTGCTTAATCCCATGGCGGCAAATGCCCATACATATGAGATCTTTGGTTCAAAGCCGATCCTTCTTGCGCCTTCAGGGTTTGTTCCAACAGCTAATATACGTCTTCCCATAACTGTTTTATAAAGCACGAAGCAAGCCAGTAAACATGCGAGAATCCAATAATACGCGGTAATTTTTAGTTCAGCTCCAAACGGTTTAAATCGTGCTGCATTTGTAAACCAACCCGGAAGGCCGGAAATCCAGCTTGACCCTAACGTAAGCAGCATTACACCGCGCATAATGTTCAACGTTCCCAGAGTAACTATTATTGCGGGTATTTTGAGATAGGCAACAAGTGCGCCATTCATAAGCCCAAGCACTAAACCCGAAGCCAAGCTGATCAGCATGAGTGCGAATACATTTGTAACCGCCCCGTCTGACACCAGCTTCGCAGTTAACATTGAAATTGCTGCAAGCTGCGCCCCAACCGAAACATCTATATTTCCGGTAGATATAACAAACATCATACCTATTGCCATTATGCCGTAAACAGCGTTATTAGATAGAATGGCAGCCAAGTTAGATGGGTTGAGAAACGCGTTATTTACTAGAGCAAACGCGAGAGACAGCAGTACTATTACGCCTATAAGCAGAGCTTCTCGTTTTTTAGAGGCGAAAAAACGATTTATTGTTGTTTTCACTCGATTCATAGCCTCCTTATCCAAGCAAGCCCAGCGACAAGATTTTTTCCTGAGTGGCCTCCTTCACGTTCATGACGCCGGCAACTCGTCCCTGACGCATAACCATTATCCTATCAGAGAGGGCGAGAATTTCTGGCAAGTCAGAAGATATCACGATAACGGCTATACCTTCAGCAGCCAACCGTCTTAACAGTTTGTGAATTTCTGTCTTGACTCCCACATCAACCCCGCTGGTAACTTCATCAACAATCAGCAATTTGGGCTCCACATTCAGCCACTTCGCAATGAGCACCTTTTGCTGGTTTCCTCCCGAAAGATTAATTGCATCTATATCGGTTTTTGCCGGCTTGATCTGTAGTTGTTCAATATACTGTTGAGCAACTCGAGTCTCAATTTGTTCAGAAATCAAACCGATTCTGCCAGTGACCGTGTTTATTCTCGCTGCAGATATGTTCCTCTTTATCGGGATTTCCATGAACAGCCCCTGTTCGCGCCTGTCTTCGGGTATATATGCAATGCCTTCATTTATAGCTTCTTTTGCGCTTCGAGGCGAGATTTTCCGGCCACACAGTTCCATAGTACCATTTTGAAGTTTGAGCAAACCGAATATCGTCTGGGCAAGTTCAGAGCGTCCAGCTCCTACAAGACCCGTTATTCCCAGGATTTCATGTTCCCTTACGGTGAAATTTATATCTCGGAAATACGGCTCACACGTAAGGTTTTTCGCCTCAAATAGAATTTGTCCTGTTTCTAGTTCATTGTGGCACGGTAAGAAGTGCAATTCTCTTCCGACCATAAGACGAATTAAATCTCTTTGGGTAAACGCACCAATTTCTCCGCTTGCCACCAAGTTCCCATCTCTGAGTATCGATACCCTGTCTGCAAGCTTATAGATTTCTTCGAGCTTGTGCGATATATAGATTATTCCCGTGCCAGATTTCTTAAGTTTTTGAATGATCCTATAAAGGATCTCAACTTCAGAGGAAGACAACGACGCGGTTGGTTCATCCATAATGATAACTTTGCAGTCAAAAGCAATTGCACGAGCTATTGCTACAAGCTGCTGATGTCCTACACTGATGTCCTCCATCTTCTGAGTAACATCCAGATCTATCCCAACATCTTTCAATAGGGTCGCAGCTTTTTTCTCTTCCGTTTTTTTGCTATGGATTCCACGTAATTTGCTTCCACTGCAGATATTTTCGGCTATGCTCATGCTAGAGAACAAGCTCAAATCCTGAAAGACTGTCGATATGCCGATCTGTCTGGCTTTGGCAGCTGTCATCTTATGAACAAGGCGTCCTTCAAAATAAATTTCGCTTCCAGAGTCCGGTTCCACTACGCCTGTTATGGCTTTGATGAACGTTGACTTCCCTGCGCCGTTTTCTCCGATCAGCGCATGAACCTCTCCAGCAAACAGGTCAAAATCAATATTCCTCAGCACCTGAACACCGGAATAGGTTTTACTCAGTTTTTTTGTCTGGAGAATCTGTGCCATCGTCTATTGCCTTTCTATCGTTATATCGAACGCTTTTGGGGAATATCATATATCCACGACCACGGTTGCGCGCGCTCAAATTGATAACTTGCGCGAAGAACACCAATATCGTCGAAACGTCTTCCTATAATCTGCATACCAACCGGCAGACCCGCTTTTGTTAACCCGGCTGGAACAGACGCCGACGGATGGCCGGTGAAATTGGTAAAATACGTCATGCACCAACCTATCAGAGGATCTATGGCTTCTCCATTTATCGTGGACGGCCCCTTAGTGTTCCCATCCCCCGCATTGTCTACAGGACTGCAGCACAGTGTCGGAGAAATGATATAGTCGTACTTAGCCAATACATTTTGAAGTGCATCATATACTTCCGTTCTGAGCATCTGATCATACAAATAGTCCTTAAGTGTAGTTTTATAGCCGATTTCTATCCATCGCATCAGCTCAGGAGGAATATCGTCTCTAAATTTAGTCATAAGGTCTATGCCGTCTTTTTTCAAGCCTTCTACTGTTTCTATGGCTGACATGACTATAAGCCTGCACCACACATCGCTCAATTCTATATGTGTCCTGTGCAGATCGAAATTAACGGATTCTACATGTGCGCCGAGTGATTCAAATTTCTCAGCACTCTTGGTAACAATCGTCGCTATTTCTTCCTCTACCGGAAAGATTCCAAAATTCGTTGTAAACGCAATTCTCTTGCCGCAGATGTCACCATGCAGACAGTCTGTATAATCTCTCTGCCAGTTAATGCTGTGCGGATCGGCAGGATCATATCCCGCAATGACATTCAATGCCATTGCGGCGTCTTCTACTGACCGCGTAAGCGCCATTTCGAAGAAGAATGGGTTCGTTGCTCCGAACGCATTAGGGCGACAGATGAACGGCACCGTGCCCAGATCTGCTTTATATCCAAACAAGCCACACCACGCAGCTGGTATTCTTATAGACCCTCCGCCGTCTGTTCCTTCTGCCATAGGTACCAGCCCGTCTGCCACTGCCGCAGCGCTTCCTCCGGAAGAGCCTCCAGAGTTCTTGGCAATGTTAAACGGATTTCTAGTTGCACCAAACAGATAATTATCGCATGTGCCTCTGAAGCCCATGGTCGGACTATTCGTTTTCCCTATAGGTATAGCGCCAGCATCTACCATTCTCTTCATGTATATATTGTAGCTACTAGACGGCCTGTCTTTGAGGCAGCGTATCCCTCCCATCGTGTTAGGCCAGGTTGGATAGTAGTCGAATAAATCTTTTGTTGCCGTAGGGATGCCTTCCATCACGCCAGCAGTACCATTTAATAGTTTTTTCTCTGATTCCTTTGCTAATTTGCGTGCATTTTCAAAGTCCGTAAACACAAATGCGTTTAAACTCTCGTTTCGCTTTTCTATGCGCTCAATACTTGCTTCAACCACTTCAACAGGAGACAGTTCTTTCGCATGCAACTTTTGCGAAAGCTCTGCAACAGACATATAAGCAAAATCATTTGACTGCATTATTACTTACCTCCCGTATTTTTATTCCATGCCGCCGCCGACTCTGTGTCCTGCCCAATCCCAGACTCCGACAAGCCTCGGATGTCCCGCGCTTATGCCTTCAACCACAGCGGTATAGGCTCTGGTCATAAAGAGCTGCCCTCTGAATCCGAAAACCACGCTATCTCCGACATTTGCTTCCTGCCCCTCAGTATCAAGTATTCCATGATAATCAATTTTCGCAAAGCCAGAACCAGGCCTGGCTCCAATACCTTCAAACTTCATTTTTTTATCAAAGATTTTCTCTGGCTCACTGCCAAAGAATGCATAATGTTTGAACTCCTGAGAAATCGAAACCGGAGGATCGTCCATAAAAAATCCTTCACCGAATACATACGCCTTTTTATCCCAAAAATGCGATATTTCCGTGACATATACCATAGCAGGATCTTCTGGTTCTTTATCAGTAAACAGATGATATGTGCTAGAGCCTGTCAGAGCAGAACCCGGTTCAACGTGCGTGACGCCATTTTCTGCCAGTAGTTTCATCGTTGTGCAGCAGTTGTTGCCTGGTGCATTAACCTGTCTGCACTCTATTCCCATAGAATTCAGCAGCTTCTTCCCTTCACGTAGCGTCAAAACATTATGTGTCAGAACGGGCTGCACACCGTCTTTATCGTATGCTACTGCAGGAAATGTACTTACTCCTTCAATTTTAACACCAGGCATTAGAGCAATTTCGGAAGCGGCTTCTCTCAACTCATCAAGCATAAAACCTCCCTCCATGCCTAGGAAAAACACGTCATCAGGTGCATGAACCCTTAGCAAAATTTTTTGTGTACGATTATACTTTTTGCACACCTCGCTAATCTGTCTTGCTTTTTCAATGCTGAAGACAGAAATTACTTCTGGTCGGTAAGTGTTAATGACTTTCTCCAACTCAACTTTGGGCACCTGACAAAGGTTTCCCATGTGCCCTATTCCTATGCCATTCCTATGCAGCGTTCTTGCACATTGCATATTAACGCACACAGTTTCTTTGGCTCCAGGCTTTACAACCCTCCTGAAAAGCTCAGGATTACGGCCATGCTGCTTTGTCATAAAGTATAATTTCAGGTTGTATCGTTCCGCTTCTTCGCGTATTTTTCTTCCGTTTTCTTCAAATGTGTCCGCATCAAACACATAAGTATTAGGTGGGATTTGTCCGCTTTGATGGAGTTGCGCTGCCGCCTTTATCAGCATTGGATTCTTTCTAGCAATCTGTTCCAAAAACATTTTTATCCCCCTCTAATATCTTTAGTCGGTTAGATCAACATTTTTAAGTATATGTGAAATTGCGCCAAAATTGTGCGCTTTCTCTCCCAGTTTTGCCATTCGTATTTCTGTGCTTATCGGTACAATCCGCGCTACATTTTCGCTTATAATAGGCATAATTTCCCCCATATATTCAGCCACTTTCCCTCCTATGATAACACAGTCTGGATTTAGAAGCGCCACTCCGTTCGAAATCATAATCGACAAATTTTGTATGAACATTTCCACTTCTGGTGCTGCTTCAGGTCCGCCCTGCAAATAGGACTTGAAGAGCATGTCCAAAGGCAAATTGGTTTTATGAAGCGCCCAACCGCTGACTGTTTGTTCTAACCATCCGTATCTCCCGAAGCAATTGCAGCTCCAGTCTTTGTGGGACGAGTCCAGTATGGTATAACCTATTTCCCCAGAACGTCCGCTGCTTCCAGTATACAGTTGACCATTGATTATAAGTGCGCCGCCAAGGCCATCATTTATTCCTACAAAATAAATATTTTTTTTATCTACAGCCGATCCTATCCAGTTTTCTCCAAGCGCCATGCAGTCAACATCGTTCAATACAAATACGGGTATCTCATACTGTTCAGCTATATAAGATGCCAAATTTAAATTTACCCAGCCAAGCGATGGTGATTCTACCACTATGCCCGTATGAAAGTCAGTTATACCAGGAACAGCTATTCCTATACCGGCAATGCTTTCTAAATCTACTTCATGATTGTCGAAGCACGCCTGTATGTAATCGAGTATTTTTGACGCCTCCACTGACCCTGGAAATCTATCGCAGGATCTTATCTCTCCATCCAAATTGGAAATCAGTATTGTTACAGAGCGCGCCGTTATATTTATTCCTACGCATAACCGGTGGTTTGGATTGAAACTAAGTAATATACTTCGTCGCCCTCCTTGAGTTGTAGATCTGCCAATACCGGTTTCCAGAATTATACCTTTCTCGAGCAGCTCATCCACTAAAGATGATACCGCTGACTTGCTCAATCCAATTTCAGCTGCTACCTGAGCCCTGCTCATTGTTCCCCTAGCGTGTATTAGATTGACTATGCAATTCAAATTCCTTTTCTTTATGTAGTCCAGGTGTGAAGTGGAACTGCCCCCATTCTTCAACTGTGGCACCTCCTGAGCTGGTTAGTTTGTTCTGTGAGCTTACTAACTTATGGTTTTAAAATACACTCTTTTTACTTAACTGTCAACAACCAGCTTTGCTGGTTCTCTGTTTTCTACTAATACTACAAATCTCATTGTCGCAATTCTACGAAGCAGACAAATTTGATTCTTGAAAATATACATTGCCACGAGGCGCTGGAAAAATTAGAATCCCCGGAGCAGAGGTGCTCTGGTGGGTGTGAGAGGTATTGCCCAACGGAAGTTCCGGAGTGTCAGCGACGGGCGGACAGCGCGTTTACAGTGAGCTCGGCGAAAAACTGGGACGCGTGCGGATCCGAATTCAGGCTCCGGCTCATGAGCGCCTGCAGCGCCTCCAGACGCCTTTACCACACGGCGGATCCCACCGTGCGTATGCTCCTCCCCTTCGCTTTCCACGTAATCCGGAACTTCTTCGCCACTTCCATGTACACCATCTTCGTGACCGACCTAAGGCGCTCCGGCTCCTCCATGCAGAGCCCTATGGCATACGCCGTCTGGAAGTACCCCGCATAGTTGGTCACTCCAAGGCCGTGCAGAAGACCTTACACTTCCAAGCTCACTTGTTCCACGACTTACACCTCTTATCCCGCTGTCAATGCCTCCGGCTGCGCTCTGTACAGCATTTCCAAAACCTCCACCGGTTCCAACGAATTAATAAAAAGCATGGGCAGCGCAACTCCCCAAAAATCCGCAATACTCTTTAAAGCATCCATGCTAGCGTTTGCCCGCCCGTGCTCTATATCCATGAGCCTCGTTATGCTCAAATTGGCCTGCAGTCCAAGCTGTTCATAGGTCATGCTTCAGACTTTGCGTAGTTTCACGATATTCATCCCTATTTTGACGGAATACAACGCGAAAATCCCTCTCCGCCACAGCATAGGAAAGATTTTCTCTAAGCTCCAGTCAATATACTGGCGGTTGCATATTTCCTTATTTTCGCGGGTTTTCAACAGTCTCCGCCGCGCTCTGCTGCGCCTCTCCGTCCTGCTTGCTCGGCTCCCGGCCGGCGGAATGCAGACAGGTATTATTCTACTGTATAGACAAGGCCGTAAAAATGCAACAGGCGGCAGCGTAAAGCTGCCGCCTGACGGTTTATTCGTTTCCCGGCATTACCCGTTTGCCTCGGAGTCAGCCGTGCGCCGCAGAACCACTATCACGCGGTAAGCAACCGTGCGCAAATCCTCCCGCATTTCGTTGATGTACGCGACCATGTCGCCTATTGTCAGTTCCTGTACACGGGCTTCCTGAGCGCAGCCAGGTCAAAGCGGATATTCGACCAGTGAGCAGATAGTCCGACGTCACGTCAGAAAATTCCACCAGCTGTATCGCCTACTCCATCGTGGGCAGATTCTTGCCCGTCTCGTAGGCCAATATCGTGCTGCCTGATACTTGCAGTGCGTTTGCAAGCCGCCCGGCATCCGTTTTTCTTCTCGCAGTTCGATTAGTATTTCCCCAAATTACGGCATCGAATTAACCTCTTGCGCGTTGATGCCGCAATTATGCCACGAAATTATGTTTAATTCATTTTTGATGCTTCCTTATCGCCATTCACCTAAGGGGCAGCCGGGTTTGTTTATTACGCGCGGAGCATGGGCGGGCGGAATTTCAGATAGACCAGTAGAAACATAACAGCCGACAACGCGTCGGCGCAGGCATGAGACCAGACGGGTCGTACATGCCAACAACGGCGTTGAGTATGTACAGCATGGGGAAGTTGAATTCCAGCCAGCGCACCACGCCCAGCGTCATGGATATTCTCCCCCTTGCTGAGAGTCTGGAACAGATAGGCCGTGAAAAAGCTCACAAACATCAGCGGCGTGGCCAGTACGCGCACGCGCAGGAACACAGCCGCGAGCTCCACGGTCTGCCTGTCATCCAGAAGCCGCCGCACGAGCGGCGGGGCGAAGCGCTCGTAGAGCAGTATGCTCACCGCAGCTATATGACAAGCCACAGCCCCAGGGACAGACGCATCATGCCGTGCAGGCGCTTCCGGTTACCTGCGGCGTGGTTATAGCCTACCAGCGGCATCATGCCCTGACAGATGTCGACTCCGATATTGAGCGGGAAGCGCTCCTCCTGCAGCACGATGACTACCGCTGCAAGCGCCGTGTTGTGATAGGACACCATGAGCTTGTCAAGTATGACATAGTCGAGGACGAACAGGAAACTCGTGATCGCCAAGGGCTCTCCCACGGCAAAGGCGTCCGCAGTGCTCTCCCGGGACGCGAGACCCTCGCGCGAGTTGAAGGTTATGATGGAGCCCCTGATGCTGCGCAGCACAAGGAAAAAACAGCAGCATGCTATGCAGTTGGAGATGCAGGTCGCAACGCCCGCGCCGAGTATGATGCCGAAGCCCGTTGCAGTCGAACGGCCTGTGTTCCGCAGCAGGTTTGAGAGCGCGTTGAAGAGCACCGTCGTCACGCCGCCGGCGACAATTATGCATATGGCGTATTGCCACGCGTGTGCGAAGGTTTGCTCGTCCGCGACCAGCATGTTCAACACCGAGCGCATGAACAGACCCATCAGCAGCGCGAACGGTGCCGACACGTTGAGGCCGAGATATATCGAGAAGGTGCCAACGCGCCTGGCCTCGACCTCCCTGCCCTGCCCGAGCAGAAGCATACCAACGAGCCGCCAACCTCCGCAAGGCTGGAGAGGCAGATTGTTATGTTGAACACGCGCAGGACGAGCAACGTGGCCGAGACCATGTCCGGGTTGTTCGTATGGCTCACATAAAACGTGTGGCCATGTTGTAAATAAGCACGATAAGCTGGCTCATAACCGAGGTCAGAATCATAATCCGCAGCGCCCTGGTCACAGGCAGGCTGCTGAATATCTCCTCGCGCAAGGCTTCTTACCGAAGCTGCTCAACTCTACTACACCGGACTTTCCATAAAATCAAGCAATGCAATTATGACGTCGTTTGTCAGTAAATACAAGCCTAAAATCCATTTTTTCCTCCGTGTCATCTCACTCCTCTTTCCGGCGCACGTATGGATTAAAAACACCGGAGCAAAGATGCCTTTTCGCCGGCGCTCCGCCGGGCGCGCTTATTTCACCGTTTCCAAAAAGCGCAGGAAGGCCGCCCTGCCATCCGGCGTGCGCTTGTACACACCGGCGTGTTCGAGCACCTGCGCAAACACCAGCCCGGTCTCGCGTCGGACTATGTCCATGACGTTCTCCGGCGTGATGTCGTATTTTGTGCGGAAGCCCTCTGCCCAGTCCGCGTGCTTTGCCGTAAGCTCGTCCGCGCGCAGATCGCCGCCTGAGGCGAGGCAGCCGGCGACGGCGGCCAGCTCGGTCTTGAGTCGGGCGGGCAGCACGGCGAGACCCATGACCTCGATGAGGCCGATGTTCTCCTTCTTGATGTGGTGCAGCTCCGCGTGCGGGTGGTAGAGACCCAGCGGGTGCTCCTCGGTGGTGAGGTTGTTGCGCAGCACCAGGTCCAGCTCGTAGTCGCCGCCGCGCCGCCGCGCGATGGGCGTTATCGTGTTGTGGGGCACGCCGTCCGTCTCGGCGTAGATGACCGCCGCCTCGTCGGTGTACTCGCGCCACCTGTTCAGGATTTCGTCCGCCAGGCTTACCAGGCGCTCGCTGTCGGCGCAGCGGATGCGCACTACGCTCAGCGGCCACTTAACTATGCCCGAGCGGACGTCCTCGTAGCCGGGGAAGACAAAGGGCGTCTCTATCTCCGCGCGCTCCATGGCGAAGGTGTAGCGCCCGCCCTGGAAGTGGTCGTGGGCCAGGATGGAGCCGCCCACGATGGGCAGGTCGGCGTTGGAGCCAATAAAGTAGTGCGGGAACAGGTCCACAAAATCGAGCAGGCAGGTCAGCCCCTTGCGGTCGACGTGCATCGGGCGATGCTCGGAGCTCATAGCAATGCAGTGCTCGTTAAAGTATGCGTACGGGCTGTACTGGAAGCCCCAGCGCTCGTCGTCGAGCTGAATGGGGATAACGCGTAGGTTCTGGCGGGCGGGATGGGCGCCGCCGTCGGCTGCGGCGGAGCGTCCGGGATAGCCCTCGTTTTCGATGCAGAGTTGGCAGGCGGGATACTTCTCGCCCGTGTTTTTGGCGGCACCGGCTGCGGCAATGTCGCGCGGGTCCTTCTCGGGCTTCGACAGGTTGATGGTGATCTCCAGGTCGCCCCAGTTGGTGGGGGTGCGCCATTTGATGTTGCGCGCGATGGCGGCACGGCGCACGTAGCCGGCGTCGCAGCACAGACCGTAGAACCAGTCGGTCGCGGCGCGGGGCTCGTTGACGCCCATGCGGCCGTTGAACTCCTCGTTTACAACCGAAGGCCTCGGCATGAGCGCGCCCATGATGCGCATGGCGATGCGGTCGCGGCCCGACACCGTGTCTTCGGCAGCACCGTTGGCAACGGCGGCCTCGGAAAGCGCGGCGAGCGTGCCCTCCAGGTCAAAATCGGGCAGGGTATCGGGGTGCAAGAGCGAAATCTTCTCGGTCTTGAGCGCCCAGGCCATGTTGAGCGCGGGGCCCGTGGCGCCGATGCACTCCAAAATGGTGTTGTATGCCCAGATGCGGTCGTCCTGTCCGATCATCGATCGGTGGATAGCGTACTCGATCAGGTTCTGCGCAGCCTCGCGCGCGTCGGTCATTACAGCCATGCCGCGTAAGCCCCCTTGTCAGAGATAGCGTAGTGACGGGCAGAGCCCTCGCCCAGCCAGCCGTTCATCTTGGTAATAAAGGTGTCGACCAGGTCGAGTGGCACAAAGGCCTGGATGGTGCCACCAAAGCCGCCGCCGTGGATGCGGACGGCGCCACGGCCGTCGAGCACATGCTCGGCAAGAGCAAGTGCGTACATGGAAGGCTGCTCGGCACCCAGTTTGGCAACAACATTCTGCAGGTACATGGCGGAGCTGGCGCCGGACTCGCGCGTCAGGACCAGGAACTGGTCAATGTCGCCGGCGTTCAGGGCCGCCCAGCGCTTATCGACCAGGCCGTTCTCGTACCAGTAGTGAACGGCGCGCAGGCAGGCACGGTCGCCCAGCTTGGCGCGCAGCTCGGGGAGCTTGGCGTCAAAGTCCGCCACGTTTACCTCGCACAGGCGTGCCTTGCCAAACTCGGCAGCGACGTCCTGCATCTCGCGCGGAACGGCGGCGTAGTCGTCGGTGGCGGCCACGTGGTCGGCACCGACCTTAACGAGCACGAGCGCGTAGCCGTGATCCTCAAAGTTGAGCTCGAGCTTCTGGGTTTTAGGCTGAGCCTGGTCCTCAAAGTCCATGTAGGCAAGGCCGCCCAGGCACACGGCGGCCTGGTCCATCAGACCGCAGGGCTTGCCATAATAGTTGTTCTCGGTGCGCTGGCTCATCTGGGCGACCGCGACGGGCTCGATGGCGGGTGCTCCCCAGAGCGTCTCCATGGCGCGACCGTATGCCGCCTCGACAGCAGCGGAGCTGGAAAGGCCGCCGCCCGAGGGGACAGAGCAGGTGAAGGCGAAGTCGAAGCCCTGGGGCTCAACGCCCAGAGCAGCGATTTCGTGGGCCATGCCGCGGACGAGGCTTGCGGACGTGCCCTTCTCGGACTCCTGAACGTCTAGCGTGTCGAGCGCGATTTCAAACGTGGGATAGCCCTCGTCGGCGACGCGAACCTTGTTGGAATCGGTTGCCACGGCGATGCCGTCGACGGCGACATCGAGCGAGCCGGCGATAACGTGGCCAC
Organism: uncultured Collinsella sp.; assembly: GCA_905210085.1. GTDB lineage: Bacteria > Actinomycetota > Coriobacteriia > Coriobacteriales > Coriobacteriaceae > Collinsella. The sequence continues at coordinate 20,119 of CAJLVJ010000019.1, read as the reverse complement.
CCTCGTGGTCGGTGTGGTTGCCGCTGATCTCGGAGCGGCCGGGCGCGTGCACGTAGAGCACCTGGCGGTCGCCGATGGGGCCAAACTCCTCCTCGAACAGCTTGGTGAGCGTGGCGAATGTCTTTTCGTCGGGGGTGGTCATGGGAGTCCTTTCCTTGGCGCGCCCGGGTGGGTTTTGCGTCGTTATGAGTACGTTAACAACTTAAAGCGGCATGAACCAAGTGTTCACGATACCGTACGTTACGGGCTATGTTAACGTACTCATAACACATCGCTTGTCACTTTTTGAGAATCTGGTAATCGGTAGAAATACAGCCGTGAACGGTACTGCCGTATGGACTTATAAAGCAGAAGAGATGCAGATAGAAAAAGTAGAGTACGTTAACATGCGTCCGACGATAGCGGGCCTCGGCGCGGGATGTATTTCTGCCCAGGCTGGCATTCACGCTATTCAGATCTCGCAAGGGTGAAGGTGATCCTGTGGCAAGGCGCCCGTCCAACGATACAGGTACGCGTCCGGTCTCCATGGCCGACGTCGCCCGCGCTGCTGGCGTTTCGCAGCAGACGGTTTCGCGCGTCGCCAACGGCTTGCCCAACGTTAACGAACAGACGCGCCAGCGCGTGCAGGCCGCTATGCAAGAGCTCGGCTTTCGTCCGAGTTATGCCGGTCGCTCGCTGCGCGACGGCCGTTACCATTCGGTCGGCCTGTGCGTCAACGATGTCACCAAGTTTGGCAACCTCTCAATGATCGACGGCATCGCCAGCGCTGCTCGCGAGCATAATTGCGCCATCACGCTGGTCGAGATGTCCAAGACCGAGGAATTCTCGCTTGCCGAGGCCACGCGTCGTATGGCCGCATTGCCGGTGGACGGCATCATCATCGGTATGAGTCGCATGGCACCCGATTTCGAGACGTTTGATCCACTGCCGGGCATTGGCACGGTCATCGTTACCATGTATGCGCACCCCCGGGTGACCACGGTCGATTCCGACCATTACGGCTGCTCGCTGTTGCTTATGGATCACCTGTTTGAGCTGGGGCACGAGCAGATTCGCTATATTGGCGGCCCGTCGTTCTCGGTCGACGAGCAATTTCGTCGTGCCGGTTGGCAGGATGCGCTCGAGCGTAAACACATCGAGCCGGCAGAGCCGCTCGAGGGCGACTGGTCTGCCAACAGCGGTTACGAGGCTGGCAGGTACCTGGCCGAGCACGATCGCACCATGACGGCGATTTACGCGGCAAACGACCAGATGGCAAATGGCGCGATTGCCGCGCTGCGTGATAGCGGCCTGCGCGTGCCCGAGGACGTAAGCGTGGTGGGCGTCGACGATTCGCTCGATGATTTTGTGGCACACAACGAGCTCACGACCGTGCGGTTCGATCTACATCAGCGCGGACGCGAGGTGTTTGAGCATGCGGTTCCCGAGGCGGGTACGGCGTGCAAAACCGTTGCCATCCGTATTCCCGGCCAGCTCATTATTCGACATAGCACGGCGATACTGCGCGCATAGTTTGTGCAGGTCAACGGCAGTATATTCCGCCTCAATTACAATCGGTAAGGATGCTGACGGATAGCCGTGGCTATGAAGGCGAGTGTTATGATAGACGGGTTCTTTTGTCTATCTAGGAGGCTTTGCCTGATGGAGATCACCAAAGATATCCGCTACATCGGTGTCGACGATCACGACATTGACCTGTTCGAGGGCCAGTACGACGTGTCCGAGAACGGCATGGCATACAACAGCTATGTTATCTTGGGCGATAAAATCGCTGTCGCCGATTCGGTCGACGCTGGCTTTGTCGACGAATGGCTCGGCAACCTCGAGGCCGCGCTCGACGGCCGTACGCCCGACTACCTGATCGTCCATCACATGGAGCCCGATCACTCCGCCGGTATCGCCGCCTTTATGGAGCGCTATCCCCAGGCGCAGATCGTGGCCAGCATGGGTGCTTTCCGCATGATGGTCAACTACTTTGGCACCGACTTCCCCGAGCGCAAGATGGTCGTCAAAGAGGGCGATGTGCTCGACCTGGGCGGTCACAGCCTGACCTTTATCGGCGCCCCCAACGTTCACTGGCCCGAGGTGATCTTCTCCTACGAGTCCACCGACAAGGTGCTCTTTAGTGCCGACGGCTTTGGCAAGTTTGGCGCCAACGACATCGAGGATCCCGAGGGCTGGGCTTGCGAGGCTCGCCGCTACTACTTTGGCATCGTCGGTAAGTTCGGCAAGTTCGTGCAGGCCGTTCTCAAGAAGGCCGCCGATCTGGACATTCAGATTATCTGCCCGCTCCACGGCCCCGTGCTGACCGAGAACCTGGGTTATTACCTCGACACCTATAACACCTGGTCGAGCTATCAGCCCGAGGACGAGGGCATCACCATTGCCTATGCGAGCGTCTATGGCCACCTGAAGGCTGCCGTCGAGGAGCTCGCCGCAGCGCTTGAGGCTCGCGGCCAGAAGGTCTCCGTCTTTGACCTGGCTCGCGACGACATGGCCGAGGCCGTTGAGGATGCGTTCCGCTATGACCGTCTGGTGCTCGCTTCCATCACCTATCAGGGCGAGATCTTCCCGTTCATGAGCACCTTCATTCATACGCTCGCCGAGCATGCCTACCAGAACCGCACGGTGGCGCTTGTCGAGGCCGGTTCCTGGGCGCCCGCCGCTGCCAAGGTTATGACCAAGGAGCTCGAGGGCATGAAGGACATCACCCTGACGCAGAACAAGGTGACCGTGCTGGGTTCGCTCAACGACGCCTCGCGCGCCCAGATCGAAGCCCTCGCCGACGAGCTGTCCAAGTAACGATATTTCGCTTTTAACGAGCAAACCACCGCAAAGGGGACAGGCACCTTTGTGGTGGTTTTTGTTTAAACGCCGGCGATGAGGAGATTTGGGCGGGCGTCGTCGACGATCTCGGCGATTGAGGTGGCGACGGCCTCGTCGGGATCACGGTCCATCACGATGGTGTCAACGTCGGCAAGCTCGGCAAAACGGTACATGCCGCGTCCGTTGACCTTGCTGGCGTCCATGAGGGCGACGCTTTGACGGGCGGCACCGACCATAGCCGTTTTGGTTTCGGCCATCTGGGGAAAGTCGGTCGTAAAGCCGCAGCTGGGGACAAAGGCGCCGGGGCACATGACGGCAAGATCGGCGTGGACCATTTGGAGCGCCTGCATAGTGAGTGGGCCGTACAGATAGCGATGACCTTTGCGCAGTGCCCCGCCCAGCATGACGACATCGACCGAGGGCATGCTCTCGTCGATGTAATCGGCAATGGTAATGTCGGCCGTGATGACGGTGATGCCGTCGCGCTGATCGAGGAGCCGGACGAACTCGAGCGCCGTGGTGCCCGAGTCTACGAGCAACGTGTCGCCGCCACAGACGAGCTTGATGGCGCTTTGCGCGATGGCCTGTTTGGCGGCGACATTGACGTTGATGCGGCGATCCTGGGTGGATACGGTCAGTCGCTTCTGAAGCGACACGGCGCCACCATGCGTGCGGCGCAGCTTGCCGGACTCGGCGAGCGCGTCTAGGTCGGCACGGGCGGTAACGGAGGACACGCCAAAGGTCTGGGCGATTTCTGCCACTTGCACCGAGGCGTTATGTTCGAGCATTTCCATAATGGCGGCACGACTCTCGTCGGCGAAAGCTCGGGTTGTTGCGTGGGCCATATCTACTCCATCATCGTCTGAAATTTGCAGGAATTGTGTTGAGTCTATTTTCGTTCATTTTCTTTTTAAGTAAGAAAACGCCTTTCGATTACTTACTTTTTCTATAAAAGAAAGACGCTGAACGCCCAAAATTCAATATCGAACGCGCCCACTCGGCTCCAATTCCTTCCGTTTACTTTTCAAAAACGACTGTATTGACCTGCATGGGCTCAATATCTCGCACATGCTAAGCCGCTGATTTTCATACAATGGTTGCAGTAAAACGCAAGGTAAAATGCCTTGTGAACAACTACGCCCGATGTCCAGATGCGGGCGAGGGAGAGGAGCAAACGCTCATGGCACTTGTTACCACCGAAAAGATGCTCAAGGACGCTCAGGCCGGGCACTACGCCGTTGGCGCGTTCAACGTCGAGAACCTCGAGTTTGTTATGGCCGTTCTGGCCGCTGCCGAGGAGACCAAGTCCCCCGTCATCATGCAGACCACCCCGGGCACCATCAAGACCGCTGGTCTGGACTACTTCTACGGCATGGTCAAGGCTGCCGCCGAGCGCGCTTCCGTGCCCGTCGCTCTGCACCTCGATCACGGCGATGGCTATGACCGCTGCATGCAGGCTTTCCGCACGGGCTACACCTCTGTCATGATCGACGGCTCGCACGAGTCCTTCGAGGACAACATCGCTCTGACCAAGTCCGTCGCCGACGCTGGCCGCGCCATGGGCGTGCCCGTCGAGGCTGAGCTTGGTAAGGTTGGCGGCAAGGAGGACGACGGTCCCGCGGTTGAGGGCGAGAGCCCCTACACCGATCCTGCTGAGGCCAAGGAGTTCGTCGAGCGTACCGGCTGCACCTCGCTGGCCATTGGCGTTGGCACCAGCCACGGTGTGTACACGAGCGATCCGCACATCGAGCAGTCCGTGGTCAAGGCCATCCGCGACGCCGTCGACGTGCCGCTGGTCCTGCACGGCACCTCTGGTGTGCCCGATGAGCAGGTTGCCGAGGCTGTGAAGAACGGCATCTGCAAGGTTAACTACGCCACTGAGCTGCGTCAGGCCTACACCAAGGGCTTCATGGCCTACATGGCCGAGAACCCCGCCTGCTTCGATCCCAAGAAGCCGGCCAAGGAGGGTATGCGCGAGATCACCGAGCTGGTTAAGATCCGCATGACCAACCTCAACTCCGTGGGCAAAGCAGAGTAACAGCAAGGGTACTCTGATCCCACCGGACGGCTTGGGCGGGTCCCCGTACTTAGTTTCCAAAACGTCCTCGCGCATGAAGGCCCCCGTTGCCTCGCTTCTACGAAGCGTTGGCAACGGGGGCCTTCGCGCTGCGGAATGATTTTGGAAACTAAGTACGGGGACCCGCCCAAGCCGTCCTGCTCGATCGCCCTTGTGGCGTTGGGGCTGAAGGGGTGGGGCGTCAGGGCTTCTTTGTTGGTGGGGGGTTAGTATGCCCGGGCTTGGTTGGGGAATGACTTGTTTAGGGATGCTTGGAGTTTTTCGAAGGATGTCTGCAGGTTGAGGTGTTGGTCTGCAGAGCGTTTGGCTTTTGTGGTGGGGGAGTCGAGGAGGCCGTTTCTCTGTGTCGGGGGGAAGGAGAAAAGGTCTGCATGTTTTAGGGATGGCTGCTGTGCTGCGTCATTGGAAGAATGCATGCTTATGCGGCCTCCTCGATGTCCACCAAAAGGTTGCGCACGGGGTGTGCTGCTAGGTCCCGTGCGTTGGCAGTATTATGCCGCGGCTGTTGCAAAGAAGCGCTAAAGAAAGGCTTAATCAGATTTGATGTAACAATGAAACCGCAGGTCAAAGCTGTCGGGTAACACTCTTGAAAGGTTTTGAGCTTAAGGGCTTTCTAAGGTTTGTGGCGCGGATGTGGCTCGCCTGTGTGGGGCGTGTGGACGGCTCGTTCTTAGCGCTGCGGCTCTGCGGCCCGCACCCGCTCGATGACCTTTTCCATGGTGGCATCGATGCGGTCTTTCTTGAGCTCACATTCCCAGACGGTGATGGGCGTCCAGCCCATTTGGGTAAGTGCGTTGATGGCTGCTCGGTCGCGCTCGACGTTGCGGCGAAACTTTGCCTCCCAAAACTCAACGTTGCGCTTGGGCTGGCTTGGATTGCACTTAGGGCAGCGATGCCAAAAGCAGCCGTTGACGAAGATGGCGATCTTGCGCCCGGGGAAGGCGATGTCGGGCTTGCCGGGTACCTTCCATTCCAAACGATAGCCCGTAAGGCCCGCGGCCCGCAGGCGCTGTCGTACGAGCAGCTCGGGCTTGGTGTTGGCGCGCTTGTTGCCCTTCATGGACTTTTTTATAGCAGCGCGGCGGCGCACCAGTTCGCGCTCGTCGGCGGAAAGGTCCGAGGTATCGATGCCGTCGAGCAGATCTGGTTTGGGACGCTTTTTGCTGCGGCGCTTAGGTGCGCGCTTGGATTTGATGACGGGGTGTTCGGTCGTGGCGGCCTCGGTATCTTTGGCAGCGCTGTTGGCCTCGAGCCGGTCTTCCTTCAGCTCAATCAGAGCATCGATAAGCCCTTTGTCGGCGGGCATCCACTCAACGGTGGCAAGCGAGGTGCGTGGAATCCAGCGGATATCGAGCTGGCGGTCGTGCTTCTGAGGCTCATCGGATTCATCGGCGAGCGAGCAGTAGTAACACTCCATCGAGAGATGGAAATCGGGGTAGTCGTACTCAACGGTATAGAAATCGCGCAGGTTGGTGACTTTTACCTGCAGCTCTTCCATGAGCTCGCGGCGCACGGCGTCTTCGGGTGTCTCGCCGCGCATGAGCTTGCCACCGGGGAACTCCCAAAGTCCCTGCATATCGCCGTAGCCGCGCTGCACGGCAAGCAGCTCGTCAGATCCTTCCTTGCGAATGATCCCAGCGGCAACATGAACAGTCTTCAACAGGAGTCCTCTCTCAACATCAACACGCGGCAGGGTAGCTACCCGTACCTTACACAACGGTAAGGCAAGCGTAAGCCATATCGATGGTAGCCGACTCGTCTTCTTGCGACTATAGATGCCGTAGACTAATCGCAAGAAAGGACTCGGTATGCAAACCACGCACATGGCGACCCCGGTACTGGAGGTCGCGCATCTCGAAAAGGTATATGGAGCGCTGGGCAACGTGACCCGCGCGCTCAACGACGTCAGCTTTACGGTCAACCGCGGCGAATTCGTCGGCATCATGGGCGCTTCGGGCTCGGGCAAGTCGACGTTGCTCAACTGCGTGTCGACCATCGATAGCGCCACGAGCGGCACGATCCGCATCAACGGGCAGGACGTAACACGCATGAAGCAGGCCAAGCTCTCGCAGTTCCGCCGCGAGGAGCTCGGCTTTATCTTCCAGGACTCCAACCTACTCGATACGCTCACGGCACGCGAGAACATCGCCCTGCCGCTCACCATCGCCCGCACAAACTCGGCAGAGATCTCAACCCGCGTGCAGGATGTGGCAGCGCGCCTCTCCATCAGTCAGGTGCTCGACAAGTATCCCTACCAGATGTCCGGCGGTCAGCAGCAGCGCGTTGCCGCAGCTCGCGCGCTCGTCACCGACCCCACCATGATCATGGCCGACGAGCCCACCGGCGCCCTCGATTCTAAAAGCGCTCGTCTGCTGCTCGAGAGCCTGGAGGCCCTTAACCGCCGCCTACGCGCCACCGTGCTCATGGTCACGCACGACAGCTTTGCCGCCAGCTACACGAGCCGTGTGCTGTTTATTCGCGACGGCAAGATCTTCACCGAGCTGCGCCGCGGCGACACCGACCGCCGAGAGTTCTTCGACCGCATTATGGAGGTCGTTGCCATGATGGGCGGTGAGGGCTCCGATGCTCTGTAAACTCGCTTGGGGCAACGTCCGCCGCGCCGGCCGCGACTACCTCGTCTACCTTTTGACGCTCACCCTGGGCGTCACGGTCTTCTATGCTTTTAACACCATCTCGATGCAGGTCGACATCGCCGGCATCGATGAAAAGGGCTTGGCGCAGGTTATGGGCAGCATACTCGGCGACCTGACGTACTTTTTGGCCGGTGTCATGGCCTTTTTGATGGTGTACGCCAATAACTTCATCATGAAACGCCGCAAGAAGGAGTTTGGCCTGTACCAGGTGCTCGGCATGGGGCGCGGGCGCGTCGCCACGATCATGGCGCTCGAGACGGTGATCGTCTCGGTCGGCGCCTTTGTCGCCGGCATTGTGCTGGGTGTGGGACTCTCCCAGCTCATGACGTTCTTTACGGCCTCGCTCTTTAAGACACAGATCGCCAATTTCCACTTCTTTTTCTCGGTGCATGCGTTCAATCTGACCCTTGCCTGCATGCTCGTAATGTTTGTGCTCACGCTACTGCTGAACCTTCGCGCCGTGCGTCGTACCAAACTCATCGAGCTTATGGGTGCCGAGCGCCGCAACGAGAGCATCAAGACACGCAACCCCTGGATTGCGATTGCCATTTTTGCCGTGGGCGTGGTGCTTGTGGGCGTGGCCTATTACCGTCTGCTACGTGATGGGTTCCCGCTAACCGCGACGGACAGCAAGCTGCAAGAGGCCATGACCCAGTTCGGTATTACGACCGCTATGGTTACCGTGGGCACCTTTGCCCTGTTCTGGGGACTCTCGGGCATGCTCATCAAGCTGCTGCAGAGCCTGCGCAGCGTGTATTGGCGCGGCCTCAACATGTTTACCGTGCGCCAGCTTGCGGCCAAGGTCAACACGGTGTGCTTTTCGATGGGCGTCATCGCGATGCTCCTGTTTTTGGCCATCACCTCGGTGACGTGCGGTATGTCGATTGCCAACGTGATGAACGAAAACCTGGAGCGCTATAATCCGGCCGACATGTCGCAGAGGTATATCTATTACGCGCCCGATACGCTCGACTACTACAAAGAGTATGTCAATCCGTCTGAGGCCGATCGAATGGTGCTGGCCGATAGTACGGTCGATTTGTACTCCGCATGGCACGGCGATCGTATCGATCACGATAACGTTGCAGACGGTATTAAGGGCAAGTCGGCGGACAACAACGACGAGACCGGCAAGAAGGTCAATATCGCCGATGTTGCCGGTGAGCATGTACAGATCGATTCGTATCTGAGTTACCCGGTTGGCGGCTCGAATCCTTCGGTGACCCCAAGTGAGATGTGCAAGACCATGGGCGAAAAGCTTCCCAAGGCGTTCGGGGGTAGCAATGCCGACATGACAGGCCTGTCTGTGACGCCGGCGAGTCAGTACAACAAACTGCGTCAGATGATGGGCGAGGAGCCGGTGCACATCGGTCACGACCAGTATCTGCTCACGTGTGATATGGGCGGCGAGCTGGTCGACCTGTACACCAAGTATATGGCTGGCGGCCATGCCCTTACCTTGGGCGGGCATACGCTCAAGCCCGCAACCGATAAGTCGGACGAGGACACTGCGGCCATCGCCAACTCAGCGATGGGTAGTAATCCGGGCACCGTCGTCGTTGCCGACGAGCTGTTGTCCCAACTTAATCTGCAGCCGTATTCCAGTAGCCTGCTCGTTAACTACAAACAGGGGATGGATACGACCGAGGCAGACGAGAGCATTAAATACACTGTGCTCGACAATCTGCTCGTTGACGGCAAGGAGCCGGGGTCGTGGGGAACCTTCATCACACGCTCCGAGATGTACGCGCAAGCAGCGCAAATGAACGGTCTTATTAGCTACCTAGCCATCTACATCGGCTTTGTATTGGTCGTTGCATGCGCGGCGATTCTGTCGATTCAGCAACTCTCCAACGTGGCCGACGGCGGCCGCAGCTATCGTGTGCTGGCACAGATTGGCTGCGACGACCGCCAGATTCGCCATTCGGTGATGGCACAGCAGGCGGTATTCTTCCTGTTCCCGCTGGCAGTGGGCCTGGCGCACTCCTTTGTGGCACTTAAGGTGATCATCGAGCTGGTGAGCATTTTCGGAAATATGAGCATCGGCGGCACCGTGGGCCTCACCTGTGCAATCTTCCTGGCAGCATACGGTGGCTACTTCCTGGTGACCTACCTCATGAGCACTGGCATGGTGCGAGCCGCCATAGCCACCCGCTACAGCGAGTAGCAAGCGGGCAAAATCGTCGCAAAATCAGAGGCGTATGACCGCCGCGAAGGGACCAGGGGCCCTTTCGCGGCGGTTTTTGCCAACCTGGTGCGTCTCAGATACAAGTGAGTAGACTTTTTTGAACCTGCCGAGCACATCGCGACAAATGCTCAATAAAACCGCAGGTCAGAGCTATGTCGTTTTGGGGCGTGCTTGGTCTCCTGCAAAAAGCCTACTCACTTGGTTTTTCTGCTAGAAGACCGCCACGAGGGAAGGCAACTCCCTTACGTCGGTTTGGACGTTTGCCCAGATAAAACCTGCCAAAATAAACCTGTCCCTTTTTGGCAGGTGGTTTCAGCTGAACGGCGGGCGGTGCGGCTTGGGTGTGCGGGCTCACAACCTGGGGAAACCGAACAGATTGGGGGCTTGTATGATCGATTCGAGGGGAAACGTGCGACCCGAGGGCATGTTTAACAGAGTGCGCCTGGCCCCCGAAGCCCGGCGCGCATACGATACGCGAGGGATAGTCGTTGGGGACGTTCTTAAACGACTAGTCAAACAAGAACGTCCCCAACGATTACCCAAAAGGAGCGTCTCCAAGTGCCAGCTCTGGCAACGACGCAGGTAGAAAAACGTCAGCGAAAACCCGCCAGAGCGAGCAAGGTGCCTTGAAGCGAGGCGGCATTGACCTTTTGGTCATGCCGTCGAAGCTGAAAGGCAGATTGCCGCTCTGGCGGGTTTGCAGCGTCGAGCCGTTACGGCGTTTGGTAAAACGCCGTAACCTACACCCGTTCCGCGATCTCGCGGATGAGGTAGTCGGTCTTTTCCCAGCCCAGGCACGGGTCGGTGATCGATTTACCAAAGACGCCGCCGTCGACCGGCTGGTTGCCGTCTTCCAGGTAGGACTCGATCATAAAGCCCTTGACCAGCTTGGAGATGGACTCGTTGCGGCGGCAGCTGTCGAGTACCTCCTTGCAGATGCGGTACTGCTCCAGCGGGCGCTTGCCCGAGTTGTCGTGGTTGCAGTCGATGACCGCCGCCGGGTTGGCGTAACCGGCATGCTCGGTATAGCGCTCGGCCAGGCGCTCCAGGTGCTCGTAGTGGTAGTTGGGGTAGGTGCGCCCATCGAGACCGATGTAGCCACGCATAACGGCGTGCGCGAGCGGGTTGCCGTCGCACTCGACCTCCCAGTTGCGGAAGATGAAGCTCTGGTGCGCCTGCGCGGCGTAAATGGAGTTGAGCATAACGGTGGTAGAGCCGGCGGTGGGATTCTTCATGCCGACGGGTACCGAAATGCCGCTCGACACCAGGCGATGCTCCTGGTTCTCGACCGAGCGTGCGCCCACGGCAACATAGCTCAGCAGGTCAACGAGGTACTGGTAGTTGGACGGATAGAGCATCTCGTCGGCGGTGAAGAAGCCCGTTTCCTCAATAACGCGCAGGTGCATATGGCGGATTGCCTTGACGCCCTCGAGTAGGTCGTCGGGAGCCTCGGGGTTGGGGTTGTGCAGAAGACCCTTGTAACCGGTGCCCTTGGTACGCGGCTTATTGGTGTAGACGCGCGGAATGATAATGAGCTTGTCCTTGACCTCCTCGGCGGTCTTGGCCAGACGATTCATATACTCGAGAACCGAATCCTCGCGGTCGGCAGAGCACGGGCCGATGATGAGCACCTTGCGTGCGTCCTCACCGGTAAAGACTTTGGCGACCTCGGCGTCAAATGCCTGCTTTTTGGCGGTAAGCTCGGCAGAAAGCGGCATTTCCTCGCGGATCTCCATGGGGATCGGCAACTTGCGTTTGAATTCCATGGCCATAGGGGCCTCCTCAATCTATAGAAAGAGCAATAAGCGTACTGTTGAGTGTTCGGCATTATCCGCTGTCGCACGCTAAAGTGCAAGCCCTTGTTACCCCGAAACCTGCCAAAAAGGGACAGGTTTATTTTGGCAGGTTTTATCTGGGTAAACGTCGGCGGATGTCGGGAGGAAGTGGCACCGCGCGCGACCCTAAGGCTGTTGTCGGTTCCCCAGGAAACACCCTGTGGGCAAAAAATGCCAAATATGAGTACGGTTGCTAACCTAGTAACATATCAGTCTAGCAAGATAATAGACAAAGTGAAAAATATGTTCATTAACGTTGGCACACAGAAGCCCGCTAACGGGCGTTTTGATTAATTTGAAGGCGTATAGAGGCCGCAAGGAGGTCGTTTGAGGCGGTTTTGGCTGTTACCAAAAAGGTAACAGTACTCATATTTGCCATTTTTTGCCCACGGGGCCTCGAAGGGGCTGCCAAGCAGGTTCCAGGGGAGGTGGTTCGAGGGCCGCAGAGCAAAAAAACGGGGGCGCAGGTTGTCCTGCGCCCCCGTTTTCTGGGCATTGCGGTTGTTTGCCGCCGGTTGTTACGCCGCCTCGTCGAACTGCGAGTTATACAGGTCGGCGTAGAAGCCGCCCTGGGCGAGCAGCTCGTCGTGCGTGCCCTTCTCGACGATGTCGCCGTCGCGAATTACCAAGATCACGTCGGCGTTGCGGATCGTGGACAGGCGGTGCGCGATGACAAAGCTGGTACGGCCCTGCATCAGCGCATCCATGGCGCGCTGAATAAGCTCCTCGGTGCGGGTATCGACGTTGGAGGTTGCCTCGTCCAAAATCAGCGCCGGGCGGTCGGCCAAAATGGCGCGGGCGATGGTCACGAGCTGGCGCTGACCCTGCGACAGGTTAGTGCCCTCCTCGTTGATCATAAAGTCGTAGCCACCGGCGAGCGTGTGAATAAAGTGGTCGCAGCGTGCAGCGCGTGCGGCCGCTTCGACCTCGGCATCGCTCGCATCGGGACGTCCGTAGCGGATGTTCTCGCGGATAGTGCCGTTAAACAGCCAGGTATCCTGCAGCACCATGGCAAACTCGCCGCGCAGCGCCGCGCGGTCCCAGTCGCGCACGTCGACGCCCTCGACGCGCAGCGAACCGCCGTCCACGTCGTAAAAGCGCTGCAGCAGCTTAATGAGCGTGGTCTTGCCGGCGCCGGTGGGACCGACGATGGCGATGGTCTGGCCGGGCTGCGCCTCGCAGCTAAAGTCATGGATGATGGTCTTGTCGGGCGTGTAGCCAAACTTGACATGGTCGAACTCCACGTGGCCGGGGCGCTTTTCGGGAATCTGCGCGTCGGCCTTCTGTTCCTCCTCGGGCGCGGCCAGGAACTCAAAGACGCGCTCGGTGGCAGCGGCCATCGACTGCATCGTGTTGCTCACGTTGCCCAGCTGCTGCACCGGCTGCGTAAAGTTGCGCACGTACTGGATAAAGCTCTGGATGTCGCCGGGCGTGGCATTGCCGGTCAGCGCAAGTTGCGCGCCCACCACGACGACGCCCACGTAGCCCATGTTACCCACCAGGCTCATAAGCGGCATCATCAGGCCCGACAGGAACTGTGAGCGCCAGCCACTAATAAACAGGCGGTCGTTTTGGCGGTCGAACTCCTCGATCGAGGCCTCGGCGCGGTCGAACACCTGAATGACGTTCTGGCCGGCAAAATCCTCCTCGATAATGCCGTTGACGGCGCCCAGAACCTGTTGCTGCTCGCGGAAGTACGGCTGCGAGAAGTGAATCATCACCATCAAGATAATCGCGGCGGCCGGCAGCGTGAGCACGGTGACGCCGGTGAGCGGCAGGCTGATCGACAGCATCATGATGAGCACGCCGATAATCTGCGTGACCGACGTGATAAGCTGCGTCACGCTCTGGTTGAGCGACTGACCCAGCGTATCGACGTCGTTGGTGATGCGGCTGAGCACATCGCCCTTGCTGTGACCGTTGAAGTAGCTCATCGGAACGACAGCGATCTTGGCGGCGATCTCCTTGCGCATGCGATAGCAAATCTTTTGCGTGACGCCGGTCATGAGCCAGCCCTGGATCAGACTGCAGGCAGAGCTCGCCAGGTACAGGCAGAGCAAAAAGCCGAGCGTCTTGGCGATCCAGTTAAAGTCGACATCGCCGGTGCCGTTGACCTTGGCAACCAGGCCCTCGAACAGCTTGGTCGTAACCTGGCCGAGTACCTTGGGTCCCACAATGTTAAAGATGACCGAGCATACGGCAAAGGCGACGGCGACAAACACGGCAACCTTGTGCTGGCCGATATAGCCGAGCAGCTGCCTCATGGTGCCCTTAAAGTCCTTGGCCTTTTCGCCGCGACGCATGCCGCCCATGCGGCCCATGGGTCCACGCTGACGGGTGGGCTTGGGAATTTGGGTCTTGGTCTCGTCTGCCATTAGCGCTCGCCTCCTTCCATGACGGCTGCAATCTCTTCTTGGGTAAGTCCCAGCTCCTTGGCGGAAAGCTGCGACTGTGCGATTTCCAGGTACGCCGGGCAGCTGCGCAGCAGCTCCTCGTGCGTACCGGTGCCCACCACGTGGCCGTCGTCGAGCACGATGATTTGGTCGGCGTGCATGATGGTCGCGATGCGCTGGGCCACGACCACGAGCGCGGCGTCGGTGACGTTTTTGGCGAGCTCCTCGCGCAGGCGCGCGTCGGTCTTGTAGTCAAGCGCGCTAAACGAATCATCGAACACCACGACCTCGGGCTTCTTGGCCAGGGCGCGGGCGATGGCCAGACGCTGGCGCTGACCGCCCGAAACATTGGAGCCACCCTGGCTGATGGGGGAGTCGTAACCGCCCTCGCGCTCGGCGATAAAGTCCTCGGCCTGTGCGATGCGCGCGGCCTGGTGCATGTCATCATCGCTTACCATGTCGCCGGCAAACTTGAGGTTGCTCTCAACGGTGCCCGAGAACAGACGCCCCTGCTGCGGGATGTAACCAATGCGGCGGCGCAGCTCGGAAAGGGTCATGTCGCGCACGTCGATACCGTCGAGCGAAATGCTGCCGCCCGTGACGTCGTACAGGCGCGGAATCAGCTGCACGAGCGTGGACTTGCCCGAGCCCGTGGAGCCAATGATGCCGAGCATCTGACCGGCATGCGTGGTGAAGTTCACGCCGCTGATGACGTCGGCACGGGCATCGGGATACTGGAAGCTCACGTCACGGAAGGTGAGCTCACCGCGCGGCGCGCTGGCAGCAGGCAATTTGGGTGAGACAGGGTCGTTGATGCTCGTGGGACAGGTGATGACCTCTTCCACGCGCTCGGCTGCGACCTCGGCGCGGGGCAGGATGACCGAAACCATGGTGAGGATCATAAACGCCATGACGATCTGCATGGTGTAGGAGATGAACGCCATCATGTTGCCGACCTGCATCACGCCGTCGGACACGCCCTGCGCGCCAAACCAGACGATAAGCACGGTGATGCAGTTCATGACGAGCATCATGAGCGGCATCATAAAGCTCATGGCGCGGTTGGTGTAGAGCTGCGTGGTCATCAGGTCGAGCGAAGCCTTGTCAAAACGCTCGAGCTCATGCTCCTCGCGGTTGAACGAGCGGATGGGCATAAGGCCGTCGAGCAGCTCGCGGGCGGTAAGGTTCACGCGGTCCACAAAGCTCTGCATCTTTTTGAACTTGGGCATGGTGAGGCCCATGAGCACGCCGACAACGGCCGAAACCGCGATGATGGCCACAGCGATGGTCCACTCCAGGCCGGTGTGGTTGGCCAGGACGCGCATGACGGCGACGATGCCCATGACGGGGGCCATCAGACACATGCGGATAAACAGGGTTGCGGCCATCTGGATCTGCTGAATGTCGTTGGTGCAGCGGGTGATGAGCGAGGCCTGGCTAAACTTGCCCACCTCGGCCGGCGAGAAGTGCATAACCTTGTTGAAGGTCTCGCGGCGCAGGTCGCGGGCGATGGAGCAGGCGGTGCGCGACGCCACGGCACCGGTCAGGATGGTGGCGACGAGCGACACCAGGCACAGGCCAAACATCGTGGTCGCCATGCGGCTCAGGTAAGCGTTCTGCACGTCGGCGGGGTCGATGCCCTGCGCCTTGTACTCTTCTTGTACGTAGGTCACGGCGCGCTGGGTCACGATGGAGCCCGACATGGAGCCCATTTTGTCTGCCATTTGGTTGGCGCCCTCGACGAGCTTGCCCTGGTCGATTAGGCCGCCTTCAACGCCCAGGCGCAGGCTCTTCATGGTGATCTTACCGCCGTCGGCATCAATCTGCTTTTGCATGTTCTGCGCCGCTGCGGCCTTCTGCTGCATCTCGGCGAGCTGCTCGGGCGTCATCGCTGCCATTTGCTCGGGGGTGGGCATGGCCTGAGCGGCGTCGCTGTCTTTCTCGCTGGACGTGCCGGTCATGTCTCCCATGGAGTCGGCGTCGATGCCCTGGTTGAGCGAAAGGACGACGGTCTCGGGCAGGCTCATAATGTCGGTAATTTTGCCTCCATCGGCACGCTCTTCCTCGGTGCCCTTGTACGTTCGCATGCCGTTTTTGTCAGCCTTGCTAAACACGGCCTCCACAGCCTTGGCGTCCTTGGCGCTCATGAAGAGTTCGAGGTCGTCGAGCGATTCGGCGCGAATGGTGTCGGGCACGGGCGAGGCGATGCCGCCTTGCTGCACGCCCACGTCGACGATGTCGCTCATATAGGTAGGCAGCGCCAGATCGGCGTTGCAGCTGATTACGATAAGTACGATAGCTGTGAACAGTGCCAGGACGTGCTTTTTAAAGAGCTTGAGAATCCTCACTCGGCATCTCTCCTTTCTTGATTGCGGTCGATAATTTCGTTGGCACGTCTTAGAAGGCGCACCATCTCTTGGGTATCTGTTTCGCCGAGCTGCTCGAGGAAGGCCGCGGTGCGCTCCTCGAATTCCCGTCGTTTGATTTCGAGATCCTGGAATCCCTTGTCGGTCACCGTGACGTGTACGCGACGACGGTCGGTCTTTGAGTGCTCGCGCTCGACCCAGCCCTTGGCTTCGAGAGCGCGTAGGATATTGGCGATGCGGGCGCTCGAGACCCAGGCGCGATCGGCGAGTTCGCTCGGCGTGAGCGAACCGCCAGCGAGCATGAGGGCGCGCATGACGGCCATCTCGCCGCCGAGGGCTTTGTCCGCAAAGCGCGAAATGCGCTGATGCATGCTGCCGAACTCGGTAAGGAGCTGACGCCCAAGTTCACGGAAATCGGTATCTTCCACCGAAAACCCCTAACACTAGAAACTATTTTCGGTGAAAGATGATACCCCCGCACGCGCACCCTATACGGTAGATTTTGGGACATGCCTAGAAAACAACTTTTAGGCGACCTCCGTACACCGTCGGTATCAGCAAAGTTAGGGGTAGATCTCTGAGCACGTCCTAAAGCCCACTCAGAGGCACTTTACCCTGCTAAAGCTGGCATAACAGCTAGAGTGAACGTCGTACAAAGGCAAGGAAAAAACTAAACAAATCGGTGAACGGTAGTTGTTCACGCTCGCATTTCCTGCGGGTTTGTAAAAAACGCCCTTATGATATAAAAAAAGAAACATATAACAGCCCAGATGGAGAGGGTCGCTATGTTATCCTTCTCAAACGGGTGAAATCTTGGGTTTTGGGTTGCAGTTCCAAGGTGGACAAACGTTTTTCCCTGCACCAACATGTGGTGAAGAACGGAAGAAGCCGGTAGTGCAAGCCGAAAATTCAAGAATTCAATAAGCAGCGGTGTGAGAGAGCGCCGCATTACACGTAACTAGGAGCGTGGTTACACAATGCAGGAGGCATGGGAAGGCTTCAAGGAAGGCATTTGGACGGGAGAGGTTGACGTCCGAGACTTCATCCAGAAGAACTACACCCCTTACGAGGGCGACGAGTCGTTCCTCGTAGGTCCGACCGAGCGTACCAAGGAGCTGTGGGGCGAGGTTCTCGACCTGCTGCTTAAGGAGCGCGAGCAGGGTGGTGTCCTCGATATGGACACCAAGACCGTCACGGGTATCGTGAGCCACCCCGCTGGCTACATCGATAACGCCCACCGCGAGAAGGAGACCATCGTCGGCCTCCAGACCGACAAGCCGCTCAAGCGCGCTCTGCACGTCAACGGCGGTATCCGCATCGCTTGCCAGGCCGCCAGCCAGCACGGCTACAAGGTCGACGAGAACGTTGTCGAGCGCTACACCTTCGAGCGCAAGACCCACAACGCCGGCGTCTTCGATGTTTACACCCCCGAGATGCGTGCTTGCCGCTCGGCTCACATCATCACCGGTCTGCCCGATGGCTATGGCCGCGGCCGCATCATCGGCGACTACCGTCGTGTCGCCCTGTACGGTGTCGACTACCTGATTAAGGACAAGGAGGCCCAGAAGGCTTCCACCCCGACGGTCATGACCGCCGACAACATCCGCGATCGTGAGGAGCTGCAGGAGCAGATCCGCGCCCTCGGCGAGCTCAAGATGATGGCCGAGACCTATGGTTTCGACATTTCCAACCCTGCTACCAACACGCAGGAGGCCATCCAGTGGATGTACTTCGCCTACCTTGCTGCCGTCAAGGAGCAGAACGGCGCCGCTATGTCCATCGGCCGTACCTCTACGTTCATCGACATCTATGCTGAGCGCGACCTTGCCAACGGTACCTTCACCGAGGAGCAGATCCAGGAGTTCGTGGATCACTTCATCATGAAGCTCCGCATGGTCAAGTTCGCCCGTACTCCCGAGTACCAGGCCCTGTTCACCGGCGACCCGCAGTGGGTCACCGAGTCCATCGGCGGCATGGGTGTTGACGGCCGTACGCTCGTTACCAAGATGAGCTACCGCTACCTGCACACGCTCGAGAACATGGGTACCAGCCCCGAGCCCAACATGACCGTTCTGTGGTCGACCCGTCTGCCCGAGAACTTCAAGAAGTTCTGCGCCAAGACTTCCGTCGCCAGCTCCTCGATCCAGTACGAGAACGACGACCTCATGCGCGTCTATCACGGCGACGACTACGGCATTGCCTGCTGCGTGTCCTCCATGCGCATCGGCAAGGAGATGCAGTTCTTCGGCGCCCGCGCCAACCTTGCCAAGTGCCTGCTCTACGCACTCAACGGCGGTGTTGACGAGGTCTCCAAGAAGCAGGTCGGCCCCAAGTATCGCGCCGTCGAGGGCGATACGCTCGATTACGACGACGTTGTGGCCAAGTACAACGACATGATGAAGTGGCTCGCTGGCGTGTACGTCAACTCGCTGAACATCATTCACTACATGCACGACAAGTATTGCTACGAGCGCATCCAGATGGCTCTGCACGACAAGCACGTGCACCGCTGGTTCGCTACGGGCATCGCTGGCCTTTCCGTCGTGGCTGACTCCCTGTCCGCCATCAAGTACGCCAAGGTTCACCCCGTCCGTGACGAGAACGGCATCATCGTCGACTTCGAGACCGAGGGCGAGTTCCCCAAGTACGGTAACGACGACGACCGCGTCGACCAGATTGCTCACGACGTTGTGCACCAGTTCATGGAGTACATCCGCATGAACGACACCTACCGCAACTCCGTGCCCACGACCTCGGTTCTGACCATTACCTCCAACGTCGTGTACGGTAAGAAGACCGGCTCCACGCCCGACGGCCGCAAGGCTGGCCAGCCGTTCGCCCCGGGTGCTAACCCCATGCACAAGCGCGATAGCCACGGCGCCATCGCTTCGCTGTCTTCGGTTTCCAAGCTCCCGTTCCGCGATGCTCAGGACGGCATCTCCAACACCTTCTCCATCATCCCGAGTGCGCTCGGCAAGGAGGACCAGGTGTTCTTTGGCGATATCGACCTTGATCAGCTGGGCGAGTAACTATTGTTAGTGCTATACTAACAATAACGATTACTGATTAGTGCGCCGGTTTCGGCCGGCGCCTATTAATCGAAGGAGACACATTATGAAGGTTTCTGAAGTTTCCGAGACTCAGGCCGATAACCTGGTCCACATGCTCGACGCTTACGCCGAGAAGGGTGGCCACCACCTGAACATCAACGTCTTCAACCGTGAGACGCTGCTCGACGCTCAGGCTCACCCCGAGAAGTACCCGCAGCTGACCATCCGCGTTTCCGGCTATGCCGTGAACTTCCACACGCTCACCAAGGAGCAGCAGGACGAGGTCATTGCGCGTACCTTCCACGACAAGTTCTAAAGGGACTCAACTCCCGCAGGATCGCCGGGCCGCTTTGGGTTACTTTCCAAAACGTCCTCGGACATGCAAGGGGCTCCGCTGCGCGCTTCGCGCGGCGGAGCCCTTTGCGTCCTGACGCTCCTATTTGGCAAGGTGTTTTTTAGAATCCATTTTGCGCTCGGCCTCGAAGGCCTGCCTGTCCCAATCGAGCGGAAGTCCGGCCTCGACCCATGCCTCGTAGGCCCTCCTTATGGGCTTGAGCTCCCTTTGGCCCCTCTCCAGCATCGAGATGTACTTCTCGCTGGTTCCCAGTATGGACGCCGCCCTCACCTGGCTGACCCTCGCCGCGCGCCTGGCCGCCACGAGCCCTGAGGCGTCCTTGGATTGGCTACACTGATGTGGACAGTTCCGGGAGGGGCGCGAGAGACGGGAGGG
>CAJLVJ010000018.1 GCA_905210085.1 uncultured Collinsella sp. | reverse complement strand
GCCAGCCATTACAACAATCCCAGCTTCGGCTACGGCGGCTACTGCCTGCCCAAGGACACCAAGCAGCTGCTCGCCAACTACAAGGACGTGCCCCAGAACCTGATCGAGGCCATCGTCGAGGCCAACCGCACCCGCAAGGACTTCGTGGCCGACGAGGTGCTGCAGATGGTGTGGGACCGCGTGTACGAGGGCAAGCCGAAGCCGGTCGTGGGCGTGTACCGCCTGACGATGAAGTCGAACTCCGACAACTTCCGCGCGAGTTCCATCCAGGGCGTCATGAAGCGCGTGAAGGCCAAGGGCGTGCCCGTGGTGGTCTACGAGCCCACACTGGGCACGCCGGAGTTCTTCGGGTCCGAGGTGACCCACGACCTGGAGGCCTTCAAGGCCGGGTGCGACGTGATCGTCGCCAACCGCTGGAGCGACGAGCTCACGGACGTGGCGGACAAGGTGTACACGAGGGATCTGTTTAAGCGAGACTAGGGGAGAGGAGTGGTCTACCTGTATTGGGTGGGCTCGGCTTCGAAAAGTTCTGCTTCGCTGAAAGTGGGGTGGTATCGGCTAACGCCGATACCACCCCACTTTTGTTTAACATTAATGAATTCGTTACTAAGTAGTGAGGCAACAGTTTCTGATGATTGAGCATTCCCTTACAAATAAATACAGGAGTCATGGTCATTTCAACTAAACCCTCTCATGCTTATTTGAAAGAAACCATAGTTTATTGACTTATGGGACAAATTTTCATGACATTTGACAGTGCGACTGTCATACTGAGTCCAGTGAATGATCAAGTAGAAATCCAGCTAATATGTTTAGTTCTATACACGCGTGCTTTGCTTTACTGTACTTATTATTCTTTGCAATCTCTCTATCCGCCACGGAATTTATAACCGGTGCTCGGTCGGCTCCGAGGTTATCAATCGGTGCCGTGCTTGCCTGTGCAAGCACTTACTTTCATTTCCATAATGCCCGCCTTGCTTGTTTTAGCGCGGTCGGTCTTTGCGTCTTTCTGCTATTACTTACGTTTGCCGCATTCAGGCTTTCGGCAAGCAAGATAGCAATTAGGAGATTGCGCCACATATTTATCGCAACCTCACTAGTTGGGTTACTCTGGTCAACAGCCAACATATTCGGCTGTCTCAATTCATTTACTAATTTCAATTCTATTAAAGCGACAATTATTCTGGATACAGTTATCGGACTATATTCGGCGTAATCGGAGCTTATTCATATGTTGAAATAAAAAGCGCCAGTAACCCGTATGTATTTAGCAGAGTCTGTAAGAGCAAGGCGCGCTCTAGCTGCGATCTGAACAAAGATGTTTCCCGTAATGCCGTTCTCATTCGCACCTTGATAACGCCGTCGACGCTAATAAAGCGAGTTCGCGAGGGCATAACGCCAACGACAGGTGCTTATAAAGTTAACTCCGAAATTGAATTCTTATTACCTAAAGATCTGCAAATTTCAGAATCCATTACACTCCCCATCCTGTTCCAAGGAAAATGCGAGTTGATGCGCAATCTTGTTGTGAATTCAAAGGACGGCTATCGTTGCAGAAGGCTTAACGATGCCGAGTTATTAAATAAGCTGACAGATGAACTAAATAACTACTTTTCAGAATGCCATTACCCTCGCCTAATTGATTCCAAGAGTTTTTGCGCTTATATGCTGCAAACTAGTAGATATCAGACTGACATGCAGTTTAAAGATGACTCTCTTTCATGCATTTGTAAGGCTCTTGGGGTAAATTCAGTTAAAGATTTGGATGAATTCCAAGATAAGACGGAGAACAACAGGCAGGCAGTCTTAACTTTAAAGTCATTGTTGGAATCATACAGATTCGCAAAACCCGTTTGTTATGAGCTAAGTCCATCTGACAAGGGTGGATTCATTGCGGCTCCAGTAGTTACTGTTGAACGAACCGTTCCTCAAGTTCTACTTAGGGAAAGAGTTGAAACTATATTCGGCAAGGGTTTCCTGCACATCAAGCGACTACTAACCAAAAAGCGCATGCATTATTACTTTGGACTTGGAATGGCAGACTGCTGCGAGAGCTATCACCTGACCTTTCATGGTTTAAAGGACTGTTATTTATCTGGCTTAAATTTAAACTCAATCGGTCTTGGTCGCGATATATTCTTTGCCGATAAATTGATTGTTAGTAATCGTTATGATCAGCAGTTTTCACGGCTCTACATTCATGCGGGGCGTGGTTTTTCTGGAGCTGCCCTTGAACTGTCTTACGAAAAACGCAGTCATAAGCCCATCGCGGCCTTAACAATGGCTGCTTTTCTATGTCTTATGATTATGATGTATATCCATTTCGCGAGCAGTCTGCAGCTTTCCAGTGGCACGGGCGCAACTGACACTGGCAGCGGTTTTAACACCTCGGACTTATTTAGATTGATCACAATTCTTTCAGTCGGCAATGTTATTTCCATTTGGCAAACAATGGAAGACTATTTCGCCGAAGAATGGTTATGGATGGGAGTCGGCGCTCTTGCCGCTACAACCATTTCGGCACTCGTATTGGGCTTGGTCTTGTGTATGAATGCTAAATGGATAGGTTTTATTCGATTACTCTGGGAGCTTCTAATATGTTTAGTGTTTTTTACTTCTGCCGGATCCGCATTTGCTCTGTATGGAAAGATTAAGTTGCACGGTAACATCATGCATAAAGTTCCCATGGCGAGATCTATATCGGATAACTATGAGCGCACGCTGCGTCCTAACGATTTAGACAGTATCGTTAAAAAATATAAGGTTTCATTAGATTTTGATTCGACAGATCCCTATTTTGACTATGTGTTTTCTAATACAGATGCGGATGGCGATATTCAGCCATATGCACAAGGGCGAGTATCAGAATATGAGATGGGTATTTATTTTTACCGTGCGCTCATTGGCTCTAATTGGAAAGACGGCTGGCTTTTCCCTGTATGGGCATCTTCGGTAAATCCGTATCATCAGGGCTCTAAGTCGTTTATTGATTTAGCAATGGAGGAGGGAGTTGGCAATGAGTAAGACTGTGATCCCTGTAGAGCGAAAGACAATATCGGCATTTATTAAGGACAAGCTGAAGCACGGCCGAAAGCCTTGCCACGCCAAGGCATACGTCAATTCAAGTGTTCTCATCGAAGACTCGGATATTAGCTTCTTAATTAAGAGGAGTTCGAGTTCAGAAGTCAAAAATTCTGATAAGGAATTTTTCTAAAGAAAGGCATCCGAGTAGATGGCTAGAAGAGAACGCGAGATTCACAATGACGCAGATTGTGACGCCACTCGAACCCTTTTAATTATTGGAAACGGATTCGATCTTTATCATGACCTACCAACCAGCTATTCGGATTATCATGACTGGCTGGTAGGCCATGATAAGCAAGTGGTTGCTGACTTCGTATAATTTGACTACGCGACGGAATGCCTCGACCGCACGCAGCTCGCTATTTAATAATTTATTTCATCCACCCATCGCCAACTTCAATCTCATTATTTATGATTGGACTGTTAGTCAAACAGGTATTTTATTGATGAACAGGTACTGAGTAGAGTTTGGACTTAACAATGCAGATGCCGTACATCAGCCAGATTACACTTAACACTGGGGAAACAATTTCTTTAAACCCTGATTCCATTCTTGTTTTTGTTGGTCCAAATAATGTTGGCAAAAGTCAGGCAATCCGTGACATCTACGACATGATCTCAGATGATTCGCAAGGCGTTGTAGTAAATAGCGAGTTGATAGAAAAGCCAAATGCTGATGATGTCTCTGCGTTCATGAAACGGTTCGCTGTTCTAAATGCTAGACAATCGAGATACAATGGCTTTAATTTTGAAATCTACGATTTTGATTACCGTAAATATCCAAACTGTCTAGAACCAAAGGACTCATTACCTGATGGTTTCCGAGAAGCCTATTTTGCGTTTCTCGATACTGGCGATCGTTTATCAGTTTGTAATCCTGCAGGCCAGATTGATCGAACTGCTCCAGCTGACAATCTGATTCATGTTCTTACTCGCGACGAAGGCTATAGAAGTAAGGTATCCAATGCTTTTAGAGAAGCCTTTGATACTGATGTTTTGCCCCATTATGCAAACGGTGCGACCATACCATTGTGCCTAGGTGACGATATTCACTCTTTTGAGGCTGAAAGCTCATTTGAAATTTATGAACAATTGAATAGATATCTGGATCGATATCCGAAGGCCCACCTACAAGGTGATGGTATTAAGAGCTATTTAGGCATTCTTTTATATCTATATTATGCACAGTTTTCAGCTCTTTTTATTGACGAGCCGGAGTCTTTTCTCCATCCTCCTCAGGCTTTTCAAATGGGAAGAACTCTTGGAAACTCTACCGATAAACAGCTATTCATTACTACTCATAGCAAAGAATTGTTAAACGGATTGCTTCTAAATTGCTCAGAACGTTTGAAGATTATTAGAGTAGAAAGGCGCGAAGAAACAAATAGGTTTGCCAAAATAAAGCCCGATGATCTAAACATCCTGAATACAACAACGTTTCTCAAATATAGCGATGCTATTGACTCATTATTTCATACGAGAACCGTGCTATGCGAAAGCGATAGCGACTGTAAATTTTACGAAGCCATGCTTGATAGGGTATCTGGCAGCCATGGAGTAACTGCTTCTACGCTCCTGTTGCCCGTAGGGGGTAAGTCTCGGTTCAAGGACTACCTTAAGCTCCTAAGAGGTCTTTCGATTGAACCGATAATGATTCCCGATGCGGACATACTAAATGATTCTGGTTTATTAAAAGCTCTTTTACCTGAAGCTGGTGGGAACTGGGATGACATTAAGGAAGAGTGGATCAACCTTAACGAGTCTTTAAGGGCAGACTGCAGGGATGTGACATGTGTTTCCGCTAGGGCGGAAATCGATGCACTGTTCGCTGGATGTAAATCGGAAGTTGTCACTTCTAAACTTCGCGGCAAAATAACAGCAATCTTGGCAACAGATTCTGCTTGGAGCACGGTTAAAAACTATGGGAAGGCTGCTTTTAGGGGGGATTCACGACATAGCTATGAAATTATTGAGCAGTACCTGAACAGCAGAAATATTTACCCCGTTCCAGTAGGCGAACTTGAGAATTTCATCCCCGACGTTAGCTCACACGGACCAGACTGGGT
This sequence comes from uncultured Collinsella sp., assembly GCA_905210085.1. Classification (GTDB taxonomy): domain Bacteria; phylum Actinomycetota; class Coriobacteriia; order Coriobacteriales; family Coriobacteriaceae; genus Collinsella. The sequence continues at coordinate 28,363 of CAJLVJ010000018.1, read as the reverse complement.
AAATGTTGTATTTGAAAATTATCCTGATCTCAACGATCCGATCTATTCTGCTGCAGCAGATTTCGTTTCAACTTGGATATAATTAATGATCACGTTAAACAGTACTGTTGCTGATTCAGATGCTTCCTTATCACTTTCAGCTTCGGCTACGGCGGCTACTGCCTACCCAAGGACGCCAAGCAGCTGATAGTGAATTACAGGGACGTGCCGCAGTACCTGATCGAGGCCATCGTGGAGGCCATCCGCACCCGCAAGGACTTCGTGGCAGACGAGGTTCTACAGACGGTATGAGACCGCGTGTAAGCCGGCAAAGAGAGGCCGGTCGTGGGCGTGTACCGTCTGGCGATGAAGTCGAACTCCGACAACTTCCGCGCGAGCTCGATCCAGGGTGTCATGAAGCGCGTGAAGGCAAAGCGTATGTTAAACGGGCAATACGATGGCCTCATCATCTGAGAATGACAGAATTAGTTTGGCATAAATGATTGAACCTTCACGCTTTTCCTGAAGCTGAACGACAAGTTTTACTTAGCATATAGAGCTTGCTAAAACATGGATATTATGGAGCGCTTTCATGAATCATTCGAGCGAGATAATTACAAGCCCAGTGTACGTTGCTCCTTCCTGGCGCTGGAATGAAGTGCCTCAGTTTTCATTTTCGAATTGCAGCCTAGTTTCTTATATGTCGAACACCGACTGCAGATTTCCCGTCACCAAAATCAGAGATTCTCTTGACCCGTCAACAATTGAATGTCTGATTTCATTGGGACGTATGCAGGGGTCCTTTGAACGCATTGCCGCATGCTGGTCAGATTATGCGACCGCACGCACGGATCTCTTAATGAGATGTGATTTAACACGCGATGAGGCCATTAAAGTGAGATATAACGCCAGCTGCACTGATTATATGCGCGACTGTGTTTACTACGCCCACGGCTTTATATCCAAAGCCCTTCGTTTTTCAGCGGTGGTAAAAGAATGAACCACGAGTATTAGCAGACTGAGCAGTACTTTGGCTAATGAGGCCCATTCATCTGATTGGGTTAAACTAAAAGAGATCCTCGAAGCTGAGCCATTTGTAGTTCTGCTTTCGGCAATACGCAATGCAAGCGAACATAACGACGGCTACATAAGTCCCGTCAACTATTCCTCACAAGATCAAACATTTGGACTTGCGATTAATCTTGAATCTGGAATTGTTGGTGACAGGAACAACATATCGATGTTTCGTCGCACTTCAATTAATCAAGATGGAAGAACCATGCTCGACTGGTTAGATTCATTTTGCCAAGAGCGATATCAACAAGGTGATACGCCTCTTCTGTCTTTTGCATCCTTCTATCAGATCGTTTCTAACTATATAGCCGTTGAGGGTCTGGCATTCCTGGATACCTTTTGCGCTCTGTGCCGAACACGGACAACCGACACGTTTGATTTATTGGAACTAGTAGCGGAAAACCATTCCCTTGGGCTATTAGTTGATATGGCAAGAGACACGAATCCCAACGAAAGGCCATTCAATTGGTATATGTCTGATAGGTTATATCCATTAATGAACGTTGTGCAGTTTGAGATATTTTGTGACTCACTTGCTGATTTATTTTGTGACAGCATTGGGTCTCAAACTAAGCCAGTTAAACCACAATGAATTAGTCAATGAAGAACACATAAGCGCAGAGTATATTAAAGTTGATAGGTTTTGATTTCATGAGGACAGCCAGGTGAGGTTTTGCGATTATTCTTTTGGAATTTAGCTCGCAAGAGCCTTGCGGATCTTGTCCACTTTGCCGTTCAACTGTATGACGTTGATGTAGCGGCTTTTGCGGAGGCAGATCAAACTGACTTTCAGCGATTGACCGAATTGCTTGCTGGTCGTTATCAAACAGTGGAATCCATTGACGACAAGACGAAAACGAAGCTGCTCGTCAAGTCTTCAATTTGTTCGCAGCAAGCGTCTGCGGTTATTAAAAATCTGACGTGCACATTAATTCTTGACGGTGTTCCCGTGAATACCTCAATTGTTCACCTGCCAGACAAGCGCAACGATCCGCAAGGTGATCATCGCGAAAGCATAATTAGAAAACTCGTTAGCGAGCTAAATACTACAAAGACGTCGTACCCCGGCAGCCTCAATATGCTGATAGGCGATTTCAATTGCAATCCATTTGACCCCGAAATGGTAAAACTCGATTCCTTAAATTCGACCTTTTTCAAAGAGGTTGCAAAGAGATTGAAAGAAAGAGAGAGCGATGGGTTGTCGTATCCAGTAATGTATAACCCCGCTCTTGAATTTCTATCAGAGTCCAATTCTAATCTGGGTTCATTTTATTTGGGTTCCGGCGACTGTACCTATTATTGGCATTCGCTCGATCAAATCGTTGTAGATTGGCAGTTGGCGGACTGCATTACCGACTGCCGCTATCTTCGTCAAATCGGTGATACTAAACTTATTGTTAATTCACGGCCGTGTTCAAAGTACAGTGACCATTTGCCACTTTTGGTAACTATGGAAATGGGGAAGTGTCATGGTAGGTAGCGAAAATCTCTGGGCGGACATTATTGATCGGCCCTTAGAAAAATCTGCTGAGAACGTTAAAGCAATCATGCAGGGGCAGTGCGAAGATGTAAAAGCTGCGTCCAGTGGCCTGATCGAAGCTCGTTTTGTAAAACTTGCCTTTACCACCAGAACAACTAGCAGCATGTGGTCCTCACGCGAATTAATGGAGCGTCTCACTGTTCCAAAAACGGAAAAAGTAGAGAATACCGCCCTGAATCTCACCGATGCGAACGACTCTTATTCGCCGTCCGATTATGCTTTCGATCTTTTTACTTCGGAGTATAAATTTAGAGTACTGACAATGAGGCTAGGCGCCGTCTATCCAATCGATTTAGTCTTAGATGAAGATATATTTTGTCAAACCTGGGATTTATATACCGGGGAAATTCAAGTTTCGAAGGAAAATAATCTCATTGTTGTTCAAAGTGACGATGAGCTCAAAGATTGCCTGGAAATTATTATTTCTAAGAATGAAAAAATGAAGTTTGTCGTTCGTAAAATGATCGAAACTGAAAGAGCAATGCGTGTGAATGCGGGTGACGAGTAGCCTTAACTCGTCTCTGCCTAGAGGTTCGTTGACCTCTTCGATATGGGCTTGGATTTTACGGACGACCAATTAGCTAATGGAGGCCCCTCCTTTCACCGACTGACAAAACGATTTACACCTAATTTTTGGGTTCGTTTACAGGTAAATCGTTCGTCACTCTCCCGATCTCGTTAAACTAATAACTGCTGCTACCAGGGCATTTTCTGGTGCACATTCTATTGGCTCCTGCGAAGATCGGAGCGGGTATGTTTGCTGCCAAGTCCCACACCAGCCGTCATTACATTGCGATTGTTGCCATGGCCTGCCTATGCGTTTTGCTGGGCGGGCCTTCTTATGCCGCGGGCGCGGAGAGCCTCATCATCGCGGGCACGACGTACTACGTGCCGGGCGTGTCGGGCCCCGGCTGGGCCTGGACCGATGCCGACCACCTAGAGCTTAACGGCTACGCGGGCGAGGCCATCGGCGCCGAGGGCGACCTGGTGCTGACGCTTGCCGGGCAAAACTCCGTGACGGAGTCGCATGCGCCCGATGCGGACATCACGCTGTGCGGCATGGAGGTGTGGGGCAGCCTGACGCTTCGCGGCACCGGGACCCTGACGGCGACGGGCTCGCAGTGCGGAATCCACGTTTCGCAGGCGCTCGTGGTGGACGGATGCACCGTCGATTCCCGGGCAGACGGGACCGATATTACGGACGAGGCGGTTGCCGGCGTGATCGCAGGCGACATGGCCGTGCGCAGCGGCGGGCGCGTCGTTGCCGCGGGCGCCGGGTCCGGAGCGGGCGTGCGTGCTTACGGCGTGCTTCTGCAAGATTTAGGCCTTGGCGATGGCGCAGCTGGCTGTCGGCTTTCCGTCGATGCTTCGTGGCTGGATGCGACCGGTGCCGATAGCGGCGTTGCGTGCATGGGCGGGTCGCTTGTGTCCGCACGGTTTGTGACGCCTGCTGGTGGAACCTTTAGTGCCAGTGGCGTGGTGGATGCGTCTGGTGCGGTGGCACCGCATGTGGTGATTGAGCCCGATGCGGCCACGCCTCCGGCGGGGAAGACCGGTGGGGTCGATGTGCCTGGCGATAGCGAGGACAAGTCTCCCGTCGATGCTAGCCCCGCTGCTGGAGATCCCACCACGGGACCCACGGCAAATCCCGCGCTGAAACCCGCGGCCGCGACAACCAAGAAAACAACGACAATAACCAATACCACGGGCGCCAAAGTCTCCAAGCCCAAGACTGCCACCGCGACCAGTGCGGCACTCCCCAAGACCGGCGACAACTGCTGGATTACAGCATCAATGACGCTTTTCCTTCTTGGCATAACGCTCCTAGGCGTCGCGAATCACTGCTATAACGTCTAATAAGTATTTTGCTGACAACGATTTGAATCTGAGCTTCGGCTGACTCTTAAAGCCAGCGCAAACGGTTAGCATCTGCTAAACCATTTTTGCTCTCGGTCTTTTGAGAAAGTACGCACGACGAATTCATGTCCGCGCGTTATGAAAAAATTTGTCGTGTAGATTAGAAGAGAAATCATCGAGGCCCAACTCGACATATCTTTAAATTGGGTACATAATCAGCCCGTTTAAGGTCTATAGGATAAGTTTTGCCAACTGAGGGGAGAGTGAAAATGGAAGCGCTGAACGTTGCGAATTACATCATTGATAACTGGAGTGACAAGTTCGAGATTACGAATCTCAAGCTGAATAAGCTCGTCTATTATTCGCAAGTCGAATCGTTGCGCAAATACAATCGTCCGCTTTTCGATGACATCGTTGAGGCTTGGCAGTACGGTCCAGTTGAACCTGTGGTCTATCATACGTTCTCCTCGTATGGCCGAAACTGCATCACCAAATCGAGTGACTTAGCGATACTTGACGGGACTTCTAAAAAACTCATTGATTCCGTGATGGATAAGCTTGGGATGCTCACTGCGTTTGATTTGGTCACCTTGTCGCATAAGCCAGATGGGGCATGGGCGAGCGTATATTCGCCGAACAGGGATAACCCCATCACTCCGGAGGCAATTCTTGCGTCTAATGATGGTTTAGACATTAACGACGTCGTAACAATCGATCAGGCCGTGCAATCAACAATTGCAGCCATGCCCAATGCGCTGAGGCTGCTGGAGAACTCCTAATGTCTCTCATAATGGGGCAATCGGCCCCTATCGATCCCCTTGTATTTGATGATGAGGAAGCGATAGGGGCTCTTGCCCCTTCTGTAATGTATGCGCACGAATGCTTGCTTGCATCTGGAAAATGCTACACAACCTGTATGACGGGCGATAGAGCCGCCCTAATTCATGGTCGAATTGAATCTGTTCTATCAAACGCATTTTGCGCTATCTTTGGGCAGTCCCCGATTGATAGGTTTTCGGACATCTTCGACCAGGCAAGCTATATTGCGGAACACATGGCAAAGGACCACATCTTTGAGGATGGAAACAAGAGGACTAGCCTAGTTATTGCCTTTGTCATTATTAGCTTGAGAAACGTATTGGTGGACTTTTCCGATAACCCAACTCCTGAAGATAACCCCTACTATGAATGGATTCAGGACCTGGTCTCCGGGAAACGCACGCGCGAAGAGCTCGCAAGCGAGTTGCGAAGGAACAGCAAGCCTATGAGGCCTTAGAATTTATCTTGCGCTTGAGTTTTGGTTCCGTATATCGCTGCCGATACGCCAACTTTTCGGAAGTGCGGGGAAAACAGAATCCGTCGACCACAACCCGCTATTTACCAACAAAACCGCAGTTCGCAAAAGTACAAAACTGGGGTCCGATTGGTAGATCTTCATTTTTCCCCGGACTTGCGAAATTGCCTTCCAATAGGGACTAATCAACGTGCGTCGATTGTCTCCCATCAGTCAGTTGGCGAAATATGCCTGAGATTACGCATATCGATGCGACATTTGTCGTCTTTCGCGTGCCGCGTCGCTACGAGAACCCACGGGCGCTGACCTGGCCTACAACAACGCGCGACTTATCTGCCGTCCCGAGACCTCGTGGATTAAACGATAAAGGGTGGTTAAGCTGCGGTTTTGTTGGTTGACTGGGTTGAAACAGTGCGGTTTGCTCTCACGAATTTAAAATCGAGGGCAAAAAGTTCTTGGTAAACCACGCACGGCTATGTTAGTATCTCTTTTGTCGAAAGGCGACGGGCGATTGGCTCAGGGGTAGAGCATATCCTTCACACGGATGGGGTCACAAGTTCGAATCTTGTATCGCCCACCATCTAAAGCACAGGTCAGAGGTGTTAAGCCTCTGGCCTTTTTCTTTTTGACACCAAGCTTGACACCAAATCTGACACCAAAATCGAATCGAAATTTTTAAACGCGTTTCTAGCTGATCTCTCCTGAACTGACGTCATCGCGCGTTTTGCATAAAGCTCATGCGCTCTTTCATTGAATTTGCCATGGGATTCACGTACAAATGTGGAGATAGGGACCACGGCCCCAGAACGCCTGCCAGCAGATTTGTGCCACACGGCGATCTTTAGGCGAAATACGTCAAGCTATTTGTCGGCATTTGGTCAGCTTCCGGTACTTACCGGCATGATGCCGCCATTGATAATCGGTCTACCTGCAAACATAACGGCACGCAGCCAAAGCTAGGGGAGGCCCATATGGACGAGATCGTCTGCGCAAACACCGCATTCCGCTACTGGCGCTGCCCGCCCCAAGTGCGCAACCTCTACCCGCGACTGCCAAGCCCAGAAGACGGCTGGCGAGCCCTAGCCCAAGCCCCTTTCGTAACCGATATCCTCAAGACCCCGATTATTACCACAACAGTGCCCGGTGGCGTTAACTACCATTCGGGATTACGGAGAACAATCCACTGTGATGATGCTTCGGGGGTGGATAGCACGCTGGAAACCGCGATGAGCTTTAGGGTTACCAATCCACTTGCGACGCTATTTACCATGGCGCGCTTTGTATCTCCAACCGATCTTGTCCTTGCCATGTACGAATTTTGCGGATGGTTCTCAGTCTTTGAGCCCACCGCAGCAGCAGAGGCGGAACTAGACACAGCCAATGACGCCACCGAGAATGCAACCACCGAATCCATCTTTGACCTCGATGAAAGCCAAGACGAACCACAATGGAAACGCGTTTATGCACGCATAAAAGTCAAAGAACAGGTAAATACGAAGGGGCCCAACGGACAAAAGAAAACGAAGGAGGTCACAAGGCTAAAGGGCACTTCGCTCTGGATGAGGAAGCCGCTCATCGAATTACACGAGCTTCATGAGTATGCCAGTAAGATGAAAAGACGAAAGTGGGGTACGAAGTTTTACAACGCCGCGCAGCTGGTGACAGGTATAGCAGCTTCTCCGCTTGAAGTTGCAGGAATTTTATTGCTATCGCTTCCTCGCTCTCGCGGCGGTGCCGGCTTTCGAAACGTTTATGTTAACGACCTTACGCCGCTTACCGCGTCGGCGCAGAGCATTGCAGGGCAAAAAGTCTGCTACGGGGATATCGTGATCGTAAATCCAACCATAATGAAAGCAGGCATCGTGGAGATTCAGGGAGAGGTTATCCACGGATCAGGCGCCGTGCTCGACCACGATGCCAAACGCATGACGGCGCTGCAAAGTATGGGGTACGAGGTCTTACTGGTTACGCACGAAATGCTTAACGATGCCGAGCAGCTTGATGCGATCGTGCGAAGTCTTTGCTCGCGCTTGGATTTGCGCTATAGGTGTAAAACTAAGGCGCAAAAGACGACGGAAATGGAATTACGAGCGAACGTACTGTGCAACTGGTTGGAAATCGGTCGTTAGACGGATGCCTTGCTCACTTCCGGGCGCCCTCGGTCGGCTGCCTGCGATGCCGCCGCCACGAAACCGGCCCATCTACTACGTTTAAGCCCGACCCCTCGACCATACCCCGTATTTCGCGAAAACCGCAGGCCGTCTACCTGCGGTTTTATTTTTGCCCGAGGCGCCATGGTCGGGGGATGCCGGCCAAACGTAGTAGATGGGCCGGTTTCGTGGCGGGAGGCCCCGGGGGCGGCCGGGGTGGAGCCTGATGGGAGGGCGGCGGCAGCGCCGCCCTCCCGCGGGGCGCGCCCCGCGGGCTTAGTCGGGCATCGCGGGCCCATCGCTCTCGAGTCCGTCCCGCATCCGCGCCGCGGCCCCAGGAAAGTTTTTCCAAAATTGTCCTTGCATCGCCGGGGGAGTTCCCGTATAGTACTTTTTCGCACGGGGGCGTAGCTCAGCTGGGAGAGCGCTTGACTGGCAGTCAAGAGGTCAGGGGTTCGATCCCCCTCGTCTCCACCCGAGCATTGAATGAGGCTCCAACGCAAGTTGGGGCCTTTTTTCATATAGGCACACAAGGTCAAAGGCGGCACCATGATCCTCCTGGTCGACAAGATCGAAAAAAGCTTCGGCGCGCGCGTCCTCTTTAGCGGCGCGTCCTTCCAGATCAACCCCGGCGAGCGCTTTGCGCTTGTAGGACCCAACGGCGCCGGCAAAACCACCATGCTCAAGATCATCATGGGCATCGACAGCCCCGACGCCGGCCAGGTCCAGTACTCCAAAGACTGCCAGGTGGGCTATCTCGAACAGGAAACCAACCTGGAGCAAAAGGACACCACCATCCTTGCCGAGGTCATGGCGGCGGCCAAGGAAATCCGCCGCATGGGCGAGCGCGCCAACGAGCTGCAGGCCCAGATCACCGAGCTCTCCGAACAGGGCAAGGACGTCGACGCACTCCTTAACGAGTACGGCCAGGTCCAAGACCGCTTTGAGCACCTGGGCGGCTACGAGCTCGAGAGCAACGCACGCAAGATCCTGTCCGGCCTCGGCTTTAAAGTCACCGACTTTGAGCGCCCGTGCTCCGAGTTCTCGGGCGGCTGGCAGATGCGTATCGCGCTGGCTAAGCTCTTCCTGCGCCACCCCGACCTGCTGCTTCTGGACGAGCCCACCAACCACCTGGACCTCGAAAGTGTCCAATGGCTGCGCGGTTTTATCGCCAACTACGACGGCGCCGTACTCATCGTTAGCCATGACCGCGCCTTCATGGACGCCTGCGTCGACCACGTCGCCGCGCTCGAAAACCGCCGCGTGACCACCTACACCGGCAACTACAGCAGCTACCTCAAGCAGCGCGAGGACAATTTGGAACAGATGCGCGCCAAGCGTGCTGCCCAGGAGCGCGATATCGCCCATATGCAGGTCTTCGTCGACAAGTTCCGCTACAAGCCCACCAAGGCCGCCCAGGCGCAGGAGCGCATCCGCAAGATCGAGCAAATCAAAAAGGAGCTCGTCATCCTGCCCGAGGGCCACAAGCACATCGACTTTAAGTTCCCCGACCCGCCGCGCTCGGGCGACATGGTTGTGGGCCTCGAGGGTGTATCCAAGTCCTACGGCGACAAGCATATCTACAGCGAAATCGACCTCAAGCTCTACCGCGGCGAGCACGTGGCGCTCGTCGGTCCCAACGGCGCCGGCAAGTCCACCCTCATGAAGATCCTCGCCGGCCTGGAGCCGCCCACCACCGGCACCCGGGACCTGGGCACCAACGTGGGCGTGGCCTACTACGCCCAGCACGCACTCGAGGGCATGACCGAGTCCAATACCGTCCTGCAAGAAATCGACACCGTCACGCCCAAGTGGACCGTGCCGCAGCAGCGCAGCCTGCTGGGCGCCTTCCTGTTTAGCGACAACGATTCCATCGAGAAGCAGGTCCGCGTCCTCTCCGGCGGCGAAAAGGCGCGCCTGGCGCTCGCCAAGATGCTCGTTGCTCCCGAGGCGCTCCTGTGCCTGGACGAGCCCACCAACCACCTGGACATCGACTCGGTGGACATGCTCGAGAACGCCCTGCAAAACTTCCCCGGTACCATCGTGTTGATTAGCCACGACGAGCATCTGGTGCGCGCCGTGGCCAACCGCATCATCGACATCCGCGACGGCAAGGTCACGGTCTACGACGGCGACTACGACTACTACCTCTACAAGCGCGAGGACCTCGCAGCCCGCGCCGCCGCCGAGGCGTCCACGGAGAGCGCACCTGCCGCGGCCAAGTCCACCAAAGACAACGCCGCTCAGGCCAACAGCCCCGCTGCGGCTCCCAAGCCATCCGAGGGCAAAAAGACCAAGGAGCAAAAACGCGCCGAGGCCCAGGCCCGCGCCGCGCTCAACAAAAAGCTCAAGGGCGTGCGCAACCAGCTCAAGAAGATCGAGACAGAGCTCGACAAAAAGCGCGCCCGCTATGACGAGCTTATGGAATTGATGGCAAGCGAAGAGCTTTATGCCGATCAGGACAAGTTCAACGCCGCGCTGGGGGAATATAACGGGCTTAAGCAAGAGCTGCCCAAGCTCGAGGACGAATGGCTGGAGCTTTCCACCCAGATCGAAGAGGAGACCGCGCGTGAACTCTCGTAAGGCCGCCGCCGTGGCGATGAGCATCATCGCCATCGCCTGTCGCATCTGCGGCATCTTTATGAGTGCGATGACCGTGCTGCTGTGCTTTAGCGGCCTCACCGCCAAGCTGCAGATCGTGGGCTTTGTTGTCGAGCTTTCGCGCGCGCTGCCGAGCGCCATCGCCGGCTATGGCGTCATCACATCGCCCTTCGGCGGTGTGTTCCGCCTGGATTATGCCATCGTGGCCGTCATCCTGTTTGCGGCCGACTACCTGCTCACGCGCGCCTCGCGTCGCGTCCGCTAGGGGTTCGCCATGTCCAGCAGCTACCTCATGAACCTGCTCGCCAGCGCTGTCGCCGTTATCGTGGGCATCGTCATCCACGAGAGCGCGCATGCCGCAGCGGCCTGGGCGCTCGGCGATAAGACGGCCCGTTCGCGTGGCCGCGTTTCGCTCAACCCACTCAACCATATCGACCCGTTTGGCACCGTCATCTTGCCGCTGCTGATGCTTGCCGCCGGTGGCCCGGTGTTCGCCTTTGCCAAGCCCGTGCCGGTCTACCTCAACAACCTCAAGCACCCCAAGCGCGACGAGGTCCTGGTGAGCGCAGCCGGCCCCGCATCGAACATCGCGCTGGCATGCCTTGCGGCCGCTCTCATGCACACGACATACGGCAACCTCTACACCAGCATGTCCTTTGCCGTTGCGTCCCAAATCATGAACTTCGGCGCCACCTTTATCGTGGTCAACCTGTCGCTCGCGTTCTTTAACCTCATCCCGATTCCGCCGCTTGACGGCTCGTCGATCATCGTCCCGTTCCTTAAAGGCAAGGCGCTCGCCAGCTACTACCGCCTGCAGCAATACGCCATGCCTATCCTTATCATCGTGCTGTATCTACTGCCCATGTGGACCGGACTCGACGTGATCGGCCGCTATTTCGACGTTACCGTGTATCCGCTGGCCGAGTGGCTGCTCAACTTCGCAATCGCCGGCATCTAGGGTAAACTTACAGGTCGACCGCGCAAAACGGTCGCAACGTGCACCCAAACCGCGCCGCGAAGGCGCCGTCAAAGGAGGTCGAAGATGTCGTATCGCGTGTCGACGCAGGTCTACAGCGGACCGTTCGACCTGCTGCTGCAGCTGGTAACCCGCCAAAAAGTAGATATCGGCGCCATCTCGATCAGTGAGGTGGCCGAGCAATACCTTGCCGAGGTCGAGCGTATTGAGGCACTGGACCTAGATGTGGCGAGTGACTTTTTGCTGGTCGCTGCAACCCTTTTGGACATTAAGGCCGCCTCGCTGGTACCTCAGGAGACACCGCGCAAAGCCGATGACGACGATGACGAGTTCGACGAAGACCTCGAGGAACTCAGCGCGCTCGACGGCGATGCCCTGCGCGAGGTCTTGATCCAGCGCCTGATTGCCTACAAGCAGTTTAAGGGTGCGGCTGCGGCCCTTGGCGCGCGCATGCAGGCCGAAAGCCGCATGCATCCGCGCGTGGCCGGCCCCGACCCCGAGTTTTTGGGCCTTATGCCCGACTACCTGGCCGGCATTACCCTGCGCGGCCTCGCCGTCATTTGCGCCGACCTGGACGGCAAGCGCCAGACCTTCCTGCTGGAGGCCGAGCACGTGGCACCGCATCGCGTGCCGCTCGACCTGACGGTGGCCTCGGTCGACCGCTTTACCATGGCGCACCAAACCTGCACCTTCCGCGAGCTGTTGGACGGCGAGGCCACCACTGAGCAACTCGTCGTCACTTTCCTGGCCATGCTCGAGCTCGCCAAGCGCGGCTCGCTCACCCTGAGCCAGGACGAGATCTTTGGAACTATTCAAATCAACCGCGTCGAGGGCGCCGAGGCATATGTGCCCGGCGAGGGCCCCGAGCTCACCGAATAGGAGCGGCAACCATGTCAAGCTTTTCTACGCTAGAGGCAAACAGCCTCATAGGAGCCCTCGAGGCGCTGCTGCTGGTGTCGAGCGACCCCGTCAGCGCGCCCGCGCTGGCAGGTGCGCTGGATATCGCCCCGGGCGAGTGCGCGTCGCTTTTGGCCGAGCTCAAAGTTGAGTACGAGGAGGCCAATCGCGGCTTTCAGCTGCGCGAGGTCGCCGGTGGCTGGCGACTGTTTACGCATCCCGCCTATCACGACGTGGTCGAGGCATACGTGCTGAGCTGGGACACGCAAAAACTGTCGCAGGCGGCGCTCGAGACCCTGGCCGTGATCGCCTATCACCAGCCCGTCACGCGTGAGGTGGTCAAGGGCATCCGCGGCGTCAACTCCGACGGCGTCATCGCGTCGCTCGTGGACAAGGGCCTGGTACGCGAGCTCGGCCGCGACCCCCAGCGCGGTCAGGCCATCATCTACGGCACGACCAACGCCTTCTTGGAAAAGTTCGGTCTGCGCTCCACTCGCGACCTGCCCGATCTGGAGCAGTTTGCCCCCGACGAGCAGTCGCGCCAGTTTATCCGCGAGCGCCTGAGCGGCCGCAGCATTCAGTCCACGCTCGAGGAACAGGCCGAAGACCTGGACGAAGAGCGCGAATTGATCGATATCGATGTTGAAGATGTTGAGGCAGTCGAGGACGAGGATACCCTGGTTGTCGACGATACCTCGGAGGACATGCATGACGAGGACTAACGAAGCAGGGGAGACGCACACCGCCGGCGACACGGGCGTGCGCGCGACCGGCGCCCAGTCCGTCTACCCGCACACCATGCGCCTGCAGCGCTTTTTGGCGCGCGCGGGCGTGGCGAGCCGCCGCGGCTCGGAGGACCTGATGACCGCCGGCCGCGTGACCGTCAACGGCCAGGTCGCGACCGAACTGGGCACAAAGGTCGATGTCGATCGCGACCATATCGAGGTCGACGGCATGCCCGTCAAGCTCAACCAGGGCGCCGTGTACCTGATGCTCTACAAGCCAACCGGCTACCTCACCACCATGAGCGACCCGCAGGAGCGCCCTTGCGTGGCCGACCTGGTTCCCCGCGACCGCTTTCCGGGGCTCTTCCCGGTGGGTCGTCTGGACCGCGACACCACGGGCCTCTTGCTCTTTACCACCGACGGCGACCTGTCGCAGGATCTGCTGCATCCCAGCAAGCACGTCTACAAGACCTATCAGGCGCTGGTGGATGGCCACCTGACCGATCGCGACTTGGAACCACTCCGTCGCGGCATCGAGCTCGACGACGGCCTGTGCCAGCCGGCAATCTGCCGCGTCATTAACGCGCGCGAGGCCGAGGCGGTGGCCCCGCAAGGCGTCAAGCCCGGCACCACTGCCGTGGAGATCATCATCCGTGAGGGCCGAAAGAACCAGGTCAAGCGCATGTTGAGCAAGATCCACCATCCGGTAATCCGTCTGCATCGCTGCAACTTTGCCGGCCTTGAGCTCGAGGGCGTGGCCAAGGGCTCGTGGCGCGAGCTCACCGACCGCGAGGTGAAGATCCTCAAGGCCGGCGGCATCCCGCCCAAGCAGGCCAGCTCCAAGCGCGCTACCGCATCCGCGACTAACACCGCCAGCCGCACTCGCCACCACGGCAGCCACGGCTCCGCGCCCAAGCGCAACACCTACCGCGAACGCTACACGGGCTAGCCAGTCCGCCAGCAAGCAGCGTCCGCATCCCATACCAGCACGTCAACCACCGAAAGGAAGCATTGCATGATCGTCGCCATCGACGGCCCCGCCGGTTCCGGCAAGTCCACCATCGCCAAGGAGATTGCCCGCCAGCTGGGCTTTAACAAGCTCGACACAGGCGCCATGTATCGCGCCGTCACCTTCGCCGCGCTCGACCGCGGCATCGATCTGGACGACGAGGCGGCCATCGACGCCCTCGCCGAGCAGATTGAGATTCGCTTTACCAACGGCACCGGCGAGGACACGCGCCTGACCATCGACGGTGCGGACGCATCGGCTGCCATCCGTACCCCGCAGGTGGACGCCAACGTCTCCAAGGTCTCGGCCTACCCGGGCGTACGCGCCGCCATGCTCATCCATCAGCGCCGCGCCGCCGAGGACCGCGATATCGTGGCCGAGGGTCGCGACATCGGCACCGTCGTGTTCCCCAACGCGCAGGTCAAGGTGTTCCTGACCGCCGACCCTCGTGAGCGCGCCCGTCGCCGCGTGCTGCAGCGCCACCAAAACGACGCCCAGCCGCTCAGCGCAGAGCAACTCGAGGCCGAGGTCGACGAGACCCTCGACGCCCTCAAACAGCGCGACAAACTCGACAGCAGCCGCGAGGTCGCGCCGCTCGTGCCCGCCGAGGACGCCGTGCACGTCGACTCCACCGCCCACACCATCGATGAGGTCGTCCGCATTATCGAGGACCTCATCAACCAAAGGAGGTAGCCCATGCGCCTGTTTAAGCAGACGCCCGAGGATTATTACAACGCCCCCTACGCCGAGTTCCCGGCGCTCATCCGCGGCACCGTCGTCGTGGTCATGGGCATCCTGTGGGTCTTCTCCAAGCTTATGTGGCGCTGGAAGGTCGAGGATGCCGACCTGCTGTTTGAGCGCCAGGAAGGCCGCGGCAGCGTGGTCATCTGCAACCACACCTCGATGGCCGAACTCTTGGCCGTGGAGACGGCGCTGTTCTTTGGCGGCCGCCGCATCCGCCCCATCTTTAAGTCCGAGTTTGCCAAGACCAAGATTGTGCGCTGGGCCTTTAGCCGCGTGGGTGGCATTCCCGTCGAGCGCGGCACCGCCGACATGAAGTGTCTGCGTGCCGCCCAGCATGCACTGCAGCGCGGCGAGGACGTCCTGATCTTCCCCGAGGGCACGCGCATCCGCTCGCGCGAGATCAAGCCCGAGGTCCACGGCGGCTTTGCGCTCATCGCCCAGATGGGCAAGGCGCCCGTCAACCCACTCGCCATTTGTGGCTGGTCCGACATTACGCCTAAGGGCAAAAAGCTCATGCGCCCCAAAAAGTGCTGGATCCGCGCCGGCAAGGCCATCTCGCTATCCGACGCTCCGGCCGAGCTCAAGCGTAAGGAGCGCCTGGCATGGTTTGAGTCAGAGGCCATGAACCGCGTCTACGACATGCGCGACGATCTGTGCGCCGAGCATCCGGGTAGGTTCTAGCCATGGGTGAGGAAGTCATGAACACTGCAGCGGCCGCCGCTGAGGAGGTCGTCCCCACCATCGAGATCGCCGCCCACGCCGGCACCTGCTACGGCGTACAGCGCGCGCTCGACATGGCGCTGGCCGCCGCGCCGCAGGCAGGGGAGAGCACTCAGGTCCACACCCTGGGCCCGCTCATCCATAACCCCATTGTGGTACGCGAGCTTGCCGAGGCCGGCATTGGTCTGGCCGACACCTTGGACGACGCCGCATCGGGCACCGTGATTATCCGCGCCCACGGTGTGGTGCCGCAGGTCATCGACGCCGCTCGTGAGCGCGGCCTTACCGTGGTCGACGCCACCTGCCCCTACGTCAAGAAGGTCCATGTGGCGGCCGAGCGCCTGGTGCGCGAGGGCTACCGCGTGATCGTCGTGGGCGAACCGGGCCACCCCGAGGTCGAGGGCATTCTGGGCCACGCCGGGGATGACGCTCTAGTCGTGAGCTGCGCCGCCGATGCGGACGCGCTGCCGCTCAAGGGCAAGGTGGGCCTGGTTGTGCAGACCACCCAAACCGCGCAGAACCTGGCCGAGGTTGTGGCCTCCATCACCCCGCGCGTGCAGGAACTGCGCGTGATCAACACCATCTGCGCCGCCACGAGCGAACGGCAGCAGGCAGCCGCGTCGCTTGCCAACCGCTGTGATTGCATGGTCGTCGTGGGCGGCAAGAATTCGGGCAACACGCGCCGCCTGGCGCAGATTTGTGCCGACGCCTGCGAGCACACGCATCACATCGAGGAAGCTTCCGAGCTTGAGGCCGCATGGTTTGCCAACGCGCGCCACATCGGTATCACCGCCGGAGCCTCAACCCCGCAAGAACACATCGAACGCGCCGTTGCGCGCATCAAGGAGCTTTGCCGCTAATCATGGACCAGACCGTACCCGCATACGCCGCCGAGGTGGCCGATTACGGGCGCAGCCGCGACCCCGAGCCGGGTGAAGGCGCGCTCGTAAAGAACGTGCGTCCCGAATCGCCCGCATGGGATGTGGGTATCGAGCCGGGCATGCGCGTGCTTACGGTCAACGGCGAGCAACTCACCGACATGATCGTTTGGCTTTGGGAAGCAGACGACGACACCGTCGAACTTGAGGTTCTCGACCCGCGCGACGGCACCGTCACCCCCGTTGAGCTTGACCGCTTTCCCGGCGAGGACTGGGGCCTGGAGTTCGATGGCCCCATCTTTGACGGCATGCGTATCTGCGTCAACGCCTGCGTGTTCTGCTTTATGACCATGTTGCCCAAGGGCGGTCGCTCCACGCTCTACATCCGCGACGACGATTACCGCCTGAGCTTTTTGCAGGGCAACTTTGTCACGCTCACGAACCTTTCCGACGAGGACGTGCAAAACGTTATCAATCGCAACATTAGTCCGATGAACGTGTCGGTCCATGCCGTGAGCCCCGATGTTCGCCGCCGCATGATGGGCCGCAACGCCCAGCGCGGCATGGACGTGCTCGAGACCATCATGGCCGCCGGCATCGAGATTCACGCGCAGATCGTTTTGTGCCCCGGCATGAACGACGGCGAGGAGCTGGAAAAGACCCTGCGCTTTTGCGAGGAGCACGAGCAGATCACGAGCTTGGGCATTGTGCCGCTCGGTTTTACCAAGCACCAGAACCGCTTTAGCTGGTCCTACAGCGACAAACCTGAGCTTGCGCGCGAGACCATTGCTATGATCCGTCCCTATCAGGACCGCGCGTACGAGCGCTTTGGCCGCCACACGTTTCAGATGAGTGACGAGTTCTATCTGGACGCCGGCATCGAGCCGCCCGAGGCAGACTTTTACGACGGCTATCCGCAGTACTACGATGGCATCGGCATGATCCGCTCGTATCTGGACGAGACCGACGACGTGCTTGCCACCGACGCCGAGCGCCTTGCCCGCGTTCGAAAGGCCATTACCGCCCGCGACCAGCGCCTGGTATGTCTTTCGGGCGCCAGCGCACGCGATACCGTCGCCCGCTTCGTGGAGTCTCCGCAGGGCCTTTCCGGCACCGTCACGGCCATCAAGAACCGCTACTTTGGCGGTAACGTGGACGTGACCGGCCTCATCGTCGCGAGCGATATCCTTGAGCAGCTGCCGCAAGACCTGTCGGGGGTTATGCTCTTTGTGCCTAAGCTCATGTTCAACGCTGACGGCATGACGCTTGACGAGTATCATCGTGACGATTTACTCGCAAGCCTTACCAGTCGCGGCGCCGAGGTTCATGTGGTGTCGACCATGCCGCATGAGCTGCTCGATACCCTGGAGCACATCCTTGGCATTGTGCCTGCCGACTCTACTAATTCCACTGACCCCACCCATTAAAGGAGAGCAGATGAAACCTATCGTCGCCGTCGTCGGACGCCCCAACGTGGGCAAGTCCACGCTCGTTAACCGCCTGGCCCAGACCTCGGACGCCATCGTCCACGAGTCCCGCGGTGTCACGCGCGACCGCTCGTATCATACGGCCGATTGGAACGGTCGCGAGTTCACCATCGTCGACACGGGTGGTATCGAGCCGCTCAAGAGCGACGACGTCTTTGCCACGTCCATTCGCGACCAGGCCCTCGCCGCCGCCGAGGAAGCCGCCGTCATTCTGTTTGTGGTCGACGGCCGCACCGGTGTCACCGAAGAGGACGAGTCGGTCGCCCGCATGCTCAAGCGCTGCGACAAGCCGGTCTTTTTGTTGGTGAACAAGCTCGACAACCCCGATCGCGAGAACGACAGCATCTGGGAGTTCTATTCGCTCGGCATCGGTGAGCCCACGCCGCTGTCGGCTCTGCATGGCCATGGCACGGGCGACCTGCTCGACGATATCGTTGCCCTGCTTCCGGAGGAAGAGGACGAGGTCGCCGATGAGTTCCCCGACGCGCTGAACGTCGCCATCATCGGCCGCCCCAACGCCGGTAAGTCCTCGCTGTTCAACCGCATCCTGGGTGCCGACCGCTCCATCGTCTCGAACATTGCCGGCACGACGCGCGACGCCATCGATACCGTCGTGGAGCGCAACGGCAAGCACTACCGCATGGTCGACACCGCAGGCATTCGCAAGAAGAGCACCGTGTACGAGAACATCGAGTACTACTCCATGGTCCGCGGCCTGCGCGCCATCGACCGCGCCGACGTGGCGCTGCTCGTCGTCGATGCCTCCGTGGGCGTCACCGAGCAGGACCAAAAGGTCATGGGCCTTGCCATCGAGCGCGGCTGCGCCATCGTGGTGCTGCTCAACAAGTGGGACCTGCTCGACGACGACCGCAAGCGCGAGGCCTGCATGGAGACCATCGACCGCCGTCTGGGCGTCATGGCTCCCTGGGCCCAGTACCTGCGCATCTCGGCCTTGACCGGCCGCAGCATCGAAAAGATCTGGGGCATGGTCGACGCCGCCGAGAAGACGCGTTCGCAAAAGATCAGCACCTCGCGCCTTAACACATTCCTCACCGACCTGCGCGAGTTCGGTCATACCGTGGTGGACGGCAAGCGCCGCCTGCGCATGCACTACGTGACCCAGACGGGCGTCAACCCGCCGACGTTCACGTTTTTCGTCAACCACAGCGACCTGGTCAACGACACCTACCAGCGCTACGTCGAGAACCGCATGCGCTCGACCTTCGATTTTTCCGGCACGCCCATTCGACTCTTCTTTAGGAAGAAGGAGCAAAAGGATGCATAATCCGATTCTTCTGACCGCCATCTGCGCCGTGGTCTCGTTCTTTATCGGGGCGATTCCGTTTGGCCTTATCCTGGGCCGCGTGTTCAACCACACCGACATTCGCAAGGCGGGCTCCGGCAACATCGGCACCACCAACGCACTGCGCGTGGCCGGCCCCAAGGTGGCCGCACTCACGCTGCTGCTCGACTGCCTTAAGGGCGCCATCTGCGTCCTTATCGCGCGTCCACTCATTGCGAGCGTGGGCTATGGCTTCCCCGTGAGCATTATGGCTCCCGGTGCCGCCGGCGACTGGATGCTCGGCGTCATTTGCCTGGCTGCCGTGTGGGGACACATCTTCTCGCCCTACCTTAACTTCCACGGCGGCAAGGGTATCGCGGTTGGTCTGGGCGTAATCCTCGCCTGGTACTGGCCCATTGGCCTGTCGCTGCTGGGCATGTTTATCGTGGCCGTCGCCATCACCAAGTATGTGTCGGTGGGCTCGCTTGCCGCTGCCATCGGTCTTCCTATCGCTGCTTGCGCGGTCTTTCCGTACAGCAGCCTGGGCCTCAAGTTTTGCATGGCGATGATTGGCATCACCGTGGTGTGGGCCCATCGCTCGAATATCCAAAAGCTCATGGCCGGTAAGGAGTCCAAGCTCTCGTTTACCAAGCGCGTCACCGAGCCCGACGATAAGTAGGAGAGAGTCATGAATGTTGCGCTGATTGGCTCCGGCTCCTGGGGAACCGCCGTCGCCGGCCTTGCCGCCGCGCGAGCCGAGCGCGTGACCATGTGGGCCCATAGCGAGCAGACGGCCGCCGGCATAAACGGCGAGCATCGCAACCCCCGCTACCTTGTGGGCTACGAGCTGCCCGGCAACGTCGTCGCCACGACCGAGCTCGTGCAGGCGCTCGACGGCGCCGAGGCCATCATCTTTGCCGTTCCTTCGACGCACCTTCGCAGCGTGTGCCACCAGGCCGCGCCCTTTATCGCCGCCGATACCCCGGTGCTTTGCCTCACCAAGGGCATTGAGCCCGAGTCCGGCCTGCTCATGAGCGAGGTCATCGCCAGCGAGATCGGCAACGAGGCGCGCGTGGCGGCCCTCTCTGGCCCCAACCATGCCGAGGAGATCTACCGCGGCGGACTTTCTGCCGCCGTCATCGCCAGCGAAGATCCGCAGATAGGGGAGGCCTTTAAGGACCTGCTCCTGTCCACGGCCTTCCGCATCTACCTGTCGCAGGACATGACCGGTGTCGAGGTCTGCGGCGCCATGAAAAATGTCATCGCCATCGTGTGCGGCATCTCCGCCGGCACCGGCGCGGGCGACAACACGCTCGCCCTCATCATGACGCGCGGCCTAGCCGAGATCAGCCGTCTGGTGCACGCCCGCGGCGGTCAAGCTATGACCTGCATGGGACTTGCCGGCATGGGAGACCTCATTGCCACCTGTACCTCGGAGCATTCGCGCAACCGCACCTTTGGCTACGAGTTTGCCCACGGCGTTTCGCTCGACGAGTACCAGACGCGCACGCATATGGTTGTCGAGGGCGCCGTCGCGGCCCGCAGCGTCAGCGAACTTGCCCGTTCACTGGGCGTAGACATTCCGCTCACCTTTGCCGTGGAGCAAACGCTCTACAACGGTGTTACTTTGGATAGGGCACTCGAGATTCTTACCGACCGCGTCCCCTCTCAAGAGTTCTACGGACTCACCGACTAGCGCAGAAAGGCTACTACCATGGGTTCCATCAAAATCGCTCCGTCCGTCCTTTCGGCCGACATGGCCAACCTCAAGGGCGAACTCGACAAGATCGCCGCTGCCGACTACGTGCACTTCGACGTTATGGACGGTCACTTTACCGGCAACCTCACCTTTGGCGTTGACATCCTTAAGGCCGTCAAGCGCTCCACCGATGTACCGGTCGACGCGCACCTGATGGTGTCGAACCCCGACGAGACAGTCGATTGGTATGCCGACGCCGGTGCCGACATGATCACCGTGCACTACGAAGCTTCCACGCACCTGCACCGCACGCTCACCCATCTGCAGCAGCGCGGCGTCAAGGCTGGCGTGGTGCTCAACCCCGCAACCCCCGTGTGCGTGCTCGAGAGCATCATCGACGTCGTCGATATGGTGCTGCTGATGAGCGTGAACCCCGGCTTTGGCGGCCAGAGCTTTATCCCGGGCACCATCGCAAAGATCCACGAGCTCAAGGCCATGTGCGAGCGTCACGGCGTGTCGCCCATGATCGAGGTCGACGGCGGCATCTCTTCCAAGAACATCGCCGAGGTCGTTAAGGCCGGCGCCAACGTGCTCGTGGCCGGTTCTGCCGTATTTAAGTCCGAAGATCCCGCTGCCGAGGTTGCGCTGCTGCAGAAGCTGGGCAACGAGGCCGCACAGGAGGCATAAACCCTTATGACCGCAGGTCAAAACCGCATACCCGTGAATCTTGACTATGCCGCCTCGACACCCATGCGCGCCGAGGCGCTCCTTGCGCAGCGCGAGTACGACGACAGCGAGCTTGCCGGCGTCAACCCCAACTCGCTGCATTCGCTCGGCCGCAAGGCCGCTGCGCGCCTAGAAATGGCGCGTCGCGAGATTGCCCGCAGCTTTGGCGCACGCGTCCGCCCGTCCGAGATCGTCCTGACCAACGGCGGCACCGAAGCCAACCAACTGGCGCTCCTCGGTCTTGCCGAGGGCGCTCGCCAGCGCGACCGCAAACGCAACCGCGTGATCGTATCTGCCATCGAGCACGATTCTATTCTGGACAACCTGCCACTGCTGCGTGCCGCCGGCTTTACCGTCGACCTGGTGCAGCCCTGCCGTGCGGGCTACATCGAGCCTGCCGCGCTCATCGAGCTGCTCGGCGACGACGTCGCGCTCGTGAGCATTATGGTTGCTAACAACGAGACCGGCGTGGTGCAGCCCATCCGCGAGCTTGCCGCGGCCGCGCATACCGTGGGCGCCCTGTTCCACACCGATGCCATCCAGGGGTATCTGCACATTCCGCTCGATGTCACCGAGCTGGGAGTTGACGCCATGACCGTTGCCGCGCACAAGATCGGTGGCCCCGTGGCATCCGGCGGGCTCTACCTTAAGAACCACACGCCGCTGCGCCCGCGCATCTTTGGCGGCGGACAGGAGGCCGGTCGTCGTGCCGGCACGCAGGACCTGCGCACGCAGCTGGCCTTTGCCGCTGCCGCCCGCACGCTGGCGCCCCATGTGGCCCAGGAGCGTGCGACGCTGCAAACCCTTTCCAACAAGCTCTACGCCACGCTTACGGCCCACCCGCGCATTCACGCCACGATGGGCGACTACGCGCAGGCCGATCGTCTGCCGGGTATGGTTTCGATCTACGTCGACGGCATGGACTCCGAGGAGCTCATCGTCAAGCTCGACGCCGCCGGCTTTGAGGTTTCGGCCGGCTCGGCGTGCTCGAGCGGCAGCATGGACCCGAGCCACGTGCTCAGCGCAATGGGCATTGGTCGCGAGCAGGCGCTAGGCGCACTGCGCATCTCCTTCGATGACCGCGTGGACCCGGCTGACCTGGACGACTTTGCCCAGACGTTGCTCTCGATCGTAGGTACTGCATGATCGTCGCCGAGCTTGAACGCGCGCTGCTGGCGCGCTACCCCAAGGCGGACGCCGAGGGCTGGGATCATGTAGGGCTCTCCGTGGGCGACCCTGCCGCCGAGATTGCTGGCGTGGCCTGCGCACTCGATGCGACCGAAGCTAATGTTCGCCGCGCACAAGATGCCGGTGCCAACGTGCTGCTGACGCATCACCCCGTCTATATCAAGGCGCCCGAGGCGTTTTGTCCGGCGGATGCGTCACGCCCCCAGTGCAGCGCTGCGCTGTACGAGGCGGCTCGTTGCGGCGTGAGCATTATTTCGCTCCACACCAACCTGGACCGTTCGCACGAAGCGCGCGTTCGCCTGAGTGAGTTGCTGGGCGCTGAGCCCATGAGCTCGCTGGAGCATGTGGACGACCCCGAGGCAACCGGCCTGGGCGCGCTTGCAACGCTCAACGACCCGTGCACGCTGCGCGATCTTGCCACCCGTGCTGCCACGGCCTTCGGCAGTGACCCGCGTGTGTGGGGCGAAGCCGAGCACGCATGCCGTACCGTCGCTATTTTGGGCGGCTCCCTGGGCGACTTTGGAGAGCTCGCCATCGCCGCGGGCGCAGATGTCATCGTAACCGGCGAGGCGGGCTACCACGTGGCGCAAGACCTTGCCTTGCGCGGGCTGCCGGTGATCTTGCTCGGCCACGACCGCTCCGAGGAGCCGTTCGTTGATATATTGATGAACTCTGCAGTTGACGCCGGAGTCGACCCCCGTCATGCGATTAAAATACTGAACCCTTGCCAATGGTGGACTGTGACAAAAGGAGAGAACTTATGAGCGCCGGCGCTACGCTACTCAAGCTGCAACAGATCGATTTGGAGCTCGCCCGCAACAAGAGCGAACTTGCCAATATGCCGGAGCTCAAGGAGCTCGCTTCCAAGCGCAAGACCTATGTGAAACTCAAGTCCGAGATGACCAAGCTCTACGCCCAGCGCAAGGATCTGGACATTGAGCTTGACGATCTCAACACCACCGAGATTCAGACTAACAACGCCATCGAGGCTGCCAAGAAGCGCCACGTCGACGGCTCCGACTACCGCGAGGTTCAGGACCTGGAGAACGAGCTCGCCACCCTGGCCAAGCGTCTGGACAAGATCGAGCACACCCGCAAGGACGTCGTTGTCGCCCATAAGGAGGCGCTCGACCGCGAGGCTCGCGCACAGG
Organism: uncultured Collinsella sp.; assembly: GCA_905210085.1. Taxonomy (GTDB): domain Bacteria; phylum Actinomycetota; class Coriobacteriia; order Coriobacteriales; family Coriobacteriaceae; genus Collinsella. The sequence continues at coordinate 4,386 of CAJLVJ010000018.1, read as the reverse complement.
CCATCATCGCCAAGTTCGAGGAGGGCGTGAAGGCCGATACCAAGGCCGCCCGCGCCAAGGCTGCCGACCTGCAGGCTCAGATTGACGCCGCCGCTAAGGAGCGCACCGCGCTTGCTGCCACGCTGCCGGCCGACGTTCTCACCGACTACGAGCGTCTGCTCAAGCAGTTCCGTGGCCTGGCCGTCGAGACCATCCAGGGCAACATCCCCACGGTCTGCCACACCGCGCTGCAGGCATCGTCCATGAGCGACCTCAACCACGACGGTAGCGAGATTACGCACTGCCCGTACTGCCACCGCCTCCTGGTACTCCCGAGCAAGGAAGCCTAGCGATGACGGCGGCATCCAACAATTCAATGCAACTTGAGGGAAAAACGATCCTGCTGGGCATTACCGGCGGGATCGCCGCCTATAAGTCGTGCAATATCGTGCGCCTGCTGCAAAAGCGCGGCGCGCACGTCAAGGTCGTTATGAGCGAGCATGCCACCGAGTTTGTGGGCCCGCTCACCTTTCGTGCACTCACCAATGAGCCGGTCGCTGTTGGGCTATTCGACGACCCGTCTGACCCCATCCACCATATCTCGCTTGCGCAGGAGCCCGATCTGGTGGTCGTAGCGCCCGCGACGGCCAATATCATCGCCAAGATGGCCAACGGCATCGCCGACGACCTCATCTCCACCACGCTGCTGGCAACGCCACGACCCATCGTGATCGCACCGGCCATGAACAATGGCATGTGGAAAGCGCCGGCAACACAGGCCAACATGGCCACGTTGCGCGAGCGCGGTGTCCATGTGGTGGGTCCGGGCAGCGGCTACCTTGCCTGCGGCGACGTGGACACGGGACGCATGAGCGAGCCCGAGGACATCGTCGAGGCTGTCTGTGAGGTGCTCAACCCCGTGCCGCAAGACCTGGCGGGCAAGCGCATCGTCATCACTGCCGGCCCCACGCACGAACCGATCGACCCGGTTCGCTTCATCGGTAACCGGTCGTCGGGCAAGATGGGCATCGCCCTGGCGGGGGAGGCCGCACGCCGCGGTGCCGCCGTCACGCTCGTGTTGGGCCCGACATCACTCGATGTGCCCCGCGGCGTGGCGTGCGTACGCGTGCAGACCGCCGCAGAGATGCTCCAGGCGGCCCTGAGCGCCTTCCAGACGGCCGATGCGGCCATTTGCGCGGCCGCCGTCGCCGACTACACCCCCGCGGCCCCTGCCGACCATAAACTCAAAAAGTCCAACGAACGCTTGGATCGCATCGAGCTTGTCGAAACAGTCGATATTTTGGCCGAGCTCGCGCGCCAGAAGGGCGAGCGGTGCGTGATTGGATTTGCGGCCGAGACCGATAACGTTGTCGAGTACGCCGAGCGCAAATTGGCCCGCAAGGGCTGCGATGCTATTATCGCCAACGATGTCTTACGCGCCGATTCGGGCTTTGGAACCGATACCAACAAGGCCTGGATCGTGAGTAAAGCGGGTACGCAAGAACTTCCTGTACTAACAAAACCCCAGCTCGCAGATACAATTTTGGACTTGCTTCAAAATTTATAAAAAAGTTCTTGCACAAGTCTAAAGTTTCGGGTTAATATACTCCCTGTTGCGAGCGAGAGCAGAGCAACAAACAAAAGCTTCGGGACGTGGCGCAGCTTGGTAGCGCACTTGACTGGGGGTCAAGGGGTCGCTGGTTCGAATCCAGTCGTCCCGACCAGAAGTTTGCAGGTCAGGCACCTAGTGCCTGACCTTTTTTGTTTTAAGCAATTGCTTAATTTTGATTAAGCAACAGGGTGCCAAAAATCTACCTGCGCGATAATCGCTTTTTGCGGTTACTTGCGCGTTTTGCACGCGCTTGAGCCGATTTATTAACGCGACATGAATCTACATACGCGTAGCTGGTATACAGACGAGTACAGGCTGTATTTATCGCGGCGATTTACGCAGATATGGCGACTGTAACGAACTAGTGTGTCGCTGTATTTATTCCAGCAGTTCACTTGATCTGTGGACAAGTGAGCGGTTACAACAAAACGCCAACCAGGATGGACTCCATACGAGGATGCCGCAAAGGTAATGGCGGGGAAGTGCGGCAGGCGCTCTGAGAGCCGCTGTATGACCCCATTTCTCCTCAACCCGATTACCTGTACAATGAACCTCGAATTGTTTGAGTAATCGCCAAAAGAAAAGCCCTTGCAGGATTGCGGGGGCTTTGCGATGAAAGAGATCAGAAGCAGAAAGCGGGGAGGACATAAAACGAGTCCGTCGCGCTGTAGCTGTAGCAAATACCGCCGCTTTGAACATAGCGAAAGGATGTGGAGCTGCGCGGTCTCACGGAACGAGTCCAGTGGCTATAGCCTGATGCACCGGAATAGTTCGACCCCGTCACGCCCTTGGATTTGTAGCACTCGTACTGGATGCCGTCAGATTGCATATCCCCGTATACTTCGGTTGCCGAGAGCAGAAAAACCTTGTCGGTCGTCGCCGAGGGGGCACCGCCCCCGTTACCGCCAACGTTATCGGTTGTCTTTGTGACGGGTTTCACCTTTGACTGGAGCTCGCTGGGCAGGAGCAACCAGAGGTCACCGCTGTTGAGGCGGGTACGGAGCTCGGACTTATCCCAACCACCGGCATTGGTGTCCGTAGCGTTCATTCTCTGGCTACCCAAGGCAGAGTTGGTCGCCTCGAACGTCAAGCCTGCCATGCCGCTACCATCGGCCAAGTCGTCGTGGTTGATGTCGATGATACGGTACTCGAGCGTCTTGCCATTGGTCAGCTTCATCGAGAACTTGGTGCCGGCATCCATGGCGGCCTTGGCCTTGGCGTAGGCGATAGACGATGTACCGTTCTTGGCAATGTCTTTGGCAACCGCCTCCTGCTCGTCGAGGGTCCAGTCCTTCGCGTCCTTGGCGATGGCCACCTGGACGGCCGCGGAATCGGCGCCTGCGGAGCCGCCACCGGACGCGCCTCCCTCGACGCCGCCGACCGTCCCATTGTTCACCGTGTTGCCGACCAGGTTGAACTGGTTTCGGATGGCTCCGGCCACGCCGGGTCCCGCGAACACGATGACCAGGCCGATGACGGCAATGATCAGGACGTACTCGATAATTGATTGCCCTCGGAAGCGGGTCGTTTCAGGAGCGACCCCCCCCCGAAGGTTAATTGCCGCTGCATGCATATACGGCTCCCTTCACTCGGGGTTTGCAATACGAGCCGAGCGTAGAGCTATTCCAAGTATTTGCAACGGTCTTGCCGCTGCGGCAACGATGACGGCAGGGGAGAAAGTCATGCGCTATTAGCGCGGCTATAACGTCCGCTTCGAATGCCGACCGTATTCATATCGAGGCAGCCATTTCATACCTTCAGAAAGACAACTGAAAGCCGCAAAAAAGCGGGACCCGGCTATAAGCCGAACCCCGCCCAAGAGAAGCCTTTAGAGCCGAGACAGACAACGCGTGTGGACAATCACTCAGCCTCCACCGCCATGCGCACGACCTCTTCCATCGGGTAGCGAGTGCCGCCGTCCCCGTCCAAAGCCTCGTTGTAGGCCTCGATGTCCGCCATGTCCTCAGCCTTCTCGAACGCGGCCCTTCTCACGAACTCGGAAAAGGTCATGCCCGTGGCGTCCGCATGGCCCTGAATCAAGGCCATTTCGCCCTCATCGAACTTGACCGCGATCTCGCGCATCGCCATGGTCGCTCCCGTAAACGCCGTCATCGAAGTGAATCCATTAACCACCCACCGTATACGCCCCGAGCTCGAAACACCAAGCAGGATGGACTCTATACGAGGACGCAGCAGAGGTAATGGCGGGGGAGTGCGGCAGGCGCTCTGAGAGCCGCTGTATGACCCCATTTCTCTTCAATCCGACTACCCGTGCCATGAACCTGAAGCCGTTCGTTCGGTCGCCAAAAGAAAGCACGCGCGGGGTAACGCGGGCTTTGCGCTAGACAAGCTAGAAGCACCAGGCGGGGGAGACGCAAAACCAACCCGGCGCGGAGTTGCTGTCCGACGGATTGCCGCTGCTGTCGACATGGAGGAAGCCCTTCGAGGCGTTCGGAAACACCGAACGCTCCCACCAACCGCTGCCAATGGCAATGGCAGAGTTGGGATTATAGTTCTCCGTCACCTTGCCTTTGAAGGCCTCGTACTGGGTGCCCTCGGAGGAAGTCCAGGGATAGGATGCCCAATAGGAGGTGGGGGGCGATCTCAGAGTAGCTGAGCAGGAACAGCTTGTCCGAGGTAGCCGTCACGGCGGCGTTCTTGTTCTCATCACCGCCCCCGACATTGTTCGATAGTTTTTTGACGGCCTTCACCTTGGACTGGAAATCGGAAGAAGAAACGACCTCGCTCATGTTAAAGCCTCCTTTGTAGGGGCCGCGCGCATCTCTCACCCGCGG
>CAJLVJ010000017.1 GCA_905210085.1 uncultured Collinsella sp. | reverse complement strand
GATAGTTTCAATCCACGCGCCCGCGTGGGGCGCGACATGTCGGGGATGGTGCCGATGTTGGCGAACTCATCGTTTCAATCCACGCGCCCGCGTGGGGCGCGACCGCCGCCATACAGCAGCGGGATCGGCTCGGTGGAGTTTCAATCCACGCGCCCGCGTGGGGCGCGACGATGGGGGTGCCCCGCTCTTCCCCTTGTCCCTGTGTTTCAATCCACGCGCCCGCGTGGGGCGCGACTTTCCGGGGCATCCGTTTTCACCTGCGTCGCATGTTTCAATCCACGCGCCCGCGTGGGGCGCGACATGATGGACTTCAGCGTCTTGCCGGCGGCTACTTTGTTTCAATCCACGCGCCCGCGTGGGGCGCGACACCGCGACCGCTCATTATATGCACGGAGATTGCTGTTTCAATCCACGCGCCCGCGTGGGGCGCGACCGGAGGAGGGCGGGGACGACGTCAAGTCATCATGGTTTCAATCCACGCGCCCGCGTGGGGCGCGACTGTCTCCTAACTGGACAAATACCAACTATTCGACAAAGCAATCTTACATCCAAGTCGCAACAAAGCTAACGAAGATTACGCGACCTGCGGTTCCTTAATTCCGTTGTCAAGGAACGCGCGCGAACATCGTAATAAATCGACATCACTTACCATTCGCGCGATATCGAGCTAGACAATTAGCGAAGCCTCAGGGTCATAAGGTTTCTTCGCACCAAAATGCTCCACCTTTCTTTGCCAATTCTTCCCGAGGTTATATACGCGCAGACTATCTTTTGACTCATCGATAACAGACCGGAGCTCGCTTTTCATTTTTTCAAGCTGTCCGGAATCCACCATGCACTCAAACACGGAGCACTGAACGCGTTGACCATAGCGCAAGCATATTTTAGACACGCGCCTAAGCCGAGAGGCGCCCGATAAATCCGATGTCGAGACGTCGTAGGAAACCAAAACGTACATGTCTATCTCCAACAAAAAGCGGGATAGTCATTCATATCCCCGCGCAAATAACGCGAGAGCAACTGCGCTTGGACAAACGGAAGCAGTCCAATTTTGACCTTTTCATCCAGGAAAGGATGTTTGATTTCTTCTTGCTTCCTTTTTTGCCAAGCATCCAGAACGCGCTTAAGCGCCGCATCGCTAAAGAAGCAACCTCCGCCAGCATCGAACTCAAAATCTGTCCTATTCAGTTGTCCGCGATTGAATAGCGCTACTACAAATCGGTCAATCAGAGGAGCGCGAAACTCCTCAAGCACATCAAGTGCCAGACTCGCCCTTCCCGGCCTCGGCTGATGGTAGAAACCCATCTGAGGATCAAGGCCAACGGACTCGCACGCCGTAGCTATCTCACGAGATGCCAGGGTGTAGAAAAGCGATAGTGATGCATTGACGGGATCTTTTGGCGGCCTTCTATTTCTGCCAACAAATTCGGCACGGACTTCTTTATCCCTAATTAACGAAGGGAACGAATCGAAATAGCCGTGGGCGGCATCCCCTTCTACACCCAGCAGTTCCTCACGCGACGCTACAGAGCCCAGCGTATCCAATCCATTGGAAAACGTATCAATCGCATTTGAGAGACCATCTCCGTTCTCGGGGTGCTCTCGCTTATGTCGCAGCAACACCGCGCGTGAATTATAAAACTTCGCCGCCATGAATCGTTTAGCTAGCACGAGCGATCGGGTCGGGTCCGCCGCCACCTCATATTGAGCTTTTCTCAAAAGTACGTTCCCCGACACCGGACCCTCAACTCGGGCGGCGAATCTCCCCTTCTCATCGAGAACAGACACCGAGATGCCCCTCGCGGCACACGTATACAAAAGTGGAGCACTCGCACCCGCATAGTTAAATAGAACAATACCCTCGAGCAGATGAAGAGGAACCCTTAACACATCCTTGCCGTCAACTCGAACACATGCGTTGTCGTCCTTCTTGCAGACATAGGCATCCTTGTTCGTAACGTAAAGCGTGTTGAACAGCTTTTTCATCTTTCGTTCCCCTCACAACTCCAGACCCATCCGCTTTAAATAATCACGAGCGTCAACGCTGCAGATATCTGGAAGGCATTTATCCACCAAGGAGCACCTTCGGCACTTATGGCTTCTAAGCGGCAGCGGGGTTTTCCGTTGCTCAAACAACGAGTGCATTCTTTGGCACAGCTGTTTGACTCTTTGCTTTAAAGCAAAATCAATGATTACTTTTTCTCTTCGTCGCGTTTCACCATAAAACAGATACCCCTCATCGATTGAAAGGCCCAGCATTTCCTCGATGCACATTGCCTGTGCCGCCACTTGAATCCGGTCCCAATCTTCGATTTTTGGCTTACCTACCTTGTATTCAACCGGACGAACAGAACCGCCTTCAGCACCGAGCCTGTATTCGACAATATCGGCTATGCCATAGATTCCCAAAGAATGGCTAACAAGCCTGACCCTTCGCTCGCAACGAAAACCCCGCAGCGTTGAATATCCCTTAGTGTCAGCACGAGCGTGAAACAGATTCCCTCGAACCGTATCGAAGCTATCAGACCACTCCTGCTCAAGATGGATCAGAGCCCACTGACGCTCACAGTATGCAATATGCTGTAACCCAGAAAGCGCCAGCAGGTCATCATCACCAAACATAGTTATGCTCGCGGGGGAATATACTCAATAATGTCTGCCGTAACCCCCTCGGGCATTTCTCCGACTTCAATCTGATAGTCGGCATAAGAGCGGGCTTCCTGGCCCTCAGGAATCACTCGCTTGGCCTTAACGGCATCAAACAACACATGGGCCGGCGCGTTGCCAAGCTTGCTCTCGTGCTTAAATACGATGAGCTTACGGGAAGACATAAGCCCTCGTGCCGCGCTATGATCGTTCTCGAACATATTCATGAGGGCCTCAAACAGCAAGTCGAGGTCGTCTTGATCAAACCCGGTCTTTTCGGCCAATGAAGCCGAAACAAATCCGTCCATGCGATACAAACCATACGGAATGTACTGCTTGCGCCCCATCGTCCTTTCCTTCTCGGCATCTTTTGCATTGGTGACCGCCATACGCGTGATGCTCATTTCGAGCGGAAGGACCGGATCAACCGACTCGGCAAAACAAAACTGCACCGGCCCTCGCACTTGACCGCAGTTAACCTCTGTCGTCATTACAGCTCCAAACGTACGAATGTCATAAAAGTTGTCCGTCATGAACTGCGTCACTTTGAGCCGGTCTTCCATCGCCTTGGGCAATTTCTTGGATTGCGGCTTCATATCGTTATGCTGGTAGGCGAGCTCATTTTGCTCGTTAAGGACCGCGCCCTCTTTCACATAGACATAAAAGCGATGTCCTCCAGAGACTGACCAATCCTCACCTTGATCAGCAACCAGTTCGACATAGTTGCGAATCTTGCGCTTGATGCACACATCCGAAACTATGCCCCTGCTGGTCTCCGGATCAAGACGAGGAAGATTTCCTGCATCGGGATCGCCATTAGGATTGCCGTTTTTCACGTCGAAGAAAAGCGTGAACTCATAACGATTCTTGATTGGCTCTGACATGGATTGTTCCTTTCCTCCAAAGATAACGTTGCACTATTCCTCAACCGATGAAACCACTTCGCGCTCTTCGGGCTCCTTACGCACAAAACTGCTCTGCCTCTGCTGGTAATAGCCGATAAAAAAGGCTCCCTGATCATTCATACCAAGCGTCCGCGGAAACAATCCATCGTTGCCGTTCAATTTGCCAACAATCTCATCAAGATCTTTTTGAATGCCCACGGCCATACCTCGCTTTCCGGGCATTTTTTCGATTTTTGAAAGATGGTTTTGACAATTGGCCAGCAACCGCGGAAAAACACGCGTCGGCGTTGTCGATGCTGCCCCAATGTACTTATCGCGAACGGTCGCATTGACGCCATCCCCCAAAGCGACTCGTTGCGCCCGCTCAATAACGGCAAATAATCTACCGAGCACGTAACCCTGGTTAGCGTTTTCCCTATCAAGTGACACCGTGTACTCCTTTTCTCCTGCAGCGCTTTTCTTTCTAATTTGTCGGTTAAGACAGCCCTTAAGCAATGCCGCCCGCTGTCCCATATCCCAACGGTTTCTCGATGCGTGGTCTGCCCTCATACGCGTTAGCACAGAAGCTTGTAAAGCCCTAGGGAAGAGACTTCCGCCTAGCATTGCGTCAAAACAGCCATGCAACAATGTCGAAGGAATGGCCGCGCCCTCCCCCAGTGGTGCTATTTGTCGAAGCAGGCTTTTTAGCGAGGCGGGCTTAACATCGACCATCTCAATATCGTTCAAATACTGAATTAGGTTTTCGGCGAGTTTTCCATAGGATTCAACCTTGAAATACCTAATTGATAGTCGTGCTGCGTTTGGTGCCACACCGACCATATAAAACTTTGTCGAAGGCACAGAAGGCATCGGAGCATATCCCTGACGTATCGATTGAAGATCTCCGCGCACCTGGTCAAGTGTCCGTGCGTCCTCAGCACGCGATTCGTTGCGTTCTTGTTTAAAGCCCAAAAGCGCAGTTATCACACCAGTCGGCCGCAGTGTTGGCCCATCAGTCCAACAGATAAAGAGTGTGTCACCGATGCTCACTCGATGGCTATCATCTTTTGAAAGGTATCTAAGCGCAGTTCCCGACTTGAATGCCGCAGTCTCTGAAATCGAAGCGTTATAGGTGCCGCGCTTCCCATAAGACTCAAAAGCCGAGCAATTAAAGGACACCAAGCTCGCTCCCGCAGACTGAGCGCCGGGAAACCCTGTAACTTGAGGATACAATCTGGCGATTAAACTATGCTCTCCCGTAATGGCGCACTGTCCTTTGGTCGCGTCCGCGCTTGCCGTCGCAGCTCTATACAGGTCCCATAAACGCGCTATATCTGGCATTTCATGAATAAGCTTGTTTTCTGGCGCATATTCAAAAACAACAAAAGTGCTTGCAATTACACCGGCGTCATCGCTCGACAACTCATACGCCTGAGGCCCCCGATCAAAGAAGGCGAGCACCGCTCGTGCTGCGGGATTATTGGACTCCGCAAGCACCTTTTTATGCAATGCGGCAGAGGCGCTAAACTTTTCCTCGCCCCTCGTCTTGCCCAGGCAAAACAAATAACAGCCGTTATCACACAGAAAAAACGGTTGAATTCCCGAGGTCCTTGATGCATGTTCGGGCACAATCCGTTTAACAAACCGCCTCTGTTCCTTGCCTTCTCCGACTACATACGGAATTACGCCCGTCGTACGTCCATTGTCATCAATGCGAATACGATACGAAACGTTTTCGACACTCCACCCCATCCCTGGAATTTTGATTTCCGGATCAGCAGCCAATCGATCATAAAGATTAGCCAGTTCTTGCAGAATCATCGCTTCACCTCCCGCCGTGAAGTATCGATGACGCCATTTTTCATAACAGCCCGATAGAACATCGGCTCCATGCTGTTTTTGAAATCGATGTCATACAGCATGAATCCCAGGTCGAACCGGTCAATGTCTTGGTAGTACGACTCGACAGATCCGTCTTCGACAAGCGACACCGCAGCCGGAAACTCCCTGCATCCCAAATAGGGCTGATTGAAACACTGTCCCTTTCGAAGCCTTCGCAACGCAATGTTGTAGTGTTTTTCGGGCGTGTCAGATTCACCCGCTCGCGCTGTCATTTCAAAATGGGCCGTGACGATATACGCAACATCCTTGAGATACATGGTGGCCCGCTGCTGGCGATCAGCCATTACGTCTACATATACAGGCACGTTTTTTGAATAGGCAGCCTTTGCGTTTTGATAGCTCAGTTTGCTTGCCAGTTCATTACGCCTAAATGTGTCAAAACGTATTTCGTTCACGACCTGGATACTGTCAATCTTCCAAGCGATTGCCGGCTTCCAATAGACAGCCTCAAGTATTCCTCGTGCAGCAGACGGCGTTATGACGTCATAGCTTACGCGCTCAGTCTTCATCTCGGGGCGCGTAAAACATGCTCGATCTCCACTAATAAGCACTTTGATTCCAAATCCCATTTTTGTCCTCCCTTCAATCCTCTAGCCAACGAGCGTCAAGAGCTCCTCCTCTCCGAATCGATAGCCCACCTTGTCGTCGTAGACGATCCGACATCCATCACAAGCATTAAGAATCTTGAACGGCGCCAATTCTTCGATATATCCCGCTTGCTCAAGATCTCTAATCTCCCTTTCTCTCAGACTCAAGCTGAATCGTTGGGCGGGCCGTGCCAACACACCCGGCTCGAGGACATTTAGCATGTCTTGATATAGCCTCTCCGCATCGTCGCCCCAGCGCACAAATACGGGAAGAGATTCATCTGGCATGAACCGGTATTTCTCTGCGATTGTTGCAAACGGCATTATTTCTAACGATGATTCCAAATCTGCATTGCAACAAATCATGCTCAAGATTTGATAAGCATCCAGTTCCTCATCACTCGAGTAGCGCATCTTAAAGAACGGCTCTATGGCACCGGAATCAATGACTCCGTCCCTCTCCCGAAGAATCGCCCGCGTAGTCTCCCTTTGCTTTGCAAGCCAGGAGGTTGTTCCGAATAGTGTTCCATCTTCTTTTAAGCACTCGAAGATATAAACAGGAGCCGGCTCTTTAATCGACCCCTCACGATTGCATCGCCCCGCAGCCTGGAACAGAGAATCAACTCCGGCAAGCTCGCGGTAAACAACCGGAAAGTCAATATCGACTCCCGCTTCGATAAGCTGCGTGGACATCACATGACACGGTCTATTCGCTGCCAGCAGCGCCTTTATTTTTTTAAGATCGCGCATGCGATGATCAGGTGTCTTGTTTGTCGACAGACAGAAGCACGACTCCTCCGCGACACCATCCTCAAGACGCTGCGCCACACCACGATAAAGTTCCCGAGCCTCCGTCTTGTTTCCGACAATACAGAGCGCCTGTTTTTCAGAAGCAAGCCGATCGCACAGCTGGTCCATAGTCAATATCCCGAGATTATTAAAGTATGTTCTATCGACGAACGCCTCATTAAAGCCAGCTCTGTCTGTAACGATCTCTTGAGGAGTTTCTTTAAAAGGCCAGACATCTTTGAAGTACGGCTGCGTTGCCGTACAGAGCACACAAGTTACGCCACAAGAGCGAACAAGCATTTCAAGCATCGCCAGCGTCGGCTTGAGCACTCCATCGGGAAGTGACTGCGCTTCGTCGAGGATCAGGACGCTCTTTGCGATATTGTGCACTTTCCTACTCTTGCCGGGTTTATTTGAAAATAGAGATTCAAACAGCTGGACATTCGTTGTAACAATGATGGGCGCGTCCCAGTTTTGTGTTGCAAGCTTTTCGTGCTGAGCGCGTTCTGGATCAACGGCCTCAAAATCGTAATTTGAATGGTGCTCTAGTACATTCTGGGCGCCAAAAACACCACGCAGCACATCCGCTGTCTGTTCAATTAGGTTTGTATACGGAAGCGCAATAACGATGCGCTGCAAACCGTGCCTCTTGGCGTGCGCAAGCGCAAAACCCACAACCGAGAGAGTCTTTCCTCCCCCAGTAGGAACCCGAAGCGTAAAGAACCCCTGCGGGCTTTTCGCTGCCGCCATGCATTGATTTCGAACGGAGCCACGACAGGCATTGAGTTCATTGTTCTCCGCTGCGCCGCAAAGACGTGCCATGTACGAATCGAACTTTGCAAGCAGCCCATCCATGGAATCAACCGCGGCCGATCGCAGATGTGAATTGTCGGGTGCCATAAACCGCTCTGTATCGAGATAATCAGCATCGACAAGACAGGAAAACAAGACCTTCGTTAGCAAATAAGCTTGGAATTGCCCTTCTTTGTCAATCTCGCCAGAATCCGACAAACCACGCTGAATGAATTCAATTAATTCCCTCGATAGTTTTCCGGCACTTTTTCCTAGCTGGTTACGCATATTCCGAACAACAGTGGCGTCGATAGCGTCCAGCAGATCTGTTCTCTTTAATTTCGACCTTAGGGAAGACAATCCCGGCTCACTCGTAAGCCCATTGGATAGGCCGGAATGGTGGCCCGCCACAGCGTAGGCAAGGGGGTAGCCAACCTCACACAACTTCCCATACGCTACGATGGCACCCACAGACGAATGATCGACCTTGGCCGGTGAGCCTTCAAGGCGTAGCTGAAACGCCTGGCAGGCCTTCCCCGCATCATGCAAGGCTCCAACCGCAATCCCCAGCTGTTCAGCGCCAACAGCATCCGCGAAAAAGCCACTTAGCTTCGATACGTTTGAAAGATGCTCTTTAAGCGTTTGCCATTCGCTTTTTTCAGCACCATCAATACTGTGAGCATAGTAGACGTCCATTGCCACCTCCAATGAATTCGAGGATACATGGTTGTGCGGACATCTTATTCAATCAGTATAAACTTCAAGTTTTATTAGAACGAAAAAGCCCGGTGAACGGTCAATTCACCGGGCTGAGCGATTCCAGCTGCTCATAATAAAACTTGTTTCAATCCACACCGCACAAGCGATGACAGCACAAGCGACTTATACCGGAAACGCCTGCCAATAGTATACAGAGCAACGCAAAGCCCCGTGCGTTCCAGATTTAACCCGTGGAAGCCCCCGAGCTTGCTGTCACTGAGGCTCATACGCGATTCGGGAGAGCCGCCCAACCGTCACGGTAGAGCTTGTTTCTTTATCTCAATCTGTAGCAGTTAGGTAGACATATTCCTCCCCGCTGTTACAGATTGAGATAAACGGACCGACCCTCGACCTTCTGTCTTGATCTGTAACAGTTAGAAGCGGATTACCCATCTTGGTGTTACAGATCGAGACAAACCGAAAACGGAATGGGCACTGACCCGATGGCACACCACCTAAAAAGAAACGGGCCCTGTCCCACAAAAGGGAACAGAGCCCGAAACTCTCATGGAGCCAGTGACAGGAATCGAACCTGCAACCCACTGATTACAAATCAGTTGCGCTACCGTTGCGCCACACTGGCACACTTGGCGCTTTCGCGCGAAGCTTGTTAAGAATAATGGAATTGCGGACGGGGCGCAACAGGCCGCACGGCGTTATACAAATATGCAAAATCCAGCAACAACAGGTACCAGGTCCGTTCATTTCTGTCGGTTCGCCCTCGATCTTAAAACCATTCGTCAGAACGAATAGTTTTAATTACAATTGGCTATATAAAACTATTCGTTTTAGCGAAGGGTTTCGCGATGTTGACTACAAAGGAAGCAGCCGAACTGCTCGGCATCACCCCGCGCAGGGTGCAGGAGCTCATTAAGAACGGCGCGCTGACCGCCCGCAAGGCTTCTGGCGTGTGGCTTATCGACAAAGACAGCGTAGACACGCGACTCCGCTCCGCGACCAAAGGAGGGGGACGGCCTCGCCGTGGACATGGGAAAGGCGAGGTCGCATTTACCCTCATGAACCGCACGCACGAGGTGGCCCAGCTGGTCTACAGCAGATCACGGAAAGACTTCACCCACATCGGCGCCGACGTCGATCGTGCCCACGCCCCTATTGGAGTTTTTGCTCCCAGCAAATCTGTATCGCTCGACTCCTTCCGCATCTGGTGGCGCGGCCGCGGTATCCCGCTCGCACGCATTGGGCTAGCCTCCCTGCTTGCAGAAGCCGCAGTCGATGTTCCCGATGAACTCGTACAGCGAAATCTTGGCCTCTCTTTATCCGACCAGTATTGGATTAGGCCCCAAGGCTCCGGTCTCGCGTGGGAAGATATCAATTTCTTCAATAATGCTTTTGACGACGTCTCTCTCAGCATCGCGCCCTTCGCCCCAGAGGGCAAGGCGGCTGCCGCAAAGCCCGACAACACCTCGGACGGCAATCTTCAAAAGTACTGGACATGCGAGGGTGACCGTCGAATCCTCCACAAGGCAGGTGCGCATCTAAACCAGGAACCTTATAACGAGCTGGTGGCGACTGCACTTCACCGTCGCATCCTAAACGTTTGCGATTATGTACCCTATTCGCTCGAAGGCACGGGTACTTCCGCCTTGAGCACATGCAATGTCTTCTTAACTGACGAAGAAGAATATGTCCCTGCGTTCTATATAAACCAGCATGCAAATGCAGACGAGCGACTAACCGATTACGAACGGTATGTAGCAAACTGCGAGGAGCTTGGAGCGACAGACATAAAAGGCGCCCTTGACCGCATGATCGTATGCGATGACATCATTGCCAACTACGATCGCCATTGGCGCAACTTCGGCCTCGTGCGAAACGTCAACTCACTGGTCTGCAGACCAGCCCCCATCTTCGATTCGGGCTCATCACTCTGGTGCAACATATCACTAGAGGAGCTTAGGGCGGGAGAGCACAGTTTTACCAGCGCACAATTTCATTCAAGTCCCGCCAAACAAATGTTGCTCGTCGAGGACATGGGCTGGTTTGACGGCAACAAACTCGAAGGCTTCGTTGACGAGGCAATCGAGATTCTGTCCAGAAACGACGCGCTCGCGGCAAGGCTGCCATATCTAAAAGAGGCGCTTACATGGCGCCTCCGTAGAATGATCGACATCGCTGAATGGAGTTAGCGAGACAGCGTCGCGCCGTCAGCTCACCTACCTCCCGCGCAGGGCCTTGAGCTTGGCCAGAGCATCGGGGCTCAGGCGACTGCCCAGGGTCATCTTGATCTGCGGAGCTTCCTCTGCCTCGTGAACGTCGTTATCGATCTGTTTGATCTCGTCCACCAGCATACGGCTCGAGATGCGCGTAACACCCTTGCCCATGACGACGGCCTGGATCGTGCCGTCGCTCGATACCACGGAGCACGCGCGGCCTTCTTCGCGCGCCTCGATGCAGAGCTTCTGCACCACGGTATCGGCCGATACACCCGTCGGCGAAAACTCGATGCGCACGCCGCGGGCCGGCAGGTTGGGGCGCTCGTTGGAGATATTGCCCGCGCCGTCGAACACGATCACGGCCTCGTAGCGGCCCTGGGCAAACGCCGCAACATCGTTGATGAGCGCGGTGCGCGCCATATCGTGAACGTCGCTGGAATACGGATCGTCGGAATGGTCGTACACGAGCTTTTCGTAGCGCGGCGTGCAGTGGATCACGTTGTAACCGTCGACCACCAGCAGCTCGGGCTTATTGGAGTGCACCGTCGAGACTGGGTCGGCGATAGCCTGCGCAAACGCATTGCCGCCCACGCCATAGGTCGCAGCCGAAACAATCGGCTTGGCCGAGCCCTCGCCAAAGCGCTTGGCCTTGGACTTGGCGCGGTTCTTCTTGGACATGCGCTACTCCTCCCCCATGAGCTCGCCGGCATTGCGGCGCAGCCACTCAAAGCACAGCGCCGTTGTCGCCTGGGCAACATTGAGGCTCTCGGTCATGCCGCGCTGGGGAAGCTTGGTCAAAAAGTCGCATTTCTCGAGCACCAGGCGCGAGATGCCGTCGCCCTCGGAGCCCATGACGAGCGCCACGCGGCCCTCGAAGGGAGCATCCCAGCAGCTGCCCTCGGCGTGCTCGGAGGCGCCGCCCACCCAAAAGCCAGCGGCCTTGAGGTCGTCGAGTGCACGGGCGATATTGGGCACCTGCGCGATAGGCAGGTGCATGACGGCGCCGGCGGAAGTCTTGTAGCTGCCCACGGTCACGCCGGCGGCACGCTTATTGGCAATGATGACGCCGGCCGCGCCCACAACCTCGGCAGAGCGCACGATGGCGCCAAAGTTGCCGTCGTCGGTCACATGGTCGAGCACGATAGCGAGCGCCGGGCCGTCGCCCGCGCGGTCGAGGATATCGGCGACATCGGAGTAAGGGAAGTTGCCAACCTCGAGCGCAATGCCCTGGTGAGCGCCATGGCTCGACAGCGCATCGAGCTGCGCGCGCGGCACATACTTAATGCGGACGCCCGCGGCATTGAGGTCATCGATCAGGCGCGACAAGGCGGCATCGCGCTCCCCGCCCTCGGCAATGAGCGCACACTTGATGGGAAAACCAGTGCGTAGCGCCTCGGCGGCAGCACGGCGACCTTCGATAAACTCGCCCTTGGGGACCTGAACGTTGTCGCGGTTGCGATCGCGCTGAGGACGTGCGGCCTGGGTGCGATTGCGCTGGCCCTTGGGAGCGGCAGCGCGGTCGTTGCGGCGAATCGGACGCGAGCCAGAAGCAGCCTGCTTGCCTCCACGCGGTGCACGCTTGCGATTGTCGGCCATAAAACGGCCTCCTTAAATAGATAACGGACAAGAATCGACCGTCCGAGCCACGGCACCTTGCCTTTCAATCGTCGGGCATAACCACCAGGTCTATGCCCTTCTCTTTCAAGGCAATCTGCCGCACCTCGAACGGTCGACAAATACTAGAGACTCTTAATACGAGTGCCCGCGGCAGTATCCTCGATCGTCAGCCCCAGGTCCTTGAGCTGGTCGCGGATGGCGTCAGCCAGATCCCAGTTCTTAGCGGCGCGGGCCTCGGCGCGGGCCTCGAGAATCTTGGCAGCGGCCTCGTCCACGTCGTCACCCGTGTAGGCAACCAAACCGGCGGCAACGCCCAGCAGACCCAGCGGCAGCTCGACCTTGGGCTCGGGAAGCTCGACGCCAAGCGTATCGAGCAGCTCGGCCAGCGTGTCAGCGGCGGCAAGCGCGGTGGCCTTGTCGGCAGCATCGCCCGCCTGCTCCAGGTACTGGTTGCACTCGGTCACAAAGCCAAAGACGGCACCCATGGCACCAGCGGTGTTAAAGTCGTCGTCCATGCACTCCTTAAAGGTGACACGAGTCTCGGCGGCCTTGGCGGCAAACGCCTCGGCGGCAGCCTCATCGGCGTCGGCCGTTGCGTGGTTCGCGGCCCAGCGCAGGTTCTCGACCGTACCGGCGATACGCGTGAGCGAGTTCTCGGCACCCTCCAAGCGTTCCCAAGAGAAGTCGAGCGGCGAGCGATAGCTCGTCTGCAGCATCAGCAGACGCAGAGCGGCAGCGGAGTGTTGCTCGAGGACCTCGGCCAGCGTAAAGAAGTTGCCGAGCGACTTGGACATCTTCTCGCCGTCTACCAGCAGCATGCCCGTGTGCATCCAAGTGTTGGAGAAGCCCTGGTGCCAGGCGCAGGTGGCCTGGGCGCACTCGTTCTCGTGATGCGGGAAGGCAAGGTCGGAGCCGCCGCCGTGGATATCGATCGGGGTACCCAGGTAGCGATGCACCATGGCGGCGCACTCGGTGTGCCAACCGGGACGGCCCTCGCCCCAGGGGCTCGGCCAGCTGGGCTCGCCGGGCTTGGCGGCCTTCCACAGGGCAAAGTCGAGCGGGTCGTTCTTGTCCTCGTTCTCCTCGATGCGCGCACCCACCATCAGGTCGTCGATGTTGCGGCCCGAGACCTGACCATAGTTGGGATCGCTGCGCACGGCAAAGTACACATCGCCGTTATCGGCTGCGTAAGCGTGGCCCTGCTCGATAAGCGTCTTGATCATGGCGATCATGGGGCCGATCTCCTTGGTGGCGCGGGGGCGCACATCGGGATCGAGCACGTTGGCGGCGCGCATGACGCCAATGAACTTATCCGAGAACTCCGTTGCGACCTCGGCAGCCGTACGGCCCTGCTCGTTGGCGCGCTTGATGATCTTGTCATCGACATCGGTGAGGTTCTGGGCGAACGTGACCTCGTAGCCGCTCGCGATGAGCCAGCGACGAATTACGTCAAAGCTGATGAACGTGCGGGCATTGCCGATGTGGATGTTGTCGTAGACCGTGGGGCCGCACACGTACATGCGGACCTTGCCGGACTCGATGGGCTGGAACTCTTCCTTTTTATGGGTAGCGCTGTTGTAGATACGCATTCGTTACTCCTTAACGATTTTCTGTAGCAGGCAGACGGCCCAGGCGCCGATTCCCTCGCCTTGGCCTTCCCAACCGAGCTTTTCGGTCGTGGTGGCGGCGACGCCCACGTTTTCGACGTCAACGCCCAGGGCATGGGCAAGGTTGGCGCGCATGGCATCGCGGTGCGGGGTGATCTTGGGTTGCTGACAGGCAATGGTGCAATCGGCATCGACAAACTCAAAGCCCAGATCGCGCGCATAGTCCATCACGCGAGCGAGCAGCACCATCGAATCGGCACCCTCGTAGGCGGGATCGGTGTCGGGGAATAGCTTGCCGATGTCTCCCCCGCGGCAGGCGCCCAGAATGGCATCGGCCAAGGCGTGCGCGAGCACATCGGCATCCGAGTGGCCCAGCAGGCCGCGCTCGTAGGGAATGTCGACCCCGCCGATGATACATCGACGTCCCTCCACCAAACGGTGGACGTCGTAGCCGTGGCCAATGCGCAGGTTACTGAACATGGGGAAGGTCCTCTCCCTCGGCCATACGGCCAAGCAGAATCGCGGTTACGGGACGCAGGTCCTCGGGCACCGTCACCTTAAGGTTGTCGCGCGGGCTCTGGACGCAGCGGACGCGCCCACCCATGCGCTCGACCAGCGATGAATCGTCGGTACCGATAAAACCCTCGGCGATAGCAGCGGCGTGAGCGCGCTTCATGGCGTCGACGCTAAAGATCTGCGGCGTCTGCGCGGCCCAATAGAGCTCGCGCGGCGGCGTCTCGACGATATTATCGCCGTCGACGATCTTGAGCGTGTCGATCGCGGGCTGACCGCACACGACACCGTCGAGCGAGCGGTCGCCCATGAGCACGTCGATAGCGTGGTCGATGGCCTCGGTCGTAATGAGCGGACGAGCGCCATCGTGGATGGCGACATATTCGAAACCCGCCGGAACCGCATGCACGCCGGCACGAGTGGAATCCTGACGGGTATCGCCGGCATCGGCAAAGCTGATGGGCGTGTCATAGTCAAACGGGTCGATGGCCAGGCGGCGCATCTCGGCACGGCGCTCGGCAGGACAAACCACGACGATGTGGCCGACCTTGTCGCTCCGATCGAACGCGCGGATGGACCAGCTCATGAGCGGACGGCCCGCCACGTTAACGAGCTGCTTGCCGCCGGGATTACCAAAGCGCTGGCCGCTGCCACCGGCAACGACCACGGCGCATACGGGCGTCATTATGCGTTCCCCTGTTTGGTGCCCTTCATGCGGTACAGCGAGTCCGCAAGAATGGCAGGGTTGTTGACGCCAAAGTCGCCCAGGCGCTCCGGATCCTCGCTGATGTCGTCCATGAGCTCCTGCAGCGAGCCGTACTCGTCGACGATCTTCTCGGCCACGCCGTCGCGTACGACGGACACTCGCGAAAGCGTGCGCAGGCCCAACGGCGTCATGACGGAGTCCTCGTCCAGGTCGTCATAGCCCAGAACTGCCGCCACATGCTGCGGGTCGGACAGGTCCTTAGGCGTCATGCGAGCGAGCTCTGCACGAATCTTCTCGGCGTTTGCCTCGGAGGAATCGCTCGCGTAGTCGCGGATCATCAGGTCGTATTCGGTATCCATACTGGAACCGGCGAGCTGCTCGAGCTGCATCTGCACGAGCTTGCCCTGGTTGCCCAGCTTGACGATGCAATCCTTAAGCTCGGTCTTTGCTTGCTGCATGATCTCGAAGCTCGAGAAAATACCGGTAATGTCGGCGAGCGTAACGTAGTCGTCGAGCTCGAGGGCCGTCAGGCGCAGCAGGGAGCGGTCGAGCGACTGACGAGTAGTCTGAAGCGTGGCGACGAGCTGGTTGACCGAGCTCATGATGGTGGTGACGGGCTGGATCTCGTAGCTCTTGCCGTGAACGTACACGTTAACGACGGCACGACGGGCCGAGACCGAGATCACGATGGCATCGGTGAGCACCGACATGCGAGCGGCGGTGCGGTGACGCATGCCCGTCTCGCTCGTGGCAAGCGAGGGATCGGGATTGAGGTGGAAGTTGGCGCGCAGGATCTGGGTGAGGTCGCCGTCGATGACGATGGCACCGTCCATCTTGGAGAGCTCGAACAGGCGGTTCGAGGTGAACGAAATGTTGAGCGGGAAGCCGTCGTTACCGGCAGCGAGCACGTTTTCGGTGTCGCCGACGCAGATAAGGGCGCCCAGGTGACCGGCGATGATCATGTCAAGGGCGGTGCGGACCGGCTGACCAGGTGCCGTCAGGCGGATGGCCTGTTCCATACGCTTTTGCAGCTCGTTCTTATCCAAGGCATCGCTCCCATCGTATACGCTCCATAAACGCTAAATAGTTTCTCACGGTTTGCCCCCGCGGCGCTTGCGAAATCCGATGCTTACAGAATGAGCGAACACAGCTGAGAGCCCAACCCAAATGGGCTGCTTATGTGGTAGCATCGGGATTCGCATAAATGAGGGAGTAGTCGCGTGATCGGGTTCGCCTCCGGTGGCGCGGCAAGTCAACATACTGGCCGAAACGGTCTGGCTTGCCTTAATGAACGAGACTCGTGGCTGTGCGCGCAACGCGTACGCCACGGGTCTTTTTTGTTACTCCCCCAAGAGGTACACGCGGGCCCGCCCGCAGAGAGGGAGCCAGACTATGGGACTCGCAGAGCTCGTGTTGCTCGCAGTTGGCCTTTCGATGGACGCCTTTGCCGTTTCCATCTGCAAGGGCCTTGGCATGAAAAAGATCAACCTTAAGGTCGCCGTGGTGCTCGGCCTGTTCTTTGGCGGCTTCCAGGCCGGCATGCCCGCAATCGGATGGGCGCTCGGCAGTCAATTCATGGGCATCATCGGACCGATCGACCATTGGATCGCCTTTATCCTTTTGGCCTTTATCGGCGGCAAAATGCTGTGGGAAGCCTTTACCGAGGACGAGGACGAGGGCGACGGCAAGGATGCCGAAAAGATTGACCTGGGCGAGTACCTGATCCTCGCTATCGCCACCTCAATCGACGCCCTAGCCGTGGGCATCTCATTTGCCGCGCTCTCGGTCGACATCGTGCCCGCTGTATCGCTTATAGGCATCACAACGTTTATCTTCTCCGTCGCCGGCGTGGCGATTGGCCACACCTTTGGCGCGCGCTACGAAAAGCCCGCCACCATCGTGGGCGGCGTTGTGCTTATCCTTATCGGCCTCAAGATTCTGCTGGAACACTTGGGGTTTTTGGCGCTGTAAAACACCCTTCAAAACTAAACGTCCGTGCAAGGCCTCATGCAGAGTTTTGCATGAGACCTTTTCATGCAGACTTTTGCATGTCATACTGATATGCAAAAGTCTGCACGTTAGGAGATCGCCGTGGATACCCTTCCCATCACCACACCGCGCCAAGCTGGCATCTACGTGCGCCAGGCACGCGAGGCTCAGAGTCTCACCCGTGCGACCCTCGCTAAAAAGGCCGGTGTTTCGGAGCGCCTGCTCGCATCGCTCGAGCTAGGAGACGCCACCGGCATTCGACTCGACAAGTTGCTGACCGTCTTTAACGCACTCGGCATAGGTCTCTTCGCGCAAAGCGATAACGACTCCATCGCATCGCCCTCCGAACATCCGACGACGATAGTGAACCTCCCTATCGCGAACTCGAATACCCTGCCAAAGCCAAGCGTAGGCAGACGACCCACTCGACAAGGAACGCCATCTTCCTATGGTGCCTTGCTGGCCCAAATCGCAGCCGAGCAAGGCCTTTCCGGCACTTCAAACCTCTCCTTTGGCTGTAAGGTTGTGAAATAAATGGCAGAGATGGAGCTCGCGACCCTCATTTGTGGCGAAATCGCCGGCACTCTCCGGCAAGACGAGCATGGACTCTGCAGCTTTGCATACGCCCCAACCTATCGCGGAGCACCGTTATCGCTAACAATGCCGCTTTCCAATCGCACGTATGGCCATAACATCGTCCGCCCGTTCCTATTTGGCCTTTTGCCCGACAGTCAAGAGCAGCGTCGCGCTATTGCCACCGAGCATGATGTTGCATCCAACAACCCCGTCGCCCTCTTGTGCCATATCGGTCTTGACTGCGCGGGGGCCGTTCAGTTTTGTCGAGCCGATCAATTAGACGCCGCCCGCGGCAGGGTCTCGGCATACCGCCCGCTTACCAATTCTCAAATCGCTCACAAGCTCAAAGCAATTCGCGATGACGAAAGAGAGACATGGATGGGCTCCAACGAAAGCTGGTCCCTGGGCGGCAATCAAGGCAAATTTGCACTAGCTCGGCATGATGGCCAATGGTGCGAATGTCTAGGGTCATCCCCCACTACCCATATCTTCAAAAATGGTGTCGTTGGGTTCAAACATCAGGCCTTAAACGAATTCGTCTGCATGAAAACAGCTCGGCGTGTTGGCATTCCAACTGCCAACGTCTCCTATTGCACATTTGAAGACGAAGCCGCGCTCGTCGTTGAACGGTACGACAGAATGGTCAATAGCAGCGGAAATATCGAAAGGCTGCATCAGGAGGACTTTTGCCAGGCGCTCGGTGTATTGCCAACCCAGAAATACACCGCCGACGGAGGACCAACTACACGAGACATCCAAGAACGACTGATTAACACAGTCCCCCACCACATGAATCTTGTGCTTTTTACCTATATGCTGTTCTATAACGCCATTATCGGAGCGCCTGACACACACGCTAAAAACTACTCACTCATCCTTGGCAAAAGCACAAACGCGGCGCTCGCACCCATGTACGATGTCGCGTCGGGTTTGGCATATGAGCGCATGCGCCGCCGAGCGCGCCTCGCCATGAGCGTTGGCGGCGAAAATCGTGTGGGGCGTATCGGTCCAGGCGCTATCCGCCGATACCACGGTATGGGCGACCCCGCGCTGGAGGCGGCACTCACCGATGCCGGGCTATCCGAGAAGTTTTGCTTTGCGACCATGATGGACCTCGCCTACGAGGTACCCATTTGCATGGAAGAGGTCATGAACGAATACGCCGACCTGCCCGGCATGGCGGACCTGCGCGAGCATATGCTCGGCCCCGTCTGCGAAAACTGCCAGCGCACCCTCGACCTCATCAAGGCGGATATGGGCTAGGTGTCCGTAATCTCCCATTTCCCAAAAGAAGAGAGGGGGCACCCGTCGCAAAAGCTCGGGTGCCCCCTCACGCAATGTCATTTGCAATCCACCAGCACGTGGCTCGGACAGCTGCTAGCGCAACCTTTACGCAGCGAGGCGCTTGAGCACGTCGATGAGCAGCTCGTAGAAGCGCTCGGCAGAAGCGAGCTCCATGCTCTCGTCCGGGGTATGGACATCGGAGAGCGTCGGGCCCACGGCGATGGCGTCCAGGCCGTGCAGGGCCTCGGCAAACAGGCCGCACTCAAGGCCGGCGTGAATGGACTCGATTCGTAGCTCGGAGCCAAAGAGCTCGCGATAGCTCTCGACAAAGATGTCGCGGACCGGCGAATGCTCGGCATAGCTCCAGCCGGGATACTCGAACTCAAACTTGGCGTCGAATCCCAGGACATCGGCCAGCGTCTGCAGGCGGTCCTTGAACTCGTTCTGCAGCGAGGTGATCGAGGAGCGCGGGGACAGCATGATCTTGACCTGGTCGTCAGAGGTGGCAACCACGCCGATGTTGGAGGAAACCTCGACGGAGCCGTCGGTGGCGACATTGCGGCGGATCACACCGTTGGGGGCAAGACGCAGAGCGCGAATAAGGGCAAGTGCGGACTTCTCGTCCATGGCCTCGACCTCAGTGTTGTCGGCAATCTCAACCGTGCAGGTAAAGCCGGGGTCGAAGACCTCGAGCTCGGCAGTAACGTCGGCGATGATGCCCTTTGCGATCTGGGCCGCGGCCTCGGCTGCAGCGTGGTCGGCGTAGACCAGAACAGCCTTGCACTCACGGTTGATGGCGTTGTCCTTGGTGCCGCCGTTAAAGCTAACGATGGCGGGCTCGCCGGCAACCATCAGGCGGTCGATGATGCGGGCCATGATGAGGTTGCCGTTGCCGCGCTCCAGGTGGATGTCGGCGCCGGAGTGACCACCCAGCAGGCCGGAGATCTCGAGCGTAAGGGTGCTGCCGGTCTTGTGCTCGCGCACGATCGGGCAGGTGTAGGTAACGACGACACCGCCGGCGCAGCTAACGGTGGCAACGCCCTCTTCCTCGGAGTCGAGGTTAATCATGGTGCGGGCGCTAATCTGGGACTTGTCGAGCGTCTCGGCGCCGACCAGGCCAGTCTCCTCGTCGGTGGTGAATACGCACTCGAGGGCCGGATGGGCAATCGAATCGTCGTTGAGCACGGTAAGCATAAGCGCGACGGCGATACCGTTGTCGGCGCCCAGAGTGGTGCCGTTAGCGGTGAGGACGCCGTCCTTGACGACCAGATCGATACCATCGGTCGTAAAGTCGTGCTCGACGGAACCCAGCTTGTCGCACACCATATCGATGTGGCCCTGCAGCATCACGGTCGGGGCATTCTCGGCGCCGGCAGATGCGGGCTTACGAATGATGACGTTGTAGACCTCGTCCTGATACACATCGAGACCGCGCTCCTTGGCAAACGCAACCAAGAAATCGCTGATGCCCTTCTCGTTGCCAGACCCACGGGGGATCGCGCTGATCTCCTCAAAGAAATGGAACAGCTGGGCGGGCTCGTAGCCGGTAATCTTGTAGTCCATGGTGCCTCCTTGGCGCAACTGGTTAGACAGTAAGACATGCGCCTTGTATATTCCCAGACTTTACGTGCATAAACCAGTCGAAAACGCCGAGCGCCCTCGCATCATCGGCTAACGGTGGACCGCATAGCGTAACGGTCACAACTTCGCAGTTCTACAAATCGAGGCGCCCTTGCCAGAGCGCCTCGATTGCGCGTATCAAATTGTCGCCACGCCCTACAGCGCGCCGGAACCGGCTTGCATCATGCCGCCGGGGCCCGAGGTCACGCCGCCGCTCACGGGCGCGGCGTTGCCGGTGTGCGGTGCCGCCGGAGCGGTATCGCCACCGAGCGCGCCCGCCGGACGCGGTGCCGGGATCTCGCCCGTGCCGTGGCTAAAGACAAACTTGCCATCGGCCACGTCGCACAGGACGGTATCGCCCTCGCCCCACTCACCGGCCAGAAGCTCCTCGGACAGCGGGTCCTCGATGAGCTTTTGAATAGCACGGCGCAGCGGACGCGCACCGTTGGTGAGGTCGGTGCCCTCGGCCACGATCTTGTCATAGGCCGCGTCGGTGAGCTTGATGTTCATGCCGTTGGCAATCAAACGCTGACGCAGGTCGTCCACCAGCAGGTGAGCGATCTTGGTGAGATTCTTGCCCGAGAGCTTCTGGAACACCACGATGTCGTCGATACGGTTGAGCAGCTCGGGGCGGAACAGGCGCTTGAGCTCGCCCATCGCGCGACCACGGATCTCACTCGACGTGAGACCCTGCTCGCCGGTGGTGCCAAAGCCAACGCTCGCATCCTGCGCAATCTCGCGGGCGCCCACGTTGGACGTCATGATGATCACGGTGTTGCGGAAGTCGACCGTCTTGCCCTGGCTATCGGTCAGGCGGCCCTCCTCCAGCACCTGCAGCAAGATGTTGAAGATATCGGGGTGCGCCTTCTCGATCTCGTCGAACAGCACGACCGAGTACGGGTGGCGACGAACGGCCTTGGTGAGCTGGCCGCCCTCGTCGTGACCGACGTAACCCGGAGGGCTACCGATGAGCTTGGAGACCTCGAACTCGCTACCGAACTCGGACATGTCGAAGCTGATGAGCGCGTCCTTGCTGCCAAAGAGGTACTCGGCGAGCGTCTTGGCGAGCTCGGTCTTGCCCGTGCCGGTGGGACCCAGGAAGATAAAGCTGCCGCCGGGGCGACGCGGGTCCTTGAGCGGCGAGCGGCTGCGGCGCACGGCCTTGGCAACTGCCTCGACAGCCTCATCCTGACCGATGATGCGCGTCTTGAGCACGCTTTCGGCCTGCAGCAGGCGACGGCTCTCGCTCTCGGTAAGCGAGGACACCGGCACGCCCGAAGTCACGGACACGATATCGGCGATCTGACTCACATCGATGGTGAGCGGGCTCGCGTCGAGCTCGGCGGTCCAGGCGGCCTTGGCCTCGGCGAGCTCAATCTCGGCGGCCTTCTGCTGCTCGGTGATCTCGGCGGCCTTGTTCATGTCGTCGCTCTCGGTGGCCTCCTGCGCGGCGGCCTTAAGCTCCTCCACGCGATGCTCGGCCTCGCGCACCGGCTCGGGCGCGCGATTCGCGGCGATGCGAGCGCGGGCGCCGGCCTCGTCAATGAGGTCGATGGCCTTATCGGGCAGGAAGCGATCCTGGATGTAGCGGTTGGAAAGGTTCGCGGCAGCCTCGATAGCACCCTGCGTATAGCGCACATGGTGGTGCTCCTCGTAGCGCGGCTTGAGCGCGGTCAGGATCTTGACCGTGTCCTCGACGCTCGGCTCCTCGACATCGATGGTCTGGAAGCGACGCTCGAAGGCCGGGTCCTTGGTGAGGTACTTGCGGAATTCCTCGGCCGTGGTGGCGCCGATAATCTGGAAGGCGCCGCGCGCAAGCACGGGCTTGAGCATGGAACTCGCGTCGATGGAGCCCTCGGCAGAACCGGCACCGATGATGGTGTGCATCTCGTCGATAAACAGGATGACGTCGTCGGCTTCGGTGGCCTCCTGAATCACGTTCTTGAGGCGCTCCTCAAACTCGCCGCGATACTTGGCACCCGCCACGAGGCCCGGCAGGTCGAGCGTCCAAATATTCTGGTTCATGAGGTTCTCGGGCACGTTGCCGGCTGCAATCTGCTGAGCCAGGCCCTCGACGATGGCCGTCTTGCCCACGCCGGGGTCGCCCAGAATGAGCGGGTTGTTCTTGGTGCGGCGCGAAAGAATTTCCATCATACGCTGGACTTCCTTATCGCGACCGATTACAGGGTCGAGCTCGCCGTCGCGCGCCTTCTGCGTGAGGTTGGTCGCGAACTGCTTAAGCGTATCGGTGCCACTTCCCTTTTGCTGAGAGGCATCCGAGCCGCTAAAGAACGGCAGGCCCGCACCGGGACGACCGGCACCGGCGCCGGCGAGCGGACGCTTCTTGTCCTGGTCCTTGGCGGTGAGTTTCTCGATAGCCTTTTTGATAGAGGCGGACGACACACCCAGGCGCATGAGGATGTCCATGGCCATGCCGTTGCCCTCTTCGACGATGCCGATCAGCAAGTGCTCGGTCGACACATAGGTCTGGTTGTTCTCACGCGCCACACGGAATGAACGCTCCATCACACTAATGACGAGCGGCGTAAAGGCGAGCTTGGCCGCCTCGGTCTCCTCACTGGGCTCGGGAACCGTGGTCTGGACCTCTTTGAGAGTATCCATGATGTCATCGTAGGAGATGTCGAGCGAACGCAGTGCCTCGGCGGCAATGCCCTCGTCCTCCTTGGCAAGCGCGAGCAGCAAGTGCTCGGTGCCCACCTTATTTGAATGAAGATCAAGCGCCTCTTGCTTGGCCATGGACATGACCTTACGCGCGCGATCGGTAAATCTATCTAACATGCTCGTTTCCTTACATGAGTTCATCGAAATCAAAACGCCCGCCCGTCGGCGGCGCTTTTGTCTCTTTACCCACAGGTTGTCTATGTTAACAGCTGGAGGAATATCTATAAACCCGGCTCACATGAATGCAGGTTATGACCGCATCGCGGGACTCACCGCGCGATGCGCGACAGGCGCCCCGCAAGAGAAACCCTAGGCGTCTTTCACCACGTCGGGACTCGTCGCACGCGATGCGCGATAGGCATCGGCCTCCTTGGAGACGCGTTCGAGCAGCTCGGATGTATCGACGCCCTCGACTTGCGCGACCGTTTCCACCGTCTGCATGGCGACCGCCCTCAGGTACGCGCACGCGCTGTCCCCCAGCTGCTCGAGGTCTATCTCCTCGCCGCCCTCCCGGGCAAAGCCGACCGCCATCACAAAGCCCATGATGCCCGAGACCAGAAAGCCCACCGCAAAGCTCGAATCTGCCTTGAGCTCTTCTCCGTCGGGGTGGACGATCTCTCTCACGCGGTCGATGATGATCGTATGGATGCCCTGCACGACCTGCTCGGCGGCACCCGCCCTCATGGTGATGACGATGCGCCGCAGCAGGCAGCGGACGTCGCGCCGGTCGAACGCCGAAAGGTCGCCCTCGCTCGAAAAATGCCAGAGGGCATCGGTGATGAGCTCGTTATCCTGCAGCAGCTGGGCTATGGCGATGGCGACGAGTTCATCGAAATCGTGAAAATAGTAGTAAAACGTTCCGCGATTGCACTGGGCGGCGCGGGTCACCTCGCCAACCGACAGCTCGAAGATGCTGTTGTTCTCGATGAGCTCCCAAAACGCCTCGATGATACGGGTGCGTGCATCGGGCGCATCGGCGTCCTTACGCGGTCTCGCCATGCGCCTCACCGCACCCCTGCGCCTTGGCGTTCATGATGAGCATCTGAAGACGGTTCTCCACGTTGGCGAAGCTCACGTCGGGATCGTAGTCGAGTGGCAGGAACTGCGCCGTGGGATACTGCTCCTTGAGCGCATGGATGAGCCCGCGCCCCACGACATGGTTGGGCAGACACCCGAACGGCTGCAGGATCACGAAGTTGCGGCAGCCGCGCTTGGCGTGCTCGAGGATCTCCGCCGGAATCAGCACGCCCTCGCCCGCATCGAACGTATGGTGCAGGATCTTATCGCTCGCGCGCACGAGCTCGGGCATGCGCGTCGGCGGCTCGTAGAGCGGGCTCGCCGCGCCCAGGCGGTCGCAACGGTCGTGCGCGAGCTCGAACAGGTTGTCCGCCGTGGCGTACCAGGCCTTTTCGGGCAGCGACAGGTCGACGTGGAACTCGCGCGACTGCGCATGCTTGTAGAAATAGGTCTTGCGGATCACGTCGGTCATGCGCGCCTCGATGACCTCGAGCCCGTTGTCCTCGAGGTAGCGCTCGATCTCGTGGTTGGCGCCGAGATGGAAATTGAGCAGGTACTCGCCCACGATGAGAACGGTCGGATGCGGGTTCGAGCGGTCGTACGGAACGGCGTCCATGATCGCAAGCGCGCGTTTGAAGCCCGTCGCCTGGCCTCTCAGCCCGGAGCGCTCCATGCCCTCGATAACCTCATCGAGCGCGCGGTCGAACGCAGCGTCCGCCGCGCCCTTCTCGAGCTCGTAGGGACGGATGCGCCTAAGCATGGCCTCGAGGGCATCGATCATGGGAAGACCGTAGGCGATCTGGATGCTCGGGCCAAGGCCGAGCTTGAAGCCCGGATGCGCATTGTGGGCATCGACGTCGTCGTTGGTGAGCACCGGGACATAGTCGTATCCCGCGTCGTCGAGCGCGCGGCGCAGCAGGGGCATGTAGTGCGTCAGGCGGCAGTCGCCGATATACTTGCCAGTCACCACGGCGACGTCGTGCGGGTCGTACTTACCGCTCTCGAGTGCCGCGAGCGCCTCGCCGATCACGATTTGCGCGGGGAAGCAGATGTCGTTGTGCACATAGCGTTTGCCCAGGCGGATGGCATCCTCGCGCCCGATATCAAGGGCCTCGGCGCGCACGCCCTGATTGCGCATCGCCGCGGTCATGAGCCTGCAGAACGCATGGGAGGTGTTGGGGACCAGCGCGATCTTGTCGTGCCGGTCGCGCTTGGTGTACTTGACCTTATACGGGTCGTCGAGCGGATGGACCGCGTGCACCCGGGCGCCCTCGGCACGCTCCTCCGCGCGACGACGGTTGACCGACTCGATAAACGAACGCACGCGAATGCCCATGGGACCGGCGACGTCGCTCTCATCGAGCTTGATCATCATCGGAACCTTGGAGCCCATCTCGCCCATCATGCGCGCGATCTCGTCGGTGAGATACGCATCGTGGCCGCAGCCGAAGCTGCCCATCTGCACGAGCTCGAGCTCGGGCGTCGATGCGACGATGACCGCGCACGACAGCATGCGCGCATGGTAGTTGTTCACGATGTCGATGCGGCTGTTGGAAAGGTCGACGTTGCAGACCCCCGGCACCGCATCGGGCGTCAGCACGGGGACGCCGCGCTCAGAGAAGAGCTTGGGCAGCCCGTGGTTGACCAGCGGGTCGTTGTGGTACGGGCGCGAAGCGATCACCACCGCGTAGCCGCCGTCCTCGCGCAGGTTCTCGAGCACCTGCCTGCCGCGCAGCTGCAGCTGGTTCTCAAACGTCTGCTGCGCGCGGTCCGCCTGCTCGGTCGCCTTGGCAACCAGGTCGGCATCGATATCGAAGGTCTCTTTGCACCACGCCTTGAGCTGGCGGTTTCGGTCGCCCTCGTCGTACCAGTGGAACAGCGGCGTATCGAACGGAACGCCGAAACGCTCCTCCGGGTTATCGGAATTGCGCATCACGTAGGGGTATCCCTTTACGACGGCGCACATCCACTCGCTGGTAGAGGCGGTGTTTTCGGTGGGCACCGTCGTGATGATGGGCATGAAGATGCGGTCGACGCCGGCGTCGACGAGATTGCGGATGTGCCCGTGGACGAGCTTGGCCGGGAAGCACACGGTGTCGGATGTGACGTGCGCCAGACCGCGCTCGTACATCGCCTTGGTGCTGCGTCCCGAGACGCGCACCTTAAAGCCGAGCGTGCTGAAGAACGTCGACCAGAACGGCATGGTGTCCCAGAACTCGAGCACACGGGGAATGCCGATCGTGACATCGCGCTCCCCGCAGACGAGAACCGTGGGGTACGACTCGAACAGCAGCTTCTCGCGGTCGACAAAGAGATTGGGGGCAGCCGCGGTCCGGTCGCGCCCCGTGCCGGGCGCCTGTGCCTCGCAAGCACCCTGCGGACGCAGCTCCTCCGCCGCGGGAACCTTGCGCACGAGCTCATCCCATGAGATGGCGCCGCCGCGCGGGCAGCGATTGCCCGTGACGTAAAGCGAGCCGTCGCCAAACGCCACGACCGCGCGCTGGCAGCGGTTGTTGCACCGACGGCAGGTAACGCCGCCGAACTCGCGATGCTCGAAGCGCTCCACGGCATCGAGCCCGATAAACGACGTGCCGGCGTCGCCCTTGCGGCATTCCTCGCGCGCGAGCAGGGCGATACCGATAGCGCCCATCAGCCCCGGGTGGGGCGCACGCGTGACGGGTTTGCCCAGATACTGCTCGAATGCGCGCAGCACCGCGTCGTTTCGGAACGTGCCGCCCTGGACGACGACTTTGTCGCCCAGACGGTTGAGATTTGAAACGCGAATGACCTTGGTGAACACGTTCTCGATAATCGAACGGCAGAGACCGGCCATGATGTCGCTCGGACCCTTACCGCGCCGCTGCTCGGAAACGACGCTGCTGTTCATGAACACCGTGCAGCGGCTGCCGAGAACGGCGGGGGCTTTGGACGAAAATGCCTCGGTCGCGATATCCTCAACGGCTATTCCGAGGTTTTTGGCAAAACCCTCGAGGAACGAGCCGCAGCCCGCAGAGCACGCCTCGTTGACGACGATATCGGTCAGCACGCCGTGGTTGAGCCAGATGGCCTTCATATCCTGTCCGCCGATGTCGAGCACGAAGGTCGCATCGGGAACGCATGCGCACGCGGCGCGGGCGTGCGCGACCGTCTCGACCGTATGGTAGTCGGCGTGGAACGCGCGCGCGAAAAGCTCCTCGCCGTATCCCGTGGTGCCCACGGCATCGATCGCAAGCGTGACTCCCGCTGTCTCCCAGCGGTTCTTCAAGCTGACAAGACCCTGTTGGGCGACGTCGAGCGGTCTGCCGTTATTAGACGCGTAGAACGAATCGACAAGCTCACCCGCCTCATCGACCAGGGCGAACTTGGTCGTCGTGCTCCCCGAATCGATACCGAGCGCCACACGCACCGTCTCTCCGGGCGCATACGCATCCGGACCCTTTGCCGGCGTCTCTTTGCCATGGCGTGCCGTAAAATCCGCCTGCTCGGCAGGTGTGGCAAAAAAGGGCTGGGCAAGACGTCCCTCCCCGCTTGCGGGCGCGACCGTCTCGAGCTTATCCAGCCGGACAAAAGCGTCGGGAAGGTCGATCGGTTGGGACGATGCGAACATGTCGGTCAGCGACAGGGCGGCACCGCGCGCGACCATGATCTGCGGATCGCGCGGGACGATAACCTGATCGTCCGATAGATTCAGTTGCTCCCGGAACACGCGGACCAGCGTGGGGTTGTAGGCGAGCGTACCGCCCTCGAAGATTACCGGCGGCTCGATGTCGATACCCTGGGCCAGACCGCCGATCGTTTGGCGGGCGACCGCGTGAAGCGCCGAAAGCGCCAGGTCGGTGGTAGGAATGCCCTCGTTGAGCAGCGGCTGGATATCGGTCTTTGCGTACACGCCGCAGCGGCCCGAGACCTCGTGGACGGTCGTTCCCCGGCTTGCGAGCTGCTCGAACTCGCCCGATTCGGTGCCGACCCCCATGAGCTTTGCCATCTCGTCGATAAATGCACCGGTACCGCCTGCGCACGAGCCGTTCATGCGCATGTCGGCAACCTCGATGTCTCCCTTATCGTTGGTGCGGAAGAAGATCATCTTGGCGTCTTGGCCGCCCAGCTCGATTGCGCAGCGCGTCTGCGGATAGAACCTGCTGATCGCGAGCGCGTTGGCGACCACCTCCTGAACGTACGAGGCGCCCAGCGCGGTCGCGATATCGCGCGCACCCGAGCCGGTCACCGCAACGCGCAGCGACTCATGGGGAAAGCGCTCGGCGAGCTCGCCGAGCATGGCGCGCACGCTCGCTGTCTGACACGCCCCGTGGCGGCGATATCCCCACCACGCCTCGGTCATATCCTCGTGCATCGCGTAAACTTTGGTCGTCGTCGACCCTACGTCCAGTCCTACTAGCAACGCCATAATGCTCCGTCTCTCGCATTTTTCCTGCTAGAGATATACCACTCTACGTAATACAACAGACTGTTGTATTTAAACTCCGTATAAAAAGCGGCTGCCGAAACGCTTCAGCAGCCGCCGAATGCACCAACAGATTGTTCTGCGCGCTAGCACGTCGGGCAACGGAGCAGCACGGGCCCTCCGGTCATGCGCACCGCTCACGCCGGCGATGTCGCCGAGAGAGCTATCCACGCTTAGGGCTCCAACCAAGCAAGTCGCCCGCGCTCAGCAGGTTCCTAAGCGAGCTACTCGCACTCAGAAGCCATAGCCTGCTCCAAGAGCTCGGCATGCTCCTCCTCGAAAACCGTCCCCACAGGGAAGGCGCGACGGAAGACGAAGTAGGAAATCGGACCGGCTACCAAAAGGTTCCACGGCAGCGCCATCACAAAATTATGCGGGATGTTGATCATCCAGATCGCGGGCACGGAATACAGGTTCGCAAGGATGCCGCCGGGCATGTGCGTCAGACCCTCGCAGGCACCGTACAGCGACATGATGATGACCATGGGAACGACCATGCAGGAGCTGACGGCGAGCGTCATGGCGAGCGGCGAGCTCTTGCCCGGAGTGACCAAGTACTTAAAGGCGAAACCCTTGGCAAGCGGGCTGGCGACGAACCGGTCGCAGCACACGGCAAAGATATAGGCAACGGGGAAGCCGAGCCACGCAGCGGCAACGACCTCGCCGTTGATGGCCCCGTGCTGCAGGGCAACGTTGTAGATGCTCATCCAGAGCACCATGCAAAAGCACATGATAAAGGTGAACAGCAGGCTCTCTCGTTTGTTGATAGGCATAAAGGGCAGATTCCTCTCTGTGTTGTGCCGCGGCGCCACGCAACAAAAACGGGCGGGCAAGATGGAGCTGTTGGAACTTCATCTCGCCCGCCCGTGGTACGCGCGTCTGCGACTACTTATGTGGTGGAACCAGCCTAGCACGAAAACCCCGCGCTTCGTAAGCGTTGAGTTTATGAAGATGCAGGGCACCGATAATCCCCCGACCCCATAAGTTGCGGTGGAATACGGACTGTTTTGACCCTTTAAGCAGCAATTCAGTCCCTATTTCACCGCAACTCATTTGGTGCAAAGTAACCTGTCCCCCTTGCACAATTAGCTGGTGTGGCGCCAGCGAGGGTCGGTGAGCGTACGAGCCACACCCAGCCCAACGGGCAGAAACGCTACGATGAGCACTGCGCGCACAAACCAGCCGAGCATATTGACTGTGTCGAAGGTGCACATGTAATACATAGAGCGATAGAGATACAGACCGGGCACCATAATGACAATCGAAGGCACCGTGAGGGCGATGCGCGGGTAGGTGAGCTTGACTTCGGCCAAGCTTGCCAGCAGACCCGATACCAGCGCGCCGATAAACGCTGCTGCCTCGGGAGGCATTCCCGTGCTGAGGCCCAGGAAGGGAATCATCGTCGGCGCATCGACAAGGGTCAGACGCAGGGTATTGGACACGGCGCCGATCAGCCCAGCTGCCGCGGCCATCTTTACCGGGCTGTTGAACATCACCGAGAAGCCGAATACGCCAACGAAGCTCATCACCACGCGCAGGAGCGTAAGAGCAAGCGGAGAAAGGCCGAGCGGCGCAAAGTCGTCCGGCGCCAGGCCAACACACTCGGCAACCATCCAGCCTACGAGCGTCGCCATCACAATAATCGATACGGCATATGAAAGGCGCTCGATACCGCTTCGCATGTCGAGCTTAGCGATGTCGAGGCCTGCCGTAATGAGCGGAAAGCCGGGAATCACAAAGAGCATGGCGCCGATATAGCCTTCTTGGTGCGACATTGCCCCCGGTATGACCTGGCCAAGGCCGAGCAATGCCAGCAGATACGAAACGCAAGCGAGCGCAACACCGGTCGTCAGCGCGCTGAACTGACCAAGGCCTTGCCTGAGAATATGGGAGCGGGCAAAGTTGCCGACACCCGCGCCCACGAACGCGCATGCCATCTCGATAGGGCCGCCGCCGAGCAAAAAGACGAAGGCGCCACAGGCGCAGGCCGCCGCAAGGCCCTGTTGCCAAGGCGCGTAATCAGGTTTTGAACTCTCAACGGTCTTGAGCATCTCGTGATACTCGTGCACCGTGAAGCGACGACCATAGGTCTCGATTTCCTTGAGGAAACTCTCCATCATCCAAATGCGATGAGTATTAACGCCGGTTGTCGGCAGGCTGACGACCTCGTTAAAGCAGTGACCATCTTCGATGCAGGTACACTCAAACGATAGAAGACTCAAGTCGACGTGGATGGTGACACCGAGTACGGCGGCGACTCGATTCATGGTATCGCGTACACGCCAGGCACCCGTTCCGCTCGCGAGCATAAGCATACCGGTGCGGCAGATGATGGATGATTTATCGGTGAGCGGCGCATCGACGGCAAGTTCATCGCCTGCCGTCACGATCTGGTGCCAGTCAGTTTTCATATGGAGCGCGCCGGCACGAACACCGTGGTGCATGGGGGCTCTCGAAAGCAGCGAGTTAAGGCGCGAAGACTGTGGGGGCTCCGTTGATTCGTCCTCAACCTCATCAGCCTCTTCATCGACCAGATCAAAGGAATCAAGCGGCGCTGGCTCGCGACGGTCGATCAGCTCCTCGTCCTCATCATCAAAGTAATTGAACTGATCGAGCATGTCCTCTTCGATTGCGCGCTCGCTCGCATCGTCCATCCCGGTGCTCCCTTCCTATCGACTAACCCCCATCCTAAACAGCGACGGCTAAAGGAAACATAAAAGAGACGGCTGTCATGCGAGCCATGCGCGCAATAGCCGTGGGTAGTCGTTTAAGAACGTCCCCAATGACTACCAGTAACTCGACAAGGACTGTCCCCAAGTGCCGGCAGAAAAGGAACGTCCCTAAGTGCCAACCAGGGCAACACCGCAGATAGAGGACGGACAGCGAAAGCCCGCCAGAGCGAGCAAGGTGCCTTCAAGAAAAATGGCGCCGCAGGTTGAGCATAAGTCAGCGAGCGGGTCGCATTTGTGACAAGGTGACGTGAAACGAAAGGGCGCTGACCTTCTGGTCGCGCCCTTGAAATTGAACGTCAGATTGTCCAAATGCGGCCCGCGCAGCGTCGGCCCGTTACGCGGTTCGTAGAACCGCGTAACTAGTTAGTACATCTTTGCGCCGGCAGGGATGGAGGCGTCGAGCTGGATCAGGTTGAGGCGCTCCTCGCCATCCTCCTCGTGGATGGCGCTGATGAGCATGCCGCAGCTGGGAATACCCATCATCTTGCGCGGGGGCAGATTGGTGATGGCGAGCAGGGTCTTGCCGACCAGGTCCTCGGGCTCATAATAATCGTGAATGCCGGAGAGAATGGTACGGTCGGTGCCGGTACCGTCATCGAGCGTAAAGTTCAGCAGCTTCTTGGATTTCTTGACGGCCTCGCATGCCTTGACCTTCACGGCGCGGAAGTCGCTCTTGGAGAAGGTATCGAAGTCGACAAACTCCTCAAACAGCGGCTCGACGGCAATCTTGGAATAATCAACCGTGGGCTTGAGCGGCTTGACGAAGGGGCTCGCGGTGTTGCCGGCCTCGGCAGCCTTGGCAGCAGCGGCACCGGACTGGAAACCCTTCTCGGGCTTCATGTGCGGGAACAGCAGCACGTCGCGGATGGAAGCCTGGTTGGTGAGCAGCATGACCACGCGGTCGATACCGATGCCAATGCCGCCCGCGGGAGGCATACCGTACTCGAGGGCGCGCACGTAATCCTCGTCGTACTCCATGGCCTCGTCGTCGCCGCCGGCCTTCTCGGCCATCTGGGCAGCGAAGCGCTCGGCCTGGTCGACCGGGTCGTTGAGCTCGGAGAACGCGTTCGCGTACTCGTGGCCGGCGATGACCAGCTCAAAGCGATGGGTCAGGCGCGGGTCATCCTCAAAGCGCTTGGCAAGCGGGCTAACCTCGATGGGGTAATCGCACACGAAGGTGGGGTTGACGATGGTGTCCTCGCCCAGCTCATCGTAGATCTCGGCGATGATCTTGCCGGCGGTCCACTCGGGCTTGATCTCCAGGCCCTTCTCACGTGCGGCGGCAGCAAGCTCCTCAACCGGCGTGTCGATGGTGACCTGCTTACCAATCACGTCAGAGACGATATCGGTCATGGGGCGACTTGCCCACTCACCGGACAGGTCGATAGTCTGGCCCTGATACTCAATAACCTCGGGGTTGCCGATAGCCTTGTTAGCGGCCTTGATGACGCCCTGGGCGAGCGCCTTCATGCCCTCGAGATCGGAGAAGGCGCGGTAGGCCTCCATCGTGGTGAACTCGGGATTGTGGGTAAGGTCCATGCCCTCGTTGCGGAAGATACGACCGATCTCGAACACGCGCTCAAAACCACCGACGATGCAGCGCTTGAGGTGCAGCTCGGTGGCGATACGCAGGTAGCACTCCTGATCGAGCGCGTTGAAGTGCGTGATGAACGGCTTGGCAGTAGCTCCGCCCTGGATGGTCTGCAGGATGGGGGTCTCAACCTCCATGTAGCCATCGGACTCCATAAAGCGGCGGAACGTGGAGAGGATCTGCGAGCGCTTGCGGAAGGTCTCGCGAACGTCGTCGTTGGCGATCAGGTCGACATAGCGCTGACGATAGCGGGTCTCCTTGTCGGAGAGACCGTGGAACTTCTCGGGCAGCGGGCGAACGGCCTTGGACAGCAGCGTCGCACTCTTGGGGGCAACGGAAAGCTGGCCACGCTTGGTGCGCACGACTACACCGGTCACGCCCAGGATATCGCCCAGGTCGAGTGCCTTGAGCGTGTTCCAGGCGGCCTCGTCCATATCGTTGATGCGGCAGAACAGCTGGATCTCGCCGGTCGCGTCGCGCACGACGATGAACATAATCTTGCCCTGACCGCGCTTGGCCACCACACGGCCGCCGATCTTCACGACGTCCTCGGTGTCCTCGCCATCGGTGAGCTCGGCGTACTTAGTCTCGATGTCGACGACGTAGTCCTCAATCTCGGAGTGCTCGGGATACGGGTTCTGGCCCGCCTCGAACAGGGAGGCACGCTTTGCCAGCCGGGTGGCGCGCTCGTCGTTGAGCGTCGATGCCTGATCGGCGGCGTTCTGGTTTTCTGCCATAGTTAGCTCCTCAAACTAAAACGCTCCCCAGGATTCGGTCCCAGGGAGCGAAAAC
>CAJLVJ010000016.1 GCA_905210085.1 uncultured Collinsella sp. | reverse complement strand
ACCTGTGTTATGTAGCAATTCCAGATTCTAGGACAGGGGCCGCTTGCGTTTAGCGGTCAGCCGTCGGCGCGCTTACACCAACATTTCCGACGCGATCATTTGGGCAGTACTGGACAACATTTCGTTCATTTAGCGTGTTCAAGGGGGCTGTTTTGCGATGTTGTTCACATTGATGCAGGTTATTAAGGTACTGGCGGTGATTAGGGGCGTTCCTGAAGCCCAAATGAAGCAGCGAGCTGCGCCGATGATCGCGTTCGTCTAACAAACTATGTACAGACATGGGAAATAAATTGTGCAACTTTTTGTTGCCAAAGGAGGGGTTTGTGGCGCGAGGTATTTTGAAATGAAAAAAGGCCTCCGGGATTCCGAAGGCCTTTGCATTCACGATGGTGGAGACGAGGGGGATCGAACCCCTGACCTCTTGACTGCCAGTCAAGCGCTCTCCCAGCTGAGCTACGCCCCCGTGACGAGGAGATACTATAGGGGAAGACTTTCTTTGATGCAAGGACTTTTTTTGGGTTGAATCTCTTACTTACGGGTTTTCCTGGGACGGGGCAGAAATAATCACTCTTCGAGCGCTTATTTCTATCCACCGTCCCGATAAAACCCTGATGCTATAGACCTTACTTGTAGAGGTAAGCGATGGCGGTGCCGGTGTGAACTTGGATCTTGGCCGTTTTCCTAACGACATTAGAGATGCCGGTGTCGGCCAACAGGCCCAGGGAGCTGTGGTCTAGCTCCCATTCTAGGCCGTGTTCGCTTACCACGGTGTTGGGGGCAATGGCGATGATGGAGAACGTCTTGCCTTCGGCGCCTTCGATGGTCCACGATTCGCCCGCGTGAAGGATGCGGGCCAAGGTCTCGTCCTCGGTAATCCAGACAGGGGCATCCTCGTAGCCCGCGAGCAAACCCAGCACGCTCAGCGCCATATCCGGACGACCGCCCGTAGCGCATGTCGCAATTACTTCGGCACCCGGCCAGCGACGGCAGACGGAATCGAGCGCCGGCGCCAGATCGGTATAGTCCTTGTACGGGTCATGGCGCTCAACTTCAAAGTCGGTGGCGGCATCGACCAACGCGCGACCCGCATCACTTACTGTGTCGGCATCCCCCACATATACGTCGCAGCTCAGGCCAGCGTCCAGTAGTGCGTCGAGCCCGCGGTCCACGGCGACAACGTGGTCGCACTCCCCTGCTAGTCTTCGCAATAGATCCGCGCTCACCACCACGGGCGAGCCGCAGACCACTAATACCTTATAAGCCACAGCCCTCGCCTATCCCTCAAACGAAAGCACGCGGGCCAAATCCAGGTCCTCATAGCTGTCGATAAAGATATCGCAGTTGGCGCGCACATCGTCGCGCTTCATGCGACCGTGCGGGTCAAAAATACCCACACGCTTAAAGCCGGCGACCCCAGAGCTCTTAAGGCCAAAGACCGCGTCCTCAAACACCCAAGCGCGCTCAAACTTGCACCCGTGGCGCTCCTCCAGGCGGCGCAGCGCCAGCTCGTACACATCGGGGAACTGCTTGGAGCGTCCTGCCTCGCCCGTCGTGGTAACAAACTCCATGTAAGCGTCGAGCTCGGCACCAGCGAGCGCAGACTTCACCAGCTCGGCTGGCGTGGACGTGGCAACGCACATTGCAATGCCCGCCGCCTTCGCCTGCTTCAAAAATGCCAGGAGCCCCTCGCGCGGCGGCACCTTGGAGTAGCCATCGATCAGGATGTCGCTCAGCTCGCGATATAGCTCCTCGCCATTCGTACCAATGCCCCACGTGTCGTGGTAGGCCTGGCACTCGTCCTCGAGCGACAAATGCTCAAACTGGGCAAAATCGTCGACCGTCACGTCGACACCGTGGCGGTGCAATAACTCGGGCTGGGCATAGGCCCAAACGGGCGTGCTATTTACCAGCGTGCCGTCGCAATCGAAAACAAAAGCAACCTTGGGAGCGGCGGTATGGGACATAAACGAACCTTTCGATATCAAATGGTAAACATCCTGCTAAAAACGTTTTACCAAACGTCAGCCAAACAATTTTGAAACCCAAATTGGTAAAACTGTCAAGAGTTTTACCACGTCAAATCTGCCAGTGGTATAAACATGTCGCTTACCGATTAAACGCCCCCGCAAATCCGCTTTCGTCCATAAAACTAACGCACAGGTGTTATCGTAGTTTCTGCCGAAAGTTCCACCGAGCACGCGAGGTGGAACGAATCACAGAAACTTCGCCGTCCCTTCGATTCGTGCAGCCTTGGACCTTTCGCATCTAGTCACCAAGGCAACACGCTGCCGCGTCATGATGGGATCAAACGTGAGCGATACAAAGCTAAAGCCAACGGCTAAAAAGCCCGCAACCCGCAAACCGGCTCCGCACACACCGGAGCTCTCCAAGGACGATGTCTACTTGTTTGGCATTGGAATGTGGGAGCGCAGCTGGGAAAAGATGGGCGCGCATCCCGACACGCAGCAGCGCACGCGCGGCTGGCGCTTTTGCGTTTGGGCGCCCGACGTAAAGAGTGTCCATGTCATTGGTGAATTTAACGACTGGGATGAGCAGGCCAACCCGCTGGTGCCCGTGCATACGAGCGCTATTTGGGAAGGCTTTATTCCTGGCGCCGAGCAGGGTCAGCTCTATAAATATCTTATTGAGACCAACGAGGGTGAAAAGCTCTACAAGGCCGATCCGTATGCCTTTAAGGCCGAGTGCCCTCCGGGTACCGCGAGCGTGCTGTGGACCCTCGATGGCTACAAGTGGAACGACGCCGCGTGGCTCAAGCGCCGCGCCAGCCACAACCACATGTCGCAGCCGCTCAACATCTACGAGGTGCATATTGGCTCGTGGAAGCGCCACGGCGACGTGCCACAGGGCGAGCCCGACGAGTACGGCAACTACCCCGGCCCCATGGATCCTTTCCCCGCGCAGCGCGGCGAGTTCTACACCTACGACGACTTGTCGGTGGAGCTCGTGGACTACGTGCGCGACATGGGCTACACGCATATCGAGGTCATGCCGCTCATGGAGCACCCCTTCGATGGCTCCTGGGGCTACCAGACGACCGGCTACTATGCCGCCACGTCGCGCTACGGCAACCCGCAGCAGCTCATGCACTTTATCGATGCGTGTCACGAGGCGGGCATCGGCGTGATCATGGACTGGGTGCCCGGCGGCTTTTGTGCCGACTCCCACGGCCTTGCCACCTTTAACGGCCACATGCTGTTTGAGCACGAGATTCACCCCAACTGGGGCACGCACAAGTTTGACTTCGCTCGCGGCGAGGTCCGCTCCTTCCTGGTCTCCAACGTGCTGTACTGGCTCGAGAACTTCCACGTTGACGGCATTCGCATGGACGGCGTGTCCAGTATGCTGTACCTCAACTTTGGCATCGACGATCCGGGTCAAAAGAAGTTCAACAAGTACGGTACCGAGGAGGACCTGGACGCCAGCGCGTTCATTCGCCAGGTCAACTGCGCCGTTGAGGCTCACTTCCCCGACGTGATGATGATGGCCGAGGAGTCCACCGCGTGGCCGCTCGTGACCTACCCGCCGCAGGACGGCGGCCTGGGCTTCCACTACAAGTGGGACATGGGCTGGATGAACGATACCCTGCACTACATGCAGACCGATTTTCCGTGGCGCCCCGGCAACCACGGGCTGCTCACGTTCTCCATCATGTATGCCTTTACCGAGAACTTTATCTGCCCGCTGAGCCACGACGAGGTCGTGCACGGCAAGTGCTCGCTCATCGGCCGCATGCCGGGCGACTGGTGGCGCCAGTTTGCCGGCCTGCGCACGCTGGCTTTCTACCAGATGACGCATCCCGGTGCCAAGCTCAACTTTATGGGCAACGAGATCGGCCAGTTTATTGAGTGGCGCTACTACGAGTCCATCCAGTGGTTCCTGACCGAGGAATACGAGACCCATCGTCATCATCAGGCGTTTATCAAGGCGCTCAACCACCTGTACACCGCCGAGCCCGCCCTGTACGAGCGCGGCTACACCGACGACGGCTTTACCTGGATCGACGCGGATAACTCCAAGCAGTCCATCGTGAGCTTTGTGCGTCAGGGCGAGGACGTCGACGACG
This sequence comes from uncultured Collinsella sp., assembly GCA_905210085.1. GTDB lineage: Bacteria > Actinomycetota > Coriobacteriia > Coriobacteriales > Coriobacteriaceae > Collinsella. The sequence goes on along the minus strand of CAJLVJ010000016.1, from coordinate 30,131 downwards.
ACCTGGTGATCTTGATCAACTTTGACCCGGCGAGCTACGAGAGCTTCCGCGTGGGCGTGCCGCGCGAGGGTGACTGGGAGGTCATCTTTGATTCCGACCGTCCCGAGTTTGGTGGCAGCGGATACGCCGGCGAGGAGCCCTACACCTGCTCGAGTGAGCCCTATCCATGGAACGGGCAGATGGACTCCATCGAGATTAAGGTGCCCGGTCTGGCAGGCGTGGTGCTTAAACGTCGCGGTCCCAGCAGCTACAAGCCGCCGGTGGTCGAGGAGCCCAAAAAGGCGACGCGCAAGCGTGCGTCCTCGGTGAAGCCCAAGACCGCGGCTGCCAAGAAGGCTCCGGCCAAGGCGAAGGCTGCCAAGCCCGCTGCCAAGGCTTCGGCCAAGTCCACCACGGCCAAGAAGGCAGTCACCAAAAAGGCTGCTCCCAAGACCAAGGCAGCGGCTGTTAAGGCTCCTGCCAAGAAAGCGTAACAAAGGCGTTACCACTGTAATTACCCGCCCCGCGGGGGCGTAGGATACAAGTCATAACCGTTCCGGGAGAAACATCCCCGGGGGAAAGGAACGTATGAATAAGATCTTCGAAAACAAGCAGGAGTTTACCGAGCTCTATCGCGATGCCGTCATGAGCATCAGCGGCAAGAGCGTCGAGGCCGCCAGCGACCTCGACCGCTTTAACGCCCTGGCCAAGCTCGTGGCCGAGAAGGCACGCACCGTTGCCACCAAGAGCGACGCCCGTGCGGTGTCCGAGGGCAAGAAGCGCGTGTACTACTTCTCGATCGAGTTTTTGATCGGCCGCCTGCTCGACAACTACCTGCTCAACTTTGGCGTGCGCGACATGGTCGCCGAGGCGCTCGACGACATGGGCTTTGACCTGTCCGTCATCGAGAACCAGGAGCCCGATCCGGCGCTGGGCAACGGCGGCCTGGGCCGTCTGGCCGCATGCTTCCTGGATTCCATGGCAGCCGAGGGCATTGCCGGATACGGCAACGGCATGCGCTACCGCTACGGCCTGTTTAAGCAGGAAATCGTCAACGGCAGCCAGGTCGAGGCCACCGACGAGTGGCTCACCCACGGCTATCCCTGGGAGGTCCGTCGTCAGGATAAGGCCGTGACCATTAAGTTTGGTGGCCGCGTCGAGGGCTTTGAGGAGAACGGCCGCACGTTCTACCGTACGGTGGACACGCAGGACATCCTGGCCGTCCCCTATGACATCCCCGTTGTGGGCTATGCCGGCGAGACCGTCAACAAGCTGCGCGTATGGGCCGCGGAGCCGGTCGAGGAGCACTTCGATCTGGAGGCCTTCAACCGCGGCGACTACGCCCTGGCCGATGCCGAGCGCGCCGAGGCCGAGGCCATCAGCGCCATCCTCTACCCCAACGACGCCGGCGAGCACGGCCGTCTGCTGCGCCTGAAGCAGGAGTACCTGTTTGTCTCGGCCGGCATCTACAGCCTGCTCGACACCTTTCAGAAGGAACACGGCGAGAACTGGGAGCTGCTGCCGCAGTTTGTGGCCATCCACACCAACGACACGCATCCCGCCATGTGCGGCCCCGAGCTCATGCGCATCCTCATCGACGAGAAGAAGCTCGAGTGGGACGACGCCTGGAACATCGTGACGCAGGTCGTGAGCTACACCAACCACACCATCCTGCCCGAGGCCCTGGAGAAGTGGCCCATCGGCACGTTCTCCAAGCTCCTCCCCCGCGTGTACCAGATTATCGACGAGATCAGCCGTCGTTGGCACGAGTCGTTCGACACCACGCAGGAGGGCTGGCAGGAGCGTCTGCGCCAGACCGCCATCCTGTGGGACGGCGAGATTCGTATGGCCAACCTGTCCGTAATCTGCAGTCATAGCGTCAACGGCGTGGCCAAGATCCACTCCGACATCATCAAGAACATCGTGCTCAAGGACTTCTATGCCCTGACGCCCGAGAAGTTCAACAGCAAGACCAACGGCATCTCGCACCGTCGCTTCTTTGCCGAGGCCAACCCCAGCTATGCCAAGCTCGTGACCGAGGCCATTGGCGACGGCTGGCTGAAGGACGCCTTTGAGCTGGAGAAGCTTAAAGGTTTCCAGAACGACACCGAGTTCCTTAAGGCCGTGGGTGCCTCCAAGCGCGCCAACAAGGAGCGCCTGGCCGCCTACGTTAAGGCCGAGACCGGTCTGGTCATCGACCCCAACACCGTCTTCGACGTTCAGGTGAAGCGCTTCCACGCCTACAAGCGCCAGCTCATGAACATCATGAAGGTGATGGACATCTACAACCGTCGCATCGCCGATCCCAACTTCCACGTGACGCCGACGACCTTCATCTTTAGCGGCAAGGCTGCCTCGAGCTACACCTTCGCCAAGGAGACCATCCGCCTCATTAACTCCGTGGCCAACGTCATCAACAACGATGCCCGCGTGAACGAGGTCATGAAGGTCTGCTTTATCCCCAACTTCCGCGTGAGCAACGCCCAGCTCATCTACCCTGCCGCCGAGATCTCGGAGCAGATCTCTACGGCCGGCAAGGAGGCCTCGGGCACGTCCAACATGAAGCTCATGATGAACGGCGCCATTACGCTGGGCACCCTCGACGGCGCCAACATCGAGATCGCCGACCTTGCCGGTCGCGAGAACGAGGCCATCTTTGGCCTGACCGCCCCCGAGGTCGAGCAGCTCTGGGCATCCAACAGCTACTTTGCATGGGATACCCTCAACGGCGATCGCGAGCGTCTGGGCCGCGTGATGGACGAGCTCAAGGACAACACCTTTGCGGGTCTTTCGGGTAACTTCGAGAGCATCTACAACGAGCTCATGAACAACAACGACCCCGACCTGGTCATGGCCGATTTCCGCAGCTACGTCGACGCCTGGGAGGCGCTCACGAACAGCTACGGCGACCAGGAGACTTGGAACCGCAAGGCCCTGCTCAACACCGCCTCCTCGGGCTGGTTCTCGAGCGACCGCACCATTCGCGAGTACCGCGACGAGATCTGGCACGCGTAAAGGCGCGCGAACTCCCCTATGCCAGCACGGCATTACTCGACGGGCGTGACGTTGCGCCGCGCCCGTCGCTAATGGGTTTAGGAACATCGATGACAGAAGGAGAAATCGATGAGTAAGAAAGAATGCATCGCGATGCTCCTCGCAGGAGGACAGGGCAGCCGATTGGGGGCACTCACCCAAAAGATCGCTAAGCCGGCGGTTAGCTTTGGTGGCAAGTTCCGCATTATCGACTTTTCGCTCTCCAACTGCTCCAACTCGGGCATCGACACGGTGGGCGTTCTGACGCAGTATCGCCCCTACCTGCTGCATGCCTACGTGGGCTCCGGCGAGGCGTGGGATCTGGACAGCCGCGACGGCGGCGTGTCGATCCTGCCGCCGTACGAGACGCAGACCGGCGGCGCCTGGTATGCGGGCACGGCCGACGCCATTACGCAGAACCTGGACTACATCAAGGCCAACGATCCCAAGTACGTCCTGATTCTGTCTGGCGACCACCTGTATCGCATGGATTACCGCAAGATGCTCAAGACGCACATTGAAAACAACGCCGACCTCACGGTGAGCGTTATGCCCGTGCCGTGGGAGGAGGCCAGCCGCTTTGGCATCCTGACCACCGACCCCGAGGACGGCCGCATTACCAAGTTCACCGAGAAGCCCGATAAGCCCGATTCGAACCTCGCGTCCATGGGCATCTACATCTTCTCGGCCGACGTGCTGATTGAGGCGCTCGAGGAGGACGCTCTGGACCAGCGCTCGAGCCACGACTTTGGCAAGGACATCATCCCCAAGCTGCTCGGCGAGAACAAACGCCTGTACAGCTACGAGTTCCACGGCTTTTGGAAGGACGTCGGCACCATCGCCAGCTTCCACGAGACCTCGATGGACCTGCTGGGAAACAACCCCGAGTTCGATCTGTTCGACAAGCACTTCCCCATCATGTCCAACATCACCACGCGTCCGCCGCATTACATTGGTCCGGACGGCCGCCTGGACGACTGTTTGGTCTCCAACGGCTGTAAGATATACGGCACCGCTCGCCACTCGATCCTTTCGACCGATGTCATCATCGAGGAGCGCGCCGTGGTCGAGGACTCCGTGCTGCTGCCGGGTGCGCACGTTAAGAGCGGCGCGCACATCTGCCGCGCTATTTTGGGCGAGAACTCCACGGTCGAAGAGGGCGTGAAGCTCGGCTCTGTCGATACCACCAAGGATACGGCCGTCGTTGGAAATGACGTCGTTATCGGGAAGGGGGAATGATCCGATGATCAATCGCAAGGCCATCGGTTATATCACCGCTAACTACTCTTCGACCTACGGCAGCGTGCTGCTCAAGGATCGCCCCATCGCGTCTGTTCCGTTTTTGGGTCGCTACCGCCTGATCGACTTCCCGCTGTCCAACATGATGAATGCCGGCATCAAGACCGTCGGCGTCGTCATGCCGGGCAACTATCGCTCGCTGATCGACCACGTGGGCTCGGGCAAGGACTGGGGCCTGGACCGCAAGAAGGGCGGCCTGTTTATGGTCCCCGGCAACGCGTATGGCACCACCAAGGGCGGCATGCGCTTCCTGCTGCGCGACATCATCTCCAACAAGACGCTGTTCCAGCGCTCGGACAAGCCATACGTTGTGATGATGGGCACCAACATCATCTTTAACATGGACCTCAACACCATCATCGACGCGCACGAGAACTCCGGTGCCCAGATGACCGTGGTGTACTGCAAGGCCACGCGCAACGTCGATGACGAGACCAAGTTGCAGATCAACGAGAACGGCCGCCTGACGGGCGTGAGCGCCGGCGTCGTGTACGGCGACAACGCCTCTATGGACTGCTGCATCGTCAACCGTGAGACGCTGCTCGAGATCATCGACCACTACCAGGCCGCCGACTATCTGGACCTGCTCGAGGCACTTCAGGGCGACTTTGGCAACATCGACGTGTGCAGCTACGAGTACAAGGGCGAGGTTGTGGGCGTGTTTAGCGAGAAGTCGCTGTATCGCCGCAGCATGGACCTGCTCGACCAGACCGTGGCCGACCAGCTCTTTGACCCCGAGCGTCCGATTCTGACCAAGGCCCACGACGTGCCGCCTTCGCGCTATGCGACCGGCAGCCACGCCTGCAACTCGATCATCTCGGCCGGCTGCATCATCAAGGGCACCGTGCGCAACTCGATTCTGTCGCGCGGCGTCGTGGTCGAGGAAGGCGCCTCGGTGACCAACTCGATCATCAACCAGAGCTGCATCATCAAGAGCGGCGCCCGCGTTGAGAACGCCATCCTGGACAAGAACAACGTGGTTCCCACCAACACCGAGCTTCGCGGCACGCCCGAGAACATCCTGGTGCTGGGCAAGGCTCCGTTAACTTCCGATACCACCATCGTACGTTAACGTTGGCACCGCAACATCGCTCGTAACATGTAGAATAGCCGCCCGGTTCGCGCCAGGCGGCTATTCTCGAATTGCAACATGGGAGACAATATGGCTGATTCCAGCAAAAAGATGCAGATCGTGTTTGCCTCGGCCGAGTGCGCGCCGTTTGTGAAGACCGGTGGCCTGGGCGACGTGGCGGGCTCGCTGCCTGCGGCGCTTGTGCGCGCCGGCGCCGAAGTTATCGTGATGGTGCCCAAGTACGCCACCATCAAGGACGAGTACAAGGCGCAGATGGAGCACTTCTCCGACTTTTACGTGAGCCTGGGCTGGCGCAATGAGTACTGCGGACTCGAGAAGCTCGAGCACGACGGCGTCACCTATATGTTCATCGACAACGAGCGCTACTTTGCGCGCGACTATCCGTACGGCTTCTTTGACGACGGCGAGCGTTTTGCGTTCTTCTCCAAGGCCATCACCGAGAGCTTGCAGCACCTGCCGGCCGGCTTTGAGTGCGACATCCTGCACTGCAACGACTGGCAGACGGCACTGGCGCCCGTGTTTTTGCGCGAGTTCTACCAGGGCCTGCCGCTGTACGACCGCGTCAAGACCGTGTTCTCGATCCACAACGTGGCGTTCCAGGGCCAGTTTAGCGACACCGTGATGGAGGACATCCTGGGTGTGGCGCATATTCCCGCGGCCGCGTCGCAGCTGCGTTGCGACGCCTGCAGCATCAACTACATGCTGGGCGCCCTGCGCTATGCCGATGCCATCACTACGGTGAGCCCCACCTATGCCAACGAGATCCAGACGCCCGAGTTTGGCGAGGGCCTGGACGGTGTGCTGCGCGAGCGCTCCTATGCGCTGCAGGGCATTTTGAATGGCATCGACGTCGCGGGCTTTGACCCGGCGACCGACAAGCGCATTGCCGCCAACTACACCGTGGAGGACCGCTCCGGCAAGGCCGTGTGCAAGGCCAAGCTGCAGGAGGAGCTGGGCCTCGAGGTGCGCGACGACCGCCCGCTTATGGTCATGGTCACGCGTCTGACGCGCCAGAAGGGCATGGACCTGGTCATGTACGCGCTCGACCGCATCTTGGCCGGCGGCGTACAGGTGGCGGTGCTGGGCACCGGCGACCGCGACTACGAGGACGGCCTGCGCTACTTCCAGGACAAGTACCCCGGCACAATGGCGGCTCGCATCGAGTTCGATCCGGCACTGTCGCAGCGCATGTATGCTGCCGCCGACATGTTCCTGATGCCTTCGAAGTTTGAGCCCTGCGGCCTGTCGCAGATCATCGCCATGCGCTACGGTACCCTGCCCATCGTGCGCGAGACCGGCGGCCTTAAGGACACCGTGATCCCGTATAACGAGTTTACCGGCGAGGGCACGGGCTTCTCGTTTAGCAACTTTAACGGCGATGAGATGGGCGATGCCGTATTCCGCGCGGCGCGTCTGTTCTGGGATAACCGCGAGGCCTGGGATCAGCTGGTCACGCAGGCCATGAGCCAGGACTTTAGCTGGACGCGTTCGGCCGATAAGTATCTGGACCTGTACTTCTTTATGCATCCGGAGATTGAGAGGCCGGTGGCAGTTGTCGACGAGCCTAAAGCTGTTGCTGAGCCGGTGGCCGCTGAGGAGCCCAAGGCCGAGGAGAAGCCGGATGAAGCTGAGCCCGCAAAGGCCGAGCCTGAGGTGAAGGCTGAGGTTGCTCCTGAGCCCGAGCCTGCTGCGAAGCCTGCGGCAAAGAAGACCACGACTCGCAAGACGACAGCTAAGAAGGCTACTGCGACCAAGGCGGCGGCAACCAAAACCACCGCTACCAAGACAACGACCACGCGCAAGCGCACCACCGCAGCTGCCAAGAAGGCCGCCGAGGCCGAGGCTGCTCCCAAGGTAAAGGCTGAGACCGTCGTCGATACCAAACCCGCCGTCAAGGCACCGGCCAAAACCGCTGCCAAGAAGACGACCACGGCAGCCAAGAAGACCACGGCAACGAAGTCAACGACCACGAAGGCCGCCACGACCAAGTCAGCCGCAAAGCCAGCCGCCAAAGTCGAGGAGACGGGCGCTGAGCCCAAGGCCGAGGCAACCGTCGAGGCAAAGCCGGCCACCAAGACCACCACGCGCAAGCGCTCTACGACGACGGCCAAAAAGACCACGACAAAGGCCGCAGCTACCAAGGCAGAGGCTAAGCCTGCTGCTGCCAAAGTGGAGCCCAAGGCCGAGGTAAAGGCCAAGCCCGAGCCCGCCAAGGAGACTCCGGTCTCCTCCGCCGCTCCGGCAGAGAAAAAGGCCCCGTCCAAGAAGACGTCCGTCCGCAAGGCCACGGCCACCCGCAAGCGCCGCTAGCCCACAGACGATCCAAAACCTAATCAAACCCTATGTAAGGGGCGCTCCAACCGGGTGCCCCTTCTCTGTAGGTAGTTGGTAAAACGATTTTCTAGGACAACCGTTCGCCGATGGTAAACGGATGTTGTTTATACAGCCTGTGTACAACAGATATACTTACTTCCTGTGCGTAAAGCCCATGGCCCGCAGGCCGTGATTCTATTGAACTGGACCGTATTATGAGATTGATTCACAACAGTCGTCTGCCGCAGTTTCGCATTCCGTTTGGCGCTGTGACCACTGGAACTTCCGTTTCGCTCTCGGTGATTTTGGAGGATGCCGACCCCAACCAGGCAACGCTTACCCTGCGTACCTGGGTCGATGAAATCGGTGAGTCTCTGTATCCCATGACGCACGAGGGCGACGGCATATTTACTGCAGAGCTTGAGTGCACCGAGCCCTGTCTTATCTGGTACAGCTTTATCTGCAACATCGAGGGCCAGCCCGAGGTCCGCTTGGGTGCACCGCAAGGTCGCACCGGTGGCGAGGGCGTAACTTACAACTACGCCGAGGTCCCGTCGTTCCAGATTACCGTCTACAAGCACCGCGAGAACCGTCCCACCTGGTACGAGCGCGGTATGGTCTACCAGATCTTCCCCGATCGCTACGCCCGCGACGAAAACTGGCGCGAGCGCACGCAGGCCGAAGTCGATAAGCCGCGCAACGGAATCCAGCGCCGGATGGTCGAGGACTGGAACGAGCCGCCTGTGTACGAGCGCGCCGAGGACGGCTCCATCAAGACCTGGGACTTTTATGGCGGATCGCTCAAGGGTATCCAAGAAGACCTGCCTCGCATCGCCGAGCTGGGCTTTACGGCCATCTACCTCAACCCCATTTTTGAAGCCGCGAGCAACCACCGCTACGACACCGCCGATTACACCAAGATCGATCCGATTCTGGGCACCGAGCAGGACTTTACTGAGCTGTGCGAGGCAGCCGAGAGGCTGGGCATTTCCATCATTCTGGACGGCGTGTTCAACCACACGGGCGACGATTCGATCTACTTCAACCGCTACGGCAACTACCCCGGAGTGGGCGCGTGGCAGAGCGAGGACTCTCCGTGGCGCGATGCGTTTTATTTCCACGAGGACGGCTCGTACGACTGCTGGTGGGGCGTGGGCAATATGCCCGCCATCAATGAGAGCTCCGATCTGGTGCGCGAGCGGCTCCTGGGCAAGGACGGCGTCATTCGTAAATGGCTGCGCGCCGGCGCTCACGGCTGGCGCCTGGATGTGGCCGACGAGCTTTCCGATGACTTCCTGGCCGAGATCAAAAAGGCCGTGCTCGCCGAGAAGCCCGACGCGCTGCTGCTCGGCGAGGTATGGGAAGACGCCTCCAACAAGATCAGCTACGGCCATCTGCGTCGCTATCTGCAAGGCTCCGAGCTCGACTCGGCCATGGACTACCCCTTCCGCGACATGGTCATCGGCTTTTTGATGGGCTACAAAAACGCCTACCAAGCTGCCGAGGATATCGAGACCCTACGCGAGAACTATCCGCGTGAGGCCCTGTCTTGCGCACTTAATCTGCTTTCGAGCCACGACCGTCCGCGCATCATCTCGGTGCTCGGCGGCGGCCCCGACGAGTCACAGCTGCCCGAGTGCGAGCGCAGCAAGTGGCGCTTGGACGAGAACGCGATGGGCCTGGCCAAGAGCCGTTTTTGGCTCGCGACGCTCATGCAGATGACCTTCCCGGGCGTTCCCTCAATCTATTACGGTGACGAGTACGGCTTGGAGGGTCTCACCGATCCGGGCAATCGTCGCACCATGCCGACCAAGGAAAACCTGCACGACTTCGATACGTTTGCGATCGTCAAGAACGCATCTGCTGTGCGCCGCGCGCTGCCGTTTATGATCGACGGTGAAATTAAGGCCTTTGCGCTCAATGATGAGGTGCTGGCATACAACCGCACGGGCAAGGATGGCGAGTCCGCGACGGTTATCATCAACCGCAGCCTGCGCAATTCACACCGCGTGACGATTCCGGCACTCGGCGAATGCGCGAGCGATGTGATTAGCGGTCACGAGTGCGAGATCCACAACGGCACGGTCACGCTCGATCTGTATCCGCTGGGTTCGTCGATCATCTATCACCACGCCGAGCAGCGCCTGCAGGAGCCGCTCGATCACGGTGCGGGTGTTGTGTGCCATATCACATCGGTGCCGACCGATGACGGCAAGCCCGGTACGATCGGCGCACCCACGCGTCGCTTTATCGACCATCTGGCCGCCATGGGCATGCGCTACTGGCAGGTTTTGCCCGTCAATCCCACGGACTTCTTCCGCTCCCCCTACGCCGGTCCTTCGGCCTTTGCAGGCAATTTCGACCTGCTACCCGAGAGCCACGAGGAGCTGGCCGCCGACTTTGAGACCTGGAAGGCCCGCGGCGGGGAGGATGCCGATCCGCTGTACACCGCGTTTAAACATCGCAATGCCGATTGGCTCGAGAAGTACTGCGTCTATATGGCCGTCAAAAAGTACTTTGAGGGCGAGTCGCGCCACAATTGGCCGGCAGATGTCGCTCGCTACAACGAGCATCTAATCGACGACAAGCGCTTCCACAACGAGGCCGAGCTTCAGGCGTACATGCAGTACCGCTTTGACCTGGCCTGGTGCGAGCTCATGAACTACGCGCACAAGAAGGGTATCGAGGTTATCGGCGACATTCCTATGTACGTGTCCGACGATTCGGCAGACGCGTGGAGCGAACCTGAGAACTTCTGGCTGTCCGATACCGGCAAGGCGATTGAGATTTCGGGCGCGCCGCCCGACAACTTTGCGCCCGAGGGTCAGGTGTGGGGCAACCCGACGTTCCGCTGGGACCACATGAAGCAGAACGGCTATAGCTGGTGGATGGATCGCCTGCGCCGCGCGTTTTCGCTTTACGACCGCGTGCGCCTGGATCACTTCCTGGGATTCCACAGCTACTTTAGTATCCCCGCGGGCAAGGCTTGCGCCGAGGGCCGCTGGCTGGCGGGCCCGGGCAAGGATCTGTTCCAGACCGCCTACGACGAGCTGGGTCCGCTCAACTTTATAGCCGAGGACCTGGGCTATTTGACGCCCGGTGTTCGCGCCATGGCTTCGACCTGCGGTTTCCCCGGCATGGACGTGCTGGAGTTTAGCGACTACGACGTTCGTTGCGGCGTGCATCCCACGCCCGGCAAGATTCTGTACACCTCGACGCACGATACGTCGACGCTGGCCGGTTGGTGCACGCGTTCTTTTGCGGGCGGCGATGAACCGAGCGGTGTTGAGGTGGCGGCAAAGTTGATGAGCGACGCGCTGGCAAGCGACGCTCCCCTGGTGATGATGCCGCTGCAGGATGTCCTGGGGCTTGGCGACGACGCGCGCATGAACGTTCCGGGCGTGGCCACGGGCAACTGGACCTGGCAGGCTGACGAGGCGGACATTGCAGCCGCCGAGAACAAAACCGCACAGCTCCTGCGCAACAACCATAGATTCTGGGGCGAAGCGTGATAAAACCCCCGATATAGGGTACAGTTACAGACGTTTGAATTTTTGCGGGCAGAGTAATCTGCCCGCTTTGTGCTGAAAAGGAAGTATTATGGCGCGCTACGATTACAAGTGCTCGAGCTGCGGAAACGTGTTTGAAGTTGAGCATTCCATGTCCGAGACTCCCGAGGTCGTGTGCCCGAGCTGCGGTGCCCCGGCGGCCAAGACGTTCTCGGCCAGCGGCATCAAGTTTGAGGGCAGCGGCTTCTACAACACCGACCAGCGCAGTGGCGGTTCTAGCACCAACGCCACCAGCGGCTGCTGCGCCAACTGCCCGCATAACCACTAGAAACAACGCGGCCCCGCGATCAACGCCGATCGCGGGGCCGCCTCTTTCTGTTGCAGGTAGCTCTATGAGTTGCGGTGAAATAAGGACTGTTTGGCAGGTAGATGCCGCTATTCAATCCCTATTTCACCGCAACTTAGTCGTTACTTGCGGACCAGTCTGGCGCAGAAGTGGCCGTCGTAGGAATCGGCGTTTACGGGGACGCTTTGGAAGAGGCCTCGATCGTTTTGGCGTACGGATACGAGCTTCTTGGCCTGATCGAACTCAGGGAGTTGCAGAATCTGTGCCTCGGAAAGCGATGCCACGCTAAAGCCGGCGCCCTCAGGAGAAGCAAGGAAAGCATCCACCACCTGCGTGTTCTCCTCGTCGAAGACCGAGCACGTCGCATAGATGAGCTCGCCGCCGGCGGCCACGCGCGCGGCGGCTTCCTTGAGCATCGACAGCTGCAGTTTGGGCAGCTCAACCGTCACATCCTTTTCGGTCAGACGCCACGGGATCTCGGGATGACGACGCATGGTTCCGGTGCCTGAGCACGGCGCATCGATAAACACGGTATCGAACTTGACCCGCTCACCGCGCATGGCATCAAACGATGTGAGAACCTCATCGAGCTCGCAAGCATCACCCGAAACCGTACGAACGCCCTGAATACCGGCCTTATGCAGGCGAGCGAGATTCAGATCGCACTTGCGATCATGCAGGTCAAGCGCCGTATGCTGACGTTCATAGCCCGCACGCTTGGCCTGGCACATCATCACATAGGTCTTGGTGCCACGACCGGCACCAATCTCAAGGCAGCTTCCAGGGCGCGTGGCTGCCGTGGCGATAAGCTGCGCGTTGAGATCAGATGCCACCGCGGCAGCACGCTCAAACACACCCGAAGCAACGGTAACCTGGGCATCAACCGGGGCATGGCAGCCCGGGAAGACAGGCGCGACGAGCTGCGAGATATACGGATCGGGCTTGGTCGCAAAGGCGTTCTCATGCAGGGCCAGTGGCGCGGGGGCCAGATTGCCGGCAAAGTTAAGCGCACCCTCTGGCGTGTCGAACGATGCCATAATGCGAGCGCACAGCCAACGCGGCAGTCCCATCAGGCGCGACAGACGAACCAGGCGTCGCTCAGACTCATCTACATCGGACGCCGTGGCAAAGTCCTCAACGTTGTCCGCGACCTTATGCAGCACGGCATTGGCCAAACCGGCGGCAGACTTAGCTCCGCTGCGCACCAGCTCAACGCCCTGACTCACCGCAACGCGACCAGGCGTATGCAGATAGAGCATCTCGAAGGCCGAGATACGAAGCGCCATGCGAACACGCGGCGCAACCTTTTTAGGCTTATCGAGAAACTGATCGAGCAGTTCGTCCAAAATACCCTGCGTGGCGGCCACACCAAGCGCCAAGCGAGCTGCAAAAGCGGAATCGCGCTGGTCAATAGCCTTGGCCGATGCGCGAGAGGACAGCACGTCGCGCGCATACATGCCGCGGCGATCGGCCTCCATTAGCACATCGAGCGCAAGTTTGCGCGCGGGAGACAGCTTGCTCATGACAAAACACCCCATGCAAGATCGGCGCCTTGCAGCCCAGCAGCCCAAGCAGAAGCGGCCATGGCACGCTTGCCATCAGGCTTAACCTCGAGCAGTTCAACCGCACCATCGGAAAGGCCAAGGAAAACACGCTTATTCTTAACGTCAACGCCGCCCTTGCCAAGCGAAACATCGGCCAGCGCAGCATCGAGCACACGCACGGTCTTGCCGGCAATCACGCAACGAGCAGGCGCGGTATCGGACGAAGCGAGCACATGACGCACGCAATCGAGCGCAGCCATCTGCGGATCCAGACGCATCTCCAGCTTGGAAATCTTGGCAGCATGAGTGACGAGCGACTCATCCTGCTCAGTCCACACGGCGGTGCCATCGGCAAGAGAAGGAAGCGTATCGGCAAGCAGTTTGCCGCCAAGCTCACCAAGCTCCATGGTCAGCGCCTCAGCATGCTTACCGGCAACCGACGTGGAAGCCTGAGCACAATAAGCACCAGTATCCACGCCATGTCCAATGCGCATAATGGAAACGCCAGCAACCTCATCACCAGCAAGAATCGCACGCTGAATAGGAGCGGCGCCACGCCAACGAGGCAGCAAAGACGCATGAACATTCACAATACCAAGCGGCGCCATATGCAGCACCTCATCAGGCAAAATGCAGCCATAGGCAGCCACACAGAAAATGTCAGCCCGGGCAGCTTGGAGAGCCTCAACAACCTCGGCCGTTATACGATTAGCCTCAACAACCGGCAACCCCAGCTCAAGCGCCTTAGCCTTAACAGAAGACGGCTCCAGCTTCTTACCACGCCCACGAACAGCATCAGGACGAGTAACAACAAGCGCAATCTCATTCCCAGCCTCAACAAGCGAAGTCAGCGAAGGCACAGCAAAATCAGGCGTACCCATAAACACAATACGCATAAAAGTTAGTCTCCTCTCAATAACGAGCCGAGACGGCTACAAAAAAGCATTCCAGGTCGCAAGCGCACCCAGTCGCAAGAACAGTTCAACAAAGACAAATATACCCAAAACCAAAGAAAGAGCCGCAATAAAAGCAGCTCTTTCAGCAAAGCAATTATCAGCGAAGACGCCCCTCCCTGGCCCAACGGCACCTGGGCGAACCGAGCCAGAACAACGCAGTCCCCGGTGCTGAGCGCCCACATATCGTCCCGCGCACAGTTTCGCAGCAAAGCGAGAATGTTTGAGCACGGGATGATATGTGGGCGCTCAGCACCGGGGACGGTGGGACCTACTCCGTCTCGCCCGGTCGAGCGCCGCGGGCCAGGGCGTCCTGGTACTCCTTGACTGCTTTGATCCTCTGCATGGGCTTCAGTCGCTCGAACATGGTGTTGCCGTGCAAGTGATCGATCTCGTGCTGCAGGCACACGCAGAACAGATCGCCCGAGGCCTCGTAGCGAATCAGGTTAGCGTCCAAGTCGTACGCCTCGACGACGACATGGTCGGGACGCTCGATCTCGCAGCTAATGCCAGGGATGGACAGGCAGCCCTCGCTAAAGGGCACCAGATGGTCACTTTGCTCAACAATGACAGGGTTGATAAGCACGTACGGATCATAATCATTCTTGTCACTGTAGTCGCAGTCGATGGTGACGAGCTGAATGAGCTCGCCGATCTGCGGGGCAGCCAGGCCGCAACCGCCGTTCTCGAACATCATCTTCTTCATCTTCTCGGCAAGCGCCTCGATCGCCGGGGTGATCTCCTCGATGACGACGCACTCCTGGCGCAGACGAGGGTCGGGCGACAGTACGATTCCGTTGGCTTCCATGGCCATCCTTTCGGGTTGTTACATCAGGTCATAGGCGTCGACGTCAACGCTCACGCTCACGCCGCGCACGGAGCCCACCTCTTTGAGGCAGGCGTCGATATCATCAGAGACATGGTACCCCACGGGCGACTTCACAAGCAGATGGAAGCGGTAACGGTCCTTGGCTCTCTCGATTACACACGAAGCCGGGCCCAGCACCTGCGGCACGGCACTCCCCGCCCGCAAAAAGTCGGGCGCGGCGGCATGCCAGCGGCGCTTAAGAAGCTTTGCGATACGTCCGATGTAGTTCTGCGCGTCGTCTCGGTTCGCCGACCATACCAAGATGTTGACCAGGCGAACAAACGGCGGGTACAGCGCGTCGCGGCGCTGGTCCAGGTCGTAGTCGGTAAAAATCGAGCGGTCGTGCTCGGCGACGGCGCGGATGACCGGGTCCTCGGGCAGGTAGGTCTGGATGATAACCTCGCCGGGGCGATCGCCGCGGCCGGCGCGGCCCGCAACCTGCTCCAGCAGATCGTAGGCGCGCTCCCCTGCGCGAAAGTCGGGCAGCTTGAGGGCGAAGTCGGCATTGACCACGCCTACGAGCGTGACCTCGGGAAAATCGAGACCCTTTGCGATCATTTGGGTGCCCAGCAACACGGCACAATCCGCCGCATCGAACTGCTCGAGCAGCTTTTTGTGCGCATCCTTGCCGCGCGTGGAATCGGCATCCATGCGAATAATGGCGACATCCTCGGGAAGCATCTGATGCAGTGCGTCCTCGATCTGCTGCGTTCCCAGACCCATTTTTGCCAGGTAGCGACTGCCACATTTGGGGCATCGGCTCGTGGGCGCGGGATACGGCTGCACGCGCCAAGACGAACCGCAGGTGTGACATTGCAGCGTGTGCGTGCGCTCGTGATATGTAAGCGCGGTGGAGCAGTGATTGCAGGTGGGGACGCATCCGCACTCGCGGCACATCAAGAACGGTGCAAAGCCACGGCGGTTGTGCAACAGCACGGCCTTCTCGCGGCGCTCGACCACACGCTCCAAGCCCTCCATCAAGGGTTTTGAGAACATGCAGCGGCTGCCATGCGAGAACTCGCGGCGCAGGTCGGCAATGCGGACAGTCGGCAGCACGGCGTGTCCCGGGCGCTCGGGCATCTCGACGCGCGTCCAGGTGGCACCGTTATACATGCCACGGCGGCAGCGGTCGAGAGCCTCGGCCGAGGGCGTGGCGGAGCCCAACACAAGCGGGCATCGGTAACGCCGCGCCATCTCTGCCGCCACCTCGCGCGCGTGGTAGCGCGGACTGGAACCCTGCTTGTAACTGGTCTCATGCTCCTCGTCGATGATGATGAGGCCCAAGTCGCTGAGCGGGCAAAAGAGCGCCGAGCGGGCGCCCACGACCACGCGAGCGGCACCGCTGGCGACCATATCCCACTGGTCCAGGCGCTCGCCAGCCGAAAGGCGGGAATGGAACACGGCGACCGTCTCGCCAAAGCGCGAGCGGAAGCGGCCGACGGTCTGGGCCGTCAGCGAGATTTCGGGCACAAGCACGCACGCCGAGCGACCGGCCGCGAGCACGCGCTCGATGGCGGAGAGATAAACCTCGGTTTTGCCGGAGCCGGTGACGCCGTCGACCAGCACCACGTCGCCATGAGCGTCCAGACGGGCGCGCTCAATCTGCGCGAGCGCCTGCTGCTGACCGTTGGTGAGTGCGACCGGTGCCTTGCCGCTTGCCGAGGAGAGCGTGGTCTGTTCATTGCAGCCACGCCACGCACGGCGCTCCTCCACCACCACGACGCCGCGTTTTTCGAGCGCCTTGATGGTAGCCGACATGCTGTTATAGAGCAGGTTGAGGTCACGCGTCGTGACCGGGCCGCACCGTAGTGCCTCGATGAGCTGGCGCTGGCGGACCGCGGTCTTGGGCGGCGTATAGTCAAAGCCCTCGGGCGTGAGCATGACCCAGCGGTTTTGGATAGGCTTGACGGCGGGACGTTCAACCGTCCACACGCCGTCGTCGCCCTTGACCACGCGCGGGCTTCCACCCGGGGGCAAAAACAGGCGCAGGCACTCGGAAAGCGTCGCGACATACTCGCGGCTCATCCAGCGCGCGATACGGGCAGCCTCGGCGGTAAAGAGCGGTTTGCTGAGGATGGCTTCGACGGCTTTAATGCGCGCGGGGTCGAGCGCGCTATTGCCCTGCAGATCGCCCAGCTCGGGCGCAATGTCGACGATGTAGCCTGCGGCAGCACGGTTGCCAAAATGGACCAGGACCGTGGATCCGATCTGCGCGTCGCTAGCAAGGGGTTGAGGAATGCCATAGGCAAACGGCTCGGACAGCGCACGCGTCGGGATGTCGAGAACCACGCTCGCATAGGCGGCGATGGGCTCAGGTGCAGGCTTAGGCTGAGCCGAGGCAGCGGCAGACACTGGCTTCACCGGAACCTCCTCCGGTTCCGGCGAACCAAACAGAGACAGTTGCTCGGCCACGGCTCCAGCACCTCCTATCCCATACGTCTACAGAAACAAGAGCCCCGCTCGGGTGAACGGGGCTCGGATACATGCGTTTACACGGCTGCTACAGCGCCATCGTGCGGGCGCGGTCGATGCGCGCCAGGCAGTCGTCGCGGCCGACGAGCGCCATGGTCTCGCCCAGTGGAGGGCTCACCATGTTGCCGCAGACGGCGACGCGCACGGCCTGGAACACCACGCGCTTCTTAAGGTCCATCTGCTCGGGCAGCGGCTCAAGCGCGGCGTCGATGTTCGCGGCGGTCCACTCGTCCACGCCCTCGAGCGCGGCCTTGGCGGCATCCAGAATGGCGCCCATGCCTTCCTTGGCCAGGCCCTTGTTAACGGACCTCTCGTCATACTCGAGCGTCTCGGCCGTGGCAAAGATGGGAGCGGCGACGGTCACGGCGTCGGCCGGCATCTTGGTGCGCGGCTTGACGATGGCGGCAAGCGCATCGATCCAATCCTCGCCGTACTCGACATTACCCTCGATGAGACCCGCCTCGTGCAGCTCGGGGACCATGATCTCGTCGGCAAACTGAGCATCGGACATGCCGTTGATGTACTCGGCATTGACCCAATCGAGCTTCTTGGGGTCGAAGGTCGCCGGGTTCTTAGAGATGCGGTCGAGCGAGAACTTGCTGGCCAGGACATCGCGCGGGATGATCGTGGTCTCGCCGTCGAGCGACCAGCCGAGCAGCGCCAGGTAGTTGACGAAAGCGTCGGACAGGTAGCCGGCGTCGCGGTACTCCTCCACCGAGGTGGCGCCGTGACGCTTGGAGAGCTTCTTACCGTCGGCACCCAGGATCATGGAGATGTGGGCGAACGTGGGCACGGGCGCGCCGAGGGCCTCGTAGACCATGACCTGGCGCGGGGTGTTGGACAGGTGATCGTCG
Source organism: uncultured Collinsella sp. (assembly GCA_905210085.1). GTDB lineage: Bacteria > Actinomycetota > Coriobacteriia > Coriobacteriales > Coriobacteriaceae > Collinsella. The sequence continues at coordinate 11,868 of CAJLVJ010000016.1, read as the reverse complement.
CCGCGGATGACGTGGGTGATCTTCATCATGGCGTCGTCGACGACGGTCGCGAAGTTGTACGTGGGCGTGCCGTCGGAGCGGAAGATAACAAAGTCGTCGAGCTCCTTGGCGTCGAAGGTCACCTCGCCGTGGACAGCGTCGTGGATGACGACGTCGCCGCGGTCCTCGGGCACCTTGATGCGCAGGACGTAGGGCTCGCCGGCCTCGATGCGGCGACGGGCCTCCTCGGGATCAAGATCGCGGCAGCGACGCTGATAGCCCTGGAAGGGGTCCTTGCGCTCCTGCGCGGCCTTGCGGTCGGCTTCGAGCTGCTCCTTGGTGCAGAAGCAGGGATAGGCCTTGCCCTCGTCCCAAAGCTTCTGGGCGGCCTGCTTGTACAGGTCCAGGCGCTCGGTCTGGGCGTAGGGGCCATAGTCGCCGCCCACCTCGGGACCCTCGTCCCAGTCCAGGCCAAGCCAACGCATGGCGCGCAGAATGATCTGCGTGTTCTCGTCGGTGGAACGGGTGGGATCGGTGTCGTCGATGCGCAGGATGAACGTGCCACCGTTTGCGCGGGCAAAAGCCCAGTTATAGATAGCGGTGCGGGCGCCGCCGATGTGCAGCTTGCCCGTCGGTGAGGGTGCAAAGCGGACGCGAACGTCTGATGCCATGGAAATCTCCTCGATTGCAGGATGGATGTCTAACCGCACCAGTATAAAGCAACAATGCCCACCTCCGCACAAAGGGCATCGACCTACTCATTGGGGACAGGCTTAAATGACCAGTCGTATGGGACGTTCTTAGCTTAAGGCTGGTCATTTAAGCCTGTCCCCAATGAGTAGGTGCGGAAAGGGTGTGAATATTCGTTTAACGCGCTATGATGTGCCCTTGCATACAGAGCCCGGCGGAATGGTAACGGTCGCCGGGACACGTTTTGAAAGGACAATCATGTCAGAAGAACTTCGTTCCATCCCGCCCCAGCAGGGGTCCTTTGTGTTTACGTCGGAGTCGGTGACCGAAGGTCATCCCGATAAGATCGCCGACCAGATCAGCGATGCCGTCCTCGACGCAATCCTCGCCAAAGAAATAGAGCTACAGGAGCAGGGCTACATTGCGCCCAACGGCGTGCCCGCCAACGTCGAGAACGTCCGCTGCGCCTGCGAGACCCTCGTGACCACCGGTACCGTCATCGTCGCCGGCGAGATCCGCACCCAGGCATACGTCGACGTGCAGGAAATTGCCCGTGGCGTTATCCGCCGCATTGGCTACAACCGTGCAAAGTTCGGTTTTGACTGCGATACCTGCGGCGTCATGAGCCTCATCCACGAGCAGTCCCCCGATATCGCCCAGGGTGTCGACGAGTCGTTTGAGACCCAGACCGGCGCCACCACCGACCCGATCGACCTGATCGGCGCCGGCGACCAGGGTATGATGTTTGGCTACGCCTCCAACGAGACCAAGACTCTCATGCCCATGCCGCACTACCTGGCAAGCCGCCTGGCGGAGCGCCTGTCCGCCGTGCGCCACGATGGTACCCTGCCCTATCTGCGCCCCGACGGCAAGACTCAGGTCACGGTGCGCTACGAGGACGGCAAGCCCGTCGAGGTCACGACCATCGTCATTTCCACGCAGCACGCAGCCGAAATTGAGGACATGGGCAAGATCAAGGACGACCTCATCGAGCACGTCATCATCCCCGTCATGGCTGCCGAGAACATGCCGTGGGACAACGCCGACATCTACGTGAACCCCACCGGTCGCTTTGTCGTGGGCGGCCCCATGGGTGACACGGGCCTGACCGGCCGCAAGATCATCGTCGACACCTACGGCGGTTACGGCCGTCACGGCGGCGGTGCCTTTAGCGGCAAGGACTGCACCAAGGTCGACCGCTCCGCCGCATACGCAGCTCGCTGGGTCGCCAAGAACGTCGTCGCCGCCGGCCTTGCCGACCGCTGCGAAGTCGAGCTGGCCTACGCCATTGGCGTTTCCAAGCCCCTCTCAATCATGGTCGACACCTTCGGTACCGCACATGTTGCCGAGGACAAGATCGTTGAAGCCGTAGAGAAGACCTTCGACCTGCGCCCGGGTGCCATCATCCGTGACCTAGACCTGCGTCGACCCATCTACGAGAAGACGGCAGCCTACGGTCACTTTGGCCGAGAAGACGCCGACTTCACCTGGGAAAAAACCGACCGAGTCGAAGAACTCAAAGCAGCCTGCGGCCTGTAAGCCAACGGCAAAAGCTACAACCAAATATCGACGCACCAAAAGAAGTACCGGCCCCAACCGGTACTTCTTTTTTATTTAATGGTGGTGAAGATGAGCCTACCTGGGACATGGAATAAATCACAGGCCGATAAATTTTGCAGCAGAGCGACTCCAACCATGTATCCTAAGTTCCGAGGGCTTTAGTATTTGGTCGATCGCGAGTTCCGCACGAGCCGGAGGCCACTTAATGCGGCCTCCGTGCGAGCAGGACTGTCCGAGCAGGCGACCAAATACTAAAGCCCTCGGAACGGCGGGACAGAGTATGCCCCACCCCTCGGGACGAAGAGATAAGATAAAGGAGCAGCCATGGCAGGCAAGCCGCAAACACTAGCTACGACCTCGGCATTCGAGATCTTGGGCCCCATCATGGTCGGCCCCAGCTCATCGCACACCGCCGGCGCCCTGCGCTGCGCCCAGGTTGCCGCCAGCCTGCTGGAAGGTCGCATCACCAAGGTCAACTTTGGCCTGTGGAACTCCTTTGCCCATACCTACCGCGGCCACGGCACCGACCGCGCGCTCGTCGCGGGTATCTTGGGGCTCGATACCGACGACGAGAACATCAAGCAGGCCTTTGACCTCGCGCGCGAGCAGGGCCTCGACTATCACTTTGAAATTAAGGGCGACGACGCCTCAATCCACCCCAACACCGTCGACATCGACATGGTCGACGACACGGGCGCCACGGCACAGGTCCGCGGCGAGAGCCTTGGCGGCGGCAAGATGCGCATCAGCCGCATCAACGGCGTTGGCGTCGACATCTCGGGCATGTATTCCACGCTCTTCGTGGCGCACCAGGACGTCCCCGGCGTGCTCGCCGCGCTCACGAACCTGCTTGCCTACGCCCACGTCAACATCGCCTTCTGCCGCACCTACCGCACCGAGGTGGGCGGTCAGGCCTACTCCGTCTTTGAGACCGACGGCGCTCCCGACGACACCGTCGTCCCCATGCTGCGAAAGCTCGACAATGTCGATTACGCCACATTTATCGAGCTCCCGGGCTCGGCCTCGTCGCTCTCCCCCGGCGTCTCGGCCAAGGAGATCTTCGACGACGGCGAGCAGCTGCTCGATGCGTGCGCCGAGCTCGGCCTAAATATTGGCGCCGTCATGGCCGTGCGCGAGGCGCGTCTAACCGGCGAGGCCCATGCTATCGCAGCCATGCGCCGCGTGCTCGACGTCATGCGCGAGGAGACCACGGCGCCCATCGCCAATCCGCAGCGATCGCTCGGCGGGCTGATCGGCGGCGAGGCCAAGCTCGTCGATGCCACCTGCCGCAACGATTTGAGCACAAGCCTGATGGGCCCCGTTCAGACCGATGCCGTGGCCCGCGCGATGGCCGTGCTCGAGCGCTCCGCCACCATGGGCGTGATCGTCGCCGCCCCCACGGCCGGCTCCGCGGGCGTCGTCCCCGGCTGCGTGCTGGCGCTCGCCGATCACCTCCAGCTCGACGACGAACAGGTCATGGATGCCCTCTACTGCGCCGCCGCCATCGGCCTCAACCTCACCACGAGCGCCTGCGTCGCCGGCGCCGAGGGCGGATGCCAGGCCGAGGTTGGAAGCGCTGCCGCCATGGCCGCCGCCGCGCTGGTCCAGATGATGGGCGGCACTCCCGAGCAGGCGCTCGACGCCAGCTCCATCGCACTGAGCAACCTGTTGGGCCTCGTTTGCGACCCCGTCGGTGGCCTTGTCGAGGTGCCCTGCCAAAACCGCAACGCCATCGGCGTGGCCGCGGCCTTCAGCTCGGCGCAGCTCGCCCTCGCCGGCATCAAGAGCCTGGTGCCGTTTGACCAGATGGCGCACGTGATGCTCTCGGTTGGCCACGCCCTGCCCGCCACGCTGCGCGAGACGGCCAAGGGCGGCATCGCGCAGGCACCGGCAGCACTCTCGGCGTGCGCAAAATGCGGAATATGCGGATAGCGAGCAAAAGCGAACGATAGGTGGGACATATGTCCCACCTATCCTTTATCGCCACTGTTTTCGTAACACAAGCAACTGCGTAATCGCTATAATTCAAGCCCAGTTAAAACACGATGAGCCGTAAGGCGAAACTCGAAGGAAATATATACGATGTCGCAAATCGACCGCAGCCAACTGATCCCCGATCCGCAACAGCCCAGCAGGCAGCCCGGAGGCATCCAATCGCCGCGTCCCGTAGCGCCAGCTCATGGCCAACAGCACGGCGCGGCAAATACCTCCCCGCGCCCCAATCAGGGCCAGCATCAGCAGCGTCAGCAGCGTTCCGCACATGGCGCCGGTCACAACCAGGGCCCTTCGCACACTCGAGTTTCTAACAACCGCGGCCCCGCCGACAACCGCTCCGCAAAGGGCAATAAGACGGGCGGCAAGACGGCGTTCTTCGTCGTCCTCGGCCTTGTCGCTATCGTCTATATCGTGGGCGTCGTGGCGTTTTCGCAGATTGCCTACCCCAACACCACCGTCGCCGGCGTCGATATCTCGTTTTCCAACGCCTCATCCGCCGCTACCAAGGTAGACTCCGCCTGGAAGCACTACAAGCTCACCGTTTCGGGAGATGACTTTAGCTGGACCTATCAGCCCGAATCCGACGAGCCCATCGTCGACGGCGAGGCAGCTGCCCACGAGATTATCGGCAGCAACGAGCCACTGCTGTGGCCTTCGCGCCTGATTGCCTCGCTCGGCGGCAAGAACATTAGCGCAACCAAAAACGGTACCATCGACCTGGAACAGGACGTCGACCTGTCCATGCTCTCGGACACCTTTGACCAAAAGCAGTTCGAAGGGGATCTGGGCGCCGCCATCGACGCTTTCAACGAAGGCCGCTCGGGCACCTTTGAGGCATCGAGCTCCTACGACGAGAAGGCGGGCAAGTTCACGGTCGAGAAGGCCCGCTCCAACGAAAAGCTCAACCGCGAGCATGTCATTAAGTATGCAGAGATCGAGCTCGCGTCGTTGGCCGAGACCGTCGATCTTACGAAGCTCGGCAACGATGCCTACGAGCCGCTCAACGGCACGCTGACAGATGATCAGATTCAGGCCGCATGCGATGCCGCCAACAACTTCCTGGGCGTCAACGTGACTCTCAAGCTCAACGGCGAGGATGCCGGCAAGGTCGACGGCAGCTCGGTGCTGCAGTGGATCAGCTTTGCCGACCCTGCAAACCCCACACTCGACACCTCCCAGATCAGCAACTGGGCAGCAGACCTCGCCAACGGCTTTAATACCGTGGGCTCCACTCGCTGGTGGACGCGCGCTGATGGCAAGCAATGTGCCGTCGAAGGCGGTGACTTTGGTTGGTCTATCGATAGCAGCACGCTTGCCAAGCAGGTCGAGGATGCTATTAACAACAAGCAGACCGGCGAAATTGAGATCAACTACTCCCAGAAGGCCGACACCTTTACCGCCAAGGGAGAGCCCGATTGGAAGGCGTATATCGACGTCGACCTGTCCGAGCAGCACGCGCGCTACTATGACGAGAGCGGCAATATCGTTTGGGAGGCCAACTTTATTTCCGGCAAACCGGGCGAAGACGCCACCCCCGAGGGCGTGTGGCAGATCAACAGCAACGACGGCGCCACCAAGCTTATCGGCGCCAAGGACCCCAAGACCGGTAAGCCCAAATACGAGAGCCCGGTGAGCTACTGGATGCCGTTTGAGGGCAACATGATCGGCTTCCACGACGCCACCTGGCAAAACGACAAGAGCTTCGATAACGCCGAGTCGTACAAGTGGTGCGGCAGCCACGGTTGCATCAACCTGCGCCTGGCCGACGCCAAGGCACTGCACGATTGCATCAAAGTCGGCCTGTGCGTGGTTGTCCACTCGTAGTGCAACGCGCGCATTCCTACAACGTGGAACCGCTGCGACCAATCTAACAGTTCCGAAAGAAACCGTCCTATGCGCCCGCCCCAACCGGTGGGCGCATATAATTATCGAGGTTCTTTCTATAAAGGAGACGCTATGCCGAATGTCCCCACGATCACCCCGGGCCCAGATGATACCGAGCGCACGCCCGAAGGTGCCACCGAAACGATTCCTCTGAGTACATACGTACATGCCGACAAGCAGAGCGGACGCGGGAACGATGCGACCGAGATTTCCGATGAAGAGGCATATGCCAAGCTCAAGGCAAAACGTGCCGAACGTCGACGCAAAAAGCTCATCCGACGCGGCATTGCGGCCGGCGTCGTGGCCGCCATTGTGCTCATCGCCGTTGTCGTGACCTTAGCCATCAACGCACGGCCCGCAGGCAACAACGGGCCGGTGACCGACATGGTGACCGAGGGCACGTTTACCACAACGGTCGAGGCGAAAGGCCAGCTCAAACCCATTTCGTCCTCAGTGGTCTCCCCTTCTGTCGACGGCACGGTCGATTCTATCAACGTGCAGGCAGGCCAATCCGTCAACGAGGGCGACGTGCTTATGACCATTAAAAACGACGAGCTCGATCGCAACGTTGCCGAGGCGCAGCGTGCAGTTGCCGCCGCTCAAGAAGACCTCGCTAATGCGAAGAAAGCCGCAGCTGTCGCGCAGACCACCCCAACGACGGACGTCGATGGAGCTTCCGCAGCGGCTGGCGTCTCCGACGCATCAGCGGACACGAACGCCGTATCGGCCGCGCAGCGCAGCCTCGCTTCGGCCCAGGCAAACCTCGATCAGGCGAACGCCAAGGCCGCCAGCCGTACGGTCACGGCCCCGAGCTCGGGCAGCATCGTGGAGCTCAACGCCAAGGTGGGCGCCACGGTAACAGGCGGCATGATCATGGGCGAAAGCGATACGAGCGGTGGCAAGCAGTGCATGCAGATCGCCGACCTATCCAAGATGAAGGTGACCGTGCAGGTGGGCGAAAAGGACATCGCCAAGATCGCCGTTGGGCAGAGCGCCAACGTCACGTATCCCGCGTTTCCCGATATCGTGAGCCAGGGCACCGTCACGGCTATCGCGTCGGTGGCAAACTCCGACGCCGCTAACGGTGGCGGCGGCAGCGTAACCTTTAACGTCGACATCCTCATCGAGTCGCCCGACGCGCGCCTGAAGCCGGGCATGACGGCCGAGGTCTCGGTTGTGACCGAGCGGCTCGACGACGTAGTGATGGTGCCGACGATGGCGCTCATGACCGAAGACGGCGAACACTATTACGTCAACGTGGCGACTGATGACGAGGGCAAGCAAACCCGTCGCGTGAAGGTGACAGTCGTGACGCAAAACGACAACGAAGCCGTAGTCGGCAAGACACAGGTCAAGCGCGACGACCAGGGCAACGAGATCAACCCCAACGTGCCGGTTACCAAGTTGCGCGATGGCGACACCCTCGTCATGGACACCGGAGCGGACGCAACGGCTGACGGCGGCTACGGCGCGGATTCGGGCAGTATGTCTGCCGACGAGGGCATGTAATGCGTCCCGTTATCGACATCCGCAACGTGCACCGCATCTTTGAGAGCGAGGCAGGTTGCGCCCACATCCTGCATAACGTGAGCCTGGCGGTAGATACCGGCGAGTTCGTCGCCATTACCGGCCCTTCGGGCTCGGGCAAATCAACGCTCATGAACATCCTAGGCTGCCTGGATAAGCCGACGGCGGGCGACTACTACCTGCAAGGGCTCAACGTGGCCGAGCTCGATGATGACGAGCTCACCGAAGTTCGCGCCCTGAGCATTGGCTTTGTCTTTCAGAGCTTCAACCTGCTGCCGCGCCTGTCGGTTATCGAAAACGTCATGCTGCCGCTGGCCTACACTAATGTGTCCCGTAGCCAGCGCGAAATGCGCGCCGTGCACGCGCTGCAGGCCGTCACGCTGCCCGTCGACCACTGGGACCACCGCATATCCGAGCTCTCGGGCGGCCAGATGCAGCGTGTCGCCATCGCGCGCGCCCTCGTCAATGACCCGCCCATCATCCTGGCCGATGAGCCAACGGGAAACCTAGACTCCGCCACCGGAGCGCTTGTGATGGAGACCTTCCATAAGCTCCAGAAGCGCGGCAAAACCATCGTGCTTATCACACACGACCCCGGCATCGCCGCCGAGGCCGACCGTGCCGTGACCATCCGCGACGGTCGCATTCACGACGGCGCGTATATTCCACATGCACCGCGGACCCTACGCAGCGCCGTAGATAGCCTGCCCATGATTTCCGCCCCCGCCAACCCGCCGAAAGGAGTGGTGGCATGAGCGCCCGCGATCTCATCCAGGAAGCCCTTCACTCGCTCGAAGCCAACAAGGGGCGCAGCCTGCTCACCATCCTGGGCATTGTCATCGGCATCGCCTCGGTAATCGCCATGACTTCGCTCATCGGCGGCATCCAAAACAGCCTGGTCAACAGTCTGGGTCTCAATGCGGCACGCATGGTGCAAATCTATTCGTCGCAAGAACTCACCGAGTCGGACATCGAGAAGCTTCAAAAACTGGTGCCGCAGATAGAGCAGATCGGCATTGTCGACAGCGCGTATACCGAGTACAAGACCGGCGATAAAAGCTATACCGTCATGGCACAAGGTGTCGATAGCGACATGCTAGACGCCGTGGGGGCCAGCAAGCTCGTTGCGGGGCGCACCTATTCCCAGGCCGAGTCCCAGTCAGGCTCGCGCGTGGCGCTCATCAGCCGCAACGGCGCCGATCAGCTTTACGGCAACGAACAGGATGCGCTGGGGAAAACCATCAAGGTGTCCAACGGCGAGGTGCAGATTGTAGGCGTGATAGATGGTGGCAGCGACTCCATGGGCTCGCTCACGCTGTATATGCCACGCGAAACCATCTCCGGCCTGTTTGGTGACGAGAATCCTTCATTCCCCAGCGTGACGGCACTTGCCGCCGAGGGCACGGACATGGATGAGCTCTGCAAGACCATCGAGTCCAAGGTGCGCGCGATGAAGGGCATCGCGGAGGAGGATGAGTACGACAGTGTATCGGCGACATCCATGAAAAGCGCCATCGATGCACTCAACTCCTTTATGGGCGCGTTCTCGCTCATCATGGGTGCTGTCGCCAGCATCTCGCTGCTTGTCGGCGGTATCGGCATTATGAACATGATGCTCACCAACGTGACTGAGCGCATCCGCGAGATCGGCATCCGCCGCGCTCTGGGCGCCAGTCGTCGCGATATTACCGCCCAGTTTTTGGCCGAGTCCTCGGCGCTGTGCGTCACCGGCGGACTGTTGGGTGTCCTGATTGGCTATCTGCTGGCCTGGGCTCTTGCGATGTTTGCCTCCGGATCCGGGATTCTTGGCGAGCTCGGTGCCAGCGGGCAAATCACACCGAGTTTTTCAATCGCCACGGTGCTGCTGGCCTTCGCCGTCTCCGTCGGCATCGGCGTAATCTTTGGCTTCTACCCCGCTCGACGCGCGGCAAAGCTCAACCCGGTGGAGTGCCTACGCTACCAGTAAGTCACCACCAACAAGTTGCGGTGAATTAGGGACTGAATATGCTATCTAGCAGCAAAAACAGACACTATTTCACCGCAACTTATTGAAGGGCTGCTTGCGCCGGTTCCGGGCGTCGTCCTCGAGCTTTTGGCGGATGACGGGCTTGTACGGGTCGAGCTTGCTCGGGGCGCTCCTCCTCGCGGGCGAGAGGGCGCGCAGGCGTGGCGAGCGCCTAGCGCGCGAGCTCCCGTAAGAGCGCGTCTTCCACTTCCCGAAGCGAAAGGGCTCCGCCTCCCTCGGCGGGACGGGCGACCACGATACAGTGCGCTCCCACGCCGCGCGCGGAGGCGATCTTCTCGGCCGTGCCGCCTACGGTTCCCGAGTCCTTGGTCACAAGCCACTGGGCGCCCACCTGCCGAAGCATCGCCTCGTTGAGCTCGCGGGTGAAGGGCCCCTGCATGCCGATGACGTGCGACGGCGAGAACCCCGCGTCGATGCACTTCGTTATAGCACCGGGCAGCGGGAGCACACGCACGAAGAAGCGCTCCGCGAAATCGGCAACGCGTGTGTAGGGAGCAAGCTCCTTGCTCCCCGTCGTGAGAAGCGCGCGACCCGGGTTCTCGGAGAGAAAGCGCGCCGCACAGGCGATCGACGCGACCGACACGACGCCTTTGGGCAGCGCCTCGACCGGGCGCGCAAGGCGCAGGCATCGTGCACCCACAGCGAGCGAAGCGGCCCGGATGTTGCCGCTTGCGAGCGTAGCGAAGGGGTGCGTGGCGTCGACGACGATGCGCGCGCCGGAAAGCTCGCGCTCCATGTCGGCCTCGTCGAGCCTGCCCGCATGCACCTCGATGCCCGGAAGCTCGCCCAAAAGCTCGCCTCCGTACTCGGTTGCCGCGTAGGCACGGGCGGGGATGCCCGCCCCGCTCGCCCATTCGCACAGAAGGCGGCCCTCGGTGGTGCCGGCGAAGATGCGCAGCGCCGGCGCGGATGCGGGCGCCGTCACTTCGGGCCGCCTGGGCGCGTGATCTGGTAGAGCAGCGCGTTCATAATGGCGGCCGCCACGGTCGAGCCGCCCTTGCGACCCCTCGCGACGATGGCCGGCACGCGTCGCGCGAGTAGCTCCTCTTTCGCCTCGACCACGTTCACAAACCCGACCGGCACCCCAACGACGAGCGCGGGCGCGATCTTCCCCGCGTCCATGAGCTCGGCGAGGCGCAGAAGTGCTGTGGGAGCGTTGCCGACGGCCACGATGAACGGACCCTCGATGCCGCAAGCTTTGTCCATGCTCGCAACGGCGCGAGTCGTGCCCGCGGCGCGCGCAGCCGAGGCGACATCAGGGTCGGCCATGTAGCACACGGCCTTGCAGCCGAGCTTCGCGAGCGCGGGCTTGCTTATGCCTGCGAGCGCCATGTTCGTGTCGGTGAGCACCGTGGCCCCTGCGCGTAGTGCGTCGAGCGCACAGTGCGCGGCGTCATGGGTGAACACGAGTGAATCGGCGTACGAGAAGTCGGCAGTGGTGTGGATGACGCGCTTCACGACAGGCTCTTCGAGCGGCGGGAACGTCCGGCCGCCGAGCTCTTCGGTGATGATCTCGAAGCTGCGCCGCTCGATATCGCCGGGCGCCATCTCCTTGGAATCCATCTAGTACTCCACTCCTTCCCTTGCACATATCCCCTGAGCGTAGGGGTGTTTCTCGCACCGCATCTCGGTTATGTAGTCGGCCTTGTCCACGATCTTGCGGGAAGGTGCGCGCCCGGTGAGCGCCACTTCGATGCCGCGCGCGGACATATCGAGCGCGCGGTCCACGAGTGCCTCGTCGACAAGCCCCTTCGAAAGTGCGTCGAGCGCCTCGTCGAGCACGAGCAGCCCCTCCTGCGCGCCCTCGAGCTCGGCGAGCGCGGAAGCGAGGTTCCCATCGTGCAGCTCGCGCGTCGCGACAAGTTCTTCCGACGTCATGGACCAGGTAAACTTGTCCGACGCCTTCCCCGCGAACACGGGCACGCCGAAATGCTCGGCGAGCAGGCGCACCTCCCCGCTTTCGCCGTCTTTCAGGAACTGCACGACGACGACGCGGCGGCCCGCGGCGAGCATGCGAAGGGCGAGGCCCATCGCCGCCGTGGTCTTGCCTTTGCCGTCGCCATGATACACGTGGATCATACGCCCTCCTCGATAATGCGGTAGACATACTCCATGTCGAGCGCCCCGCGCACGGAGTCGGCCAGGCGGTCGAACTCGCGCGCACGGTGATCGGCCGCGGACACCGCGCCCTCAGCACCCACGACGCT
>CAJLVJ010000015.1 GCA_905210085.1 uncultured Collinsella sp. | reverse complement strand
CCATAAGCCTGTTCACTGGTGCAAACATTGCCATACCGCTCTCGCCGAGGCAGAGATCGAGTACTCCGACGAGACGTCCCCCTCGATTTTTGTTCGCTTTGAGCTCACGAGCAAGCCTGCGGGCTTGGAGGGTTTCGACGGTCCTGTCGATTTTATTATTTGGACCACGACCCCGTGGACCATTCCTTCCGACCAGGCGGTATCCCTCAAGCCCGGCGAGAAGTATGTTGCTGTTGAACACGACGGTCGCGCCGAGATCATGCTCGAGAAGCTCGCTTCCTCTTGCTGCGAGCAATTTGGTTGGGAGTACACCCCGGTCCAGATCGACGGCGCCGATTATGTAGTCGATGCCGAGGTTTTCTATCATCTGCACTACAAGCAGCCCGTCTTTGACGGTATCGAGGGCGTGGCACTTCTTGCCGATTACGTTGGAACCGAAGACGGTACCGGTATCGTCCACAACTCGCCTGGTCACGGTGCTGACGACTACTACGTTTGCGTCAAGGAAGGCATGGATATCTGCATGCCGGTCGATGATGACGGCAAGTTCTACGTGGGCGATGAATTTGGCTGCGGTGGTCCCTTCAGCGGCATGGATACCGATGAGGCCAACCCTCACATCATCGAGTTCCTTCGCGAGCGCGGCACGCTTGTGATGGAGAAGAAGATCACGCACAGCTATCCTCACTGCTGGCGCTGCAAGCATCCGGTTCTTTTCCGTGCTACCGACCAGTGGTTTGTCTCGATGGACAAGACCGGTTTGCGCGAGCAGGCTGGCAAAGAGGTCCGCGAGAACGTCAAGTGGTATCCGGCCCACGCGGCCAACCGCATCGGCGCCATGGTCGAGCAGCGTCCCGACTGGTGCATCAGCCGTCAGCGCAACTGGGGCGTGCCTATCCCCAGCTACACTTGCGCCGACTGCGGCGAGAAGGTCATGAACGACGCCACGCTCGACGCCGTCATCAAGCTCTTCCACGAGAAGGGCTCCGACGCTTGGTTCACCGACGCTCCCGAGAGCTACCTGGGCGAGGCCTGCGTCTGCCCCAAGTGCGGCGGCCATCACCTCAAGGCCGATAAGGACATTCTCGACGTGTGGTGGGATTCCGGCGTCTCCTGGAAGGCCGTCTGCGAGTATCGCCCTGAGCTTGAGTACCCGGCGGATGTGTACCTCGAGGGCTCCGACCAGCATCGTGGTTGGTTCCAGAGCTCGCTGCTCACCTCGGTGGGTGCCAACGGCCACGCCCCGTACAAGGCAGTCGTCTCGCAGGGCTTCACCCTCGACGGCCAGGGCCGCAAGATGTCCAAGTCGCTCGGCAACGTCATCGACCCCAACAAGGTCTGCGACGAGATGGGCGCCGACATCATCCGTCTGTGGGTTGCGTCCGTCGATACCAGCTCCGACGTTTCCATCGACCATGAGATCCTTGCCCGTACGTCCGATGCCTACCGTCGTTTCCGCAACACGCTGCGCTTCCTGCTTTCCGAGCTTGAGGGCCAGTTTGAGCCCGAGACCGACGGCGTCGCTTTTGCCGACCTGCTGCCGCTCGACAAACTCATGGTTGCCCGCCTGACTCAGGTTCAGGCCGAGGTCGACGACGCTTACTCTTGCTACGAGTTCCCGCGCGCCTACCGTGCGCTCTACGACTTCGTGGTTACCGAGCTTTCCAATGTGTACCTCGACGCTCTGAAGGACCGTCTGTACTGCGACAAGCCCGGCTCGCTCGAGCGCCGCAGCGCACAGACCGTGCTGGCCGAGCTCTTCTCGATGCTCATGCGCGACCTGCAGCCGATCCTGTCCTACACAGTCGATGAGGCCATGGCCTATGCACCTGCCGGCTGCGTCGATCACCAGAAGTACGCCGCACTGCTCGATTGGTACAAGTCGCCCATCACGGTCGATGAGGCCAATGAGTTTGAGGGCGTGCTCGAGGCTTCGCTCGAACTCCGTAGCGCCGTGACCAAGGCCCTTGAGGATGCCCGTTCTGCCGGCACCTTCACCAAGAGCCAGCAGGTTCGCGTCAAGGCGGTCGTTCCCGCAGAGATGTACGCGCTGCTGACCGGTGATAAGGCCGTCGACCTGGCCGAGTTCTACATCGTCTCCGATGTTGAGCTGACCCAGGGCGAGGAGCTCTCCGTTGCCATCGAGGCAGCCGAGGGCGAGTGCTGCGACCGTTGCTGGAACTATCGCACCACCGTCGGCGAGTACAACGGCCACGCGCATATTTGCAAGCGCTGCGCCGACGCTTTGTAGGTTACGGCGTTCGTAGAACGCCGTAACCTACCGACGCTGCAAACGCCCCTAAGCGGCAATCTGACGTTTAATCGTCGGTCGCGTACCAAAGTACGCTTCCCTCCTCTTTCACGTCACCTTGCTCGCTTAGGGACGTTTTCGCTGTTGGTGACGATAACGCGGCGTTTCCATTGCTGGAGCTAGAGGCTTTCTTTCGACTTGCGCTTTTAGTCGAATGCTATTAAGCGACATTCCGTTATTCGGAATGTCGCTTTCGTTTTTAGCTGGTTATTTCGCTTGCGTTGGTGGATATGTCGTGCGTTCTTCGTATGGCAATATAAGATAGTTCTTTGCATCAAACGTAATTCGATGTTCTTGAGGGTAGGGGATTGATTTGGGTCGTGCTGGGGATATGACGCCGCCTTTGCGTTGGCGGTTGGGAGTTGCTGGTGGGGTAGCGCTCGTTGTGCTGCTTGTTGACCAGCTGACCAAGCTTGCGGTTCGTGCCGTGGGCGAAGCTTTGCATGTGACTGTCATCCCCGGTGTCATCGACTTTATGTTTGTCCGCAATATCGGTGCTGCCTTTAGTATGGGCGAGGGGCATGGCATCGCGTTTGCCGTGCTGGCGTTGGCGGTCATTATCGCTATTGCCGTGTACCTCGTTCGTGCACCCCAGCTCGCCCATCTTGAGGTTGTGGGCATGGCGATGGTTGCGGGCGGTGCTATCGGCAACGCTATCGATCGTTTGGCCTTTGGCTTCGTGACCGATTTTATTGCCACAACCTTCATCGACTTCCCTGTCTTCAATGTGGCCGATATCGGCATTACCTTGGGCGTCGTGCTCGCCCTCTTCGGCTACATTTTCTTGAGCCCCGCTGCCCGTGAGGTCGATGCGACAGCCGAGCTTAACGCCCGTGACGAGGCCCGCGCTAGGCGCAAGGCCCAGCAACGCGGGGAGCGTGCCCGCAAGATTCGCGAAAGGAACGAGCGCTAATGGCCGACATCCATATTCTTGTTGCCGACGATGCCGCTGGTCAGCGTCTTGACGCTTATCTGGGCGCCAACGATGGCTGTCCCACGCGCTCTGCCTGTGCGCATCTGATTGAGGGCGGTGCCGTATGTGTCAATGGCGAGACCTGCCTGTCTAAAAAGTATGCCGTGCGCTCCGGTGACCGCATCTCGGTCGACCTGCCCGAGTCGCACGATCCCACCGATGTGATTCCCGAGGCCATCCCGCTCGACATTCGCTATGAGGACGACTATCTCATTGTGCTCTCCAAACAGCGCGGTCTGGTGTGCCATCCTGCGCATGGTCATGAGAGCGGTACGCTCGCGAATGCCCTGGTCTATCACTGCGGTTTCGACCATCTGGGTACCGTGCAGGGCGAGGACCGCCCCGGTATTGTGCATCGCCTGGATCGCGATACCTCGGGTCTCATGCTTGCGGCAAAGGACGACGACACCCAGCGCGCGCTCCAAAATCTCATCCGCACGCGTACGCTCGACCGTCGCTATATCACACTTGTTCACGGTCACATCGCCATGGACGAGGGCACTATCAACACCGGTATCGCCCGATCGACGCGCGACCGCGTCAAGATGGCGGTTTCCGATGACCCCTTTGCGCGTCAGGCCATCACGACCTTCAAGGTGCTCGAGCGCTTTGATTCCACGCGTTTCGACGACGGCTACACGCTCGTCGAGTGCCACCTGTTTACGGGCCGCACGCATCAGATTCGCGTGCATATGCGCCATATCAACCACGCCTGCGTGGGCGATCCACTCTACGGCAAGTGCGATGCACGCGCCGATCAGGGCCTGACCAGGCAGTTCCTGCATTCTTGGCGCGTGGCGTTCGACCATCCTGTGACGGGGGAGCGCATTGAGTGCCGCGACGAGTTGCCGTGGGATCTCGCTGCGGTTCTCGACGATCTGGCTCCGCGCTCGCTCGGTCGCACGGCCGCTGGAGATGAAATCGTTCCGCAGCTCGGTCTTCTCGAAGCCTAGCCAGTATTAGGTGGTTTCTTGAACTCGGTAAGCCTGCGGTAAGATATACGGTTGTTTACGTAACGCGTTCTCGGGAGCCTGCATGCTCGCCTTTTTACAAACCAACACACCCATCGTGATCTTCAACCAGATTGTTGTCACGCTGCTCACGGTCTGCTTTCTGTACCAGGTGGTCTTCTTTGTCATTGGCGCTCTTCGTGGCGAGGTCGCGCCTCCCAAGGCCAAAAAACTCCACCGCTATGCCTTCTTTATCGCGGCGCATAACGAGGAGGCCGTAATTGCCAATCTCGTGCGCTCCATCAAGGACCAGGACTATCCGTCCGAGCTTATCGAGGTCTTTGTCGTTGCCGACGCCTGCACCGACAACACCGCACAGCTCGCGCGCGAGGCCGGTGCCATTGTTTACGAGCGCAACGACCTGGCCCGCAAGGGCAAGAGCTGGGTCATGGACTTTGGTTTCGATCGCATTCTCAACGAGTATCCCGACACGTTTGAGGGCTACTTCATCTTCGATGCTGACAACGTTATTTCCCGCGATTACGTATCCAAGATGAATGACGCCTTTGATCAGGGCTTCCATGTGGTCACAAGCTATCGCAACTCTAAGAACTTCGGCAGCTCGTGGATCTCTGCGGCCAACGCCACGTGGTATCTGCGCGAGGCGCGCTTTCTCAACAACGCGCGCAACATCTGCAAGACGTCTTGCGCCGTCTCGGGTTCGGGCTACCTCATCTCTGCCAGCGTTATCGAGGGCATGCACGGTTGGCAGTTCCATACGCTGACCGAGGATATCCAGTTCACCACGTTCTGTGCCATCCACGGCATTCGCATTGGCTATGCGCCGGCGGAGTTCTTTGACGAACAGCCTGTGACGTTTAAGGCTTCCTGGAAGCAGCGTATGCGTTGGACTAAGGGCTTCTACCAGGTGTTCTTTACGTACGGTAAGCACCTGGTCAAATCGACCTTCCGCTACCATCGTTTTGCCGCCTACGACATGTTTATGACGATCGCCCCGGGTATGCTGCTATCGCTGATCTCGATGCTCGCCAATGCCACGTTCCTGATCGTGGGCGGGCTTTCGCACGGCTTTTTGGCCACCGAGGTCGAGATGCAGGCTTGTGCCGCCTCGCTCATTATGACCTTCGCGATGATGTACCAGACCTTCTTTATCCTGGCGTTGCTCACGACTATCTTTGAGTACAAGCACATTCACTGTGCGCAAAAGTGGCGTCTGGTAACTAACCTGTTTACCTTCCCGATCTTTATGTTCAGCTATATCCCCATCACGGTGGCCGCGCTGTTCCTGAAGGTCGACTGGGTGCCGACGCAGCACGCCGTCAACGTTACCCTTGAGGAGGTCATGCAAGGCGCCAAATAACCACCACCAAAACCACCGCAAAGGGGACAGGCACCTTTGTGGTGGTTTTTGCTTTTGCGATGCAGCTCGAGGAGGCGTCCGATGGTCTATATCCCGTTTTGGATTTGCATCTTTGCCGGCGTGGCAATTGATGCCCGAGAGCGACGGTTTCCCAATGGGCTTGCCGGCGCATGTGCCGTGGCGGCGTTGGCGGGTGTTTGGCTCGACCTCGGTTTGAACACAGCGCTTGACCACGCGGGTCTTGCCGTCATTGTTTATCTTGCTCTCGTGCTGACTGAGTCCCTCTGGCGTCGTCTTCGCCAAATCCCGGGCATCGGCATGGGGGATGCCAAAGCACTCTTCGCGCTTTGCACGCTCGACCCTATGGGTGGCATCGTGGCATTTGCCGTCGCACTCCTGGCCCTGGCCCTCTCCTGTCTCTTCACAAAATCGCGCTCCCTGCCATTGCTCCCGTTTTTAGTGCCGATTTTTGCCATAATCGAGGTCGTGGGCTGCACTTTGTAACCGATTGCGCATCCTTCTTAAGGAGCATGCCATGGCAACTAATCAAGAAACGGCCGTCATTAAGGCGCGCATGGACCGTATCCCCTCGGCGTTGTCGCCCGAACTTGTCGAACGCATTGCCGCCGATCGTGCTTCGGGCTATGTCAACCCGTATCGTTGCAACGACGATCAGGCTATTCGTCGTATTGATCGCGCCGCCGACAAAGGCACGCTTATGCGTCCGGCGTTTATGCGCGATACCGAAAAGATACTTCATCTTCCGGCGTATACCCGTTATGCAGGTAAAACGCAGGTCTTTAGCTTCCGTAGCAATGACGATCTGTCACGCCGCGGTTTGCACGTGCAGCTTGTCTCCCGCATTGCGCGCGATATCGGTCGCGCCCTGGGGCTCAATTGCGATTTGATCGAGGCGATTGGCCTGGGTCATGACTTGGGACACACGCCTTTCGGCCATGCCGGCGAGCGCTTCCTCAACGATATCTATCATGAGCGCACGGGGCGTTATTTTTTCCATAACGTGCAGTCGGTCCGCGTGCTCGACGCACTGTACGGCCGCAACGTGTCGCTCCAGACGCTCGACGGCGTGCTATGCCATAACGGCGAGTACGAGCAGCGTGTGTTTGAGCTCTCGGACATGAGCTCCTTTGACCAGTTTGACCAGACGGTTGAGGATTGCATTGCCACGGGCTATAGCGCAATTGGGCATCTGCGTCCCATGACGCTCGAGGGCTGCGTCGTTCGCATCTCGGATATTCTTGCCTACGTCGGTCGTGACCGTCAGGATGCGATCGCGGCGGGCCTGCTGTCACCCGACGCTTTTGATGATGGCCGGGGCGGTGCCTACAACAGCTGGATCCTTACGCACGCTTCCATCGATATCGTTGAGCACAGCTATGGTAAGCCGCGCATCGAGATGAGCGAGGACCTGTTTGAGGAAATCCGCCGAGCCAAGCGCGAGAACTACGAGAAGATCTATAGCAAGGGCGGTATCGAAGGCGATTCCGAGGTGGAGCTGCGCGAGGCCTTCGAAAAGCTCTACGACCGTTGCCTGCGGGATCTAAACAGTGGTGACGAGTCCTCTTACATCTTTAAGCACCATATTTCGCGCATTGATCAGCAACTTTCCTACTACGATCGCACCTATGCCTGGCAGGACGACAAGGATCAAGCCGTGGTGGATTATATCGCGAGCATGACGGACGGTTATTTCTGCGAGCTGACGAGCAAGCTGTTCCCTGGTCTGGAGTTTCCGCACCGTACCTATATTAACGAACGGTAGTTCGTATTAATTCGGTATACTGTTAGTGGAAAACGTTTTTGATTGATACACGGGATGGCTATGGACGACCTTTTTTCTGCTTCGACGCGCGAGCGTTCCTTTCAGAATGCGCCGCTTGCGGTGCGCATGCGCCCCAATTCGCTCGACGAGTACGTGGGCCAGCAAAAGGTCGTCGGTAAGGGTTCATGGCTGCGTGCCGCGATCGAGCACGACGTGCTTTCGAGCGTGATTCTGTACGGGCCTGCCGGTACGGGCAAGACGACGCTGGCCCACATTATCGCCAACCATACCAAGAGCGAGTTTGTCGAGGTCAGCGCCGTCACGGGTACCGTGAAGGACCTGCGTCGTGTGATTGATGAGGCCAAGACGCGCCTGAATACGTACGACCGCCGCACCATTCTATTCATCGATGAGATTCACCGCTTCTCTAAGTCGCAGCAGGATGCCCTGCTGCATGCAGTTGAGAACCGTACCGTCATTATGATTGGCGCTACGACGGAGAATCCGTACTTCGAGGTCAACTCGGCGCTGCTCTCACGTGGTCGCGTCGTGGAGCTTGAGCATTTAAAGGACGAGGATATCGCCATGCTTATCGAGCGTGCGCTCGAGGCACCTCAGGGCCTGAACGGCAAATTCTCGGCCGATGAGGATACGGTTAAGACCATTTGCACGCTGGCCGCGGGTGATGCGCGCTCGGCGCTCACGACGCTCGAGCTTGCGAGCGAGATTGCCGTCACGCGTCCCGATACCGAGGGAACGCCAGCGCCCGCGGCGGGGGAGCGATATCCCATCACCGTGGATGACGTGAAGATCGCCAACCCGCGTCGCGGCTTTACGTATGACAAAAACGGCGACATGCACTACGACGTTATCAGTGCGTTCATCAAGTCCATGCGCGGTAGCGACCCCGATGCCACGATCTATTGGCTCGCGCGCATGATCGATGCAGGGGAGGATCCTAAGTTTATCGCCCGTCGCATTATGATTCATGCTTCTGAGGACGTCGGCAACGCCGACCCGCAGGCGCTTTTGGTGGCACATGCCGCGTTTAAGTCTGCCGAGGTCATTGGCTATCCCGAGTGCCGCATTAACCTGGCTCAGGCCGCTCTCTATGTGTGCTTGGCGCCAAAATCCAACGCGTGCGAGGCTTCGATCGATGCGGCGCTGGCCGATATCCATTCTAGTGGGCTTCGCGAGGTGCCGAGTTATCTGCGCGATCGCCATCGCCCGGGCAGCGATGAATACGGTGTGTATAAGTATCCACATGATTATCCCGAAGGCTGGGTCGATCAGCGCTATTTGCCCGAGGGACTGGAGCGCGGCGCGTTCTGGCAGCCTGCCGGCCGCGGTTGGGAAGAATGGCGCGTAGAGCAAAGTGAACGCGACCGCAGCGGGAATGCACCGAAGTAGCTGCTGATAATTTTGTCCCACGTTGCTGCTCATGGCATGTTCGGTCCCCTTTGGGGTACCATGGAAACCGTATGTATATCGATTCCTTTGGGAGGCTTGTATGAGTCCCATTCAAATCGCCCTGCTGCTGCTCGCTGTTGCCGGCGTGTGGGCCATCGTTGAGTTCGCGCTTACCCTGCGCAAGACCCGCACCGTTGTCGACTCGCTCGATAAGACCGTGAACGACCTCAACAACACCATCGCCGAGGCTCATCCTGTGGTGGCAAAGCTCGATGGCGCTGTCGATGAGCTTACGCCGGCGCTTGCCCAGATGGAGCCGCTGCTTAAGTCGAGCAAGACGGCAGTTGATGCCCTTACCTCCAATCTCGTAGAGGTCGAAGCCGTGGTTCGGGACATTTCCGAGGTTACGGGCAGCATGGCCGAGGCCAGCAGCGCCGTGTCGAGCGTGACTGATTCTGCCGCCGGTGCTGTGCAGAAGCTCTTCAATAAGGTGAAGGCTCCTGCAGCCGACGCCGATCGCAAGCTCGCCGCTTCCGCTGCGGAGGCCGAGCAGCCTACCGAGCGCGTCCTAATTGGCGAGGACGAGGCCGCCGCGGGCGACGATGATGGTCAGAAGTCTGTATCCAAGCCGGCTCAGTATTACACCTATACGCCCGCCGAGACCTCTGAGGAGTCCTGCGATGAGTAGCGAAGCAACCTGCCCTATCACGCTGACCGTTGCCGGTGACCCGCGTCTCGCTCGCCTTGTGCGCATGACGGCAGCCAACGTTGGTGCCCTGTGCTCTATGTCTGTCGATCGCATTGAGGACATCCGCATGGCTGCCGAGGAGGCTTTCATCTTTGGTTGCACCGCGGTCGACTGCGATGACATCACCATCAAATTCGATGTCGATGAGACCCACGTTGGCATGACTATTACCTTTGGCGACCAGGCTACGGTCGATGAAGACGACCAGGCTGCGGTGTATGCCGAGCTCATCCTCGCGAGCGTGTGCGACTCCTACGAAAAGACTGCGGCGCCCCTGACGCTTTCCCTCGACCTCAAGGCGGATATCTAATATGACCGAACGTTCCCGGAGCGGCAAGACCGCTTGGGACAAGGAGAAAACCCGCGAGCTGTTTCGTCGTTACAAGGAGACCGGTGATCCGGACGCCCGTGAGCAGCTCGTCATGTCCCATATGAACCTGGTAAGGTTTCTTGCCAACAAATTTAAGAATCGCGGCGAGCCGCTCGACGACCTCATGCAGGTCGGCTATTTGGGCTTGCTCAAGGCTATCGACCGTTTTGATCCCGAGCGCGGACTCGAGTTCACGACGTTTGCGACACCCACTATCCTGGGCGAGATCAAACGCCATTTCCGCGACAAGGGCTGGAGCGTGCGCGTACCGCGTCGTCTGCAGGAGCTCTCGGCCAAGGTCAACCAGGCTACTGACAAACTTACCAACGAGCTGCAGCGTTCGCCCAAGGTTGAGGAGATCGCTGAGTATCTAGATGTGACTGTCGATGAGGTCCTCGAGGCTATGGAATCGTCTTCGGCCTATACCTCGGTGCCCATCGAGGCTCCTGGTGCGTCCGATTCCGACGATGCGCCGTCGATTCTCGACCGTTACGCCGACGATGACAACGAGCTCGACTTTACCGATGACCGCCTGGTGATCGAGGAAGCCATCCGCGATTTCTCGCCGCGCGAGCGCGAGGTGATCGAGCTACGCTTTGTGAAGGGCATGACCCAGATCGAGATCGCCAAGAAGCTGGGTATTTCTCAGGTGCAGGTTTCGCGTCTGCTGCGCCGCACGCTTAAGAAGATTCAGGACAAGATCGACCCCGACGGAGTGATGATTCGTTCATGAGTGAGCACCCCCAACAAACCGATCGCGTGCTGCGCGACACCCGCATTCTGATGCTGCGCATTTGGGCTGTTGTCGGCTGCATTGTTATCGCTGCTGTCATCTTTAACCTTATGGGTATCCTGGCACCGGTTATCGAGTTTCTTGCCGTCGGCTCCATCATTGCTTTTGTGATGTCCCCGATCACCAATTGGCTCGAGCACCATGGCGTGAATCGCGGCATCGGTTCGCTTATCGCGCTTATTGTTGTTGTTGCCGTGCTCGTCGGTGTCGTTTGCATCTTGTCGCCGATTCTCTTTGGTCAGATCATGGAAGTCCTGAGCCGCCTGCCCGAGCAGCTTCGTGTTGCAGGTGGCGATCTCAACGAGATGATCTCGCATGCCAAGACGCTCAGCAACACGCCGCTCAAGGAGTATCTGGACGATAATCTTTCGTCGCTGGTTGCCGTGGCATCGAAGTATGTGTCTCAGATTGCTGCCGAGCTTGGCCGCGGTGTGTTCCCGCTCATCACCAATACGGCCTCGCAGCTGTTTGTCATCTTCCTTGGCCTGGTGCTTGCCTACTGGATGGCCTGCGACTACCCTCGCATGCACCACGAGATTTGCACCATTATCGGTCAGGAGAAGGAGACCTCGTACCGCTTTATGGTCGCCATCCTTTCTCGCTCTGTCGGCGGCTACATGCGCGGTATGGTCGTGACGTCCATCTGCGGTGGTTTCCTCGCCTTTATCGGTTTTATGATCATCGGCCATCCGTATGCGGCGCTCATGGCTATCTTTACCGGCATCATGCATTTGGTTCCGGTCGTCGGTCCCTGGGTGAGCGCGGCAATCGCCACGGTACTCGGCTTTATGTTCAGCCCCATGTTGGCGTTATGGACGCTCATCGTGACGATGGTCGCGCAAAACGTCACCGACAATGTGATTTCGCCTAAGGTCATGCAGAGCTCAGTGCAGGTGCATCCCATTATGAGCCTTACGGCTCTCGTTATTGGTTCGGCACTCATGGGGCCCATCGGCATGATTATTGCCGTCCCGCTTTGTGCGGCCCTCAAGGGCATCTTCGTGTACTACTTCGAGAATGAGACCGGCCGTCAGCTTGTGGCCTATGACGGAGCCGTGTTTAAGGGCACACCGTACCGCGATGCCGATGGCAACCCGGTTGCCGCCTACGACGCGCTCGGCGACGACACCTTCATTTACGAGTCCGAGCTCATCGGCAACGAGACTGCGCCCGAGGCCAAGGCCATGCCCAAGCCCGATCTCGATAATCCCTGGATCAAGCTCTCTGGTCTGCAGCCCGATGCGACGGGCTTCTTCAAGAACCCCTTCGCTAAGGATGACGATTCCAACACGGATGACGACACCAAAACCGGCATCGACGGCTCCATGGACGATGATGACAACTAGCGGGGTAATTCGGATTAATATTCATACGCGCTAACATGCAATTTCGCTGGAGGGTCGCTGTTTGGCGACCCTCTTTTTTGCACTTGCGCGGTGGGATGGTAATATCGTTACGTTTGAACTGTTTCGATGTGAAACCGAGGAGATTCCCTCTATGAGTGCTGACTACCCGTCAATGACTACGGCCGAGATTCGCTCCAAGTTCCTCAACTTCTTTGAGGAGCGCGGTCTTAAGCTCTATCCTTCTTCGTCCCTCGTCCCCGACGATCCTTCGCTGCTGCTTGCCAACGCCGGCATGAACCAGTTTAAGGAGTACTACCAGGGCAAGAAGACCATGAAGGAGATCGGCGCGATTTCCTGCCAGAAGTGCGTCCGCACCAACGACATCGATTGCATCGGCGAGGACGGCCGTCACCTGTCCTTCTTCGAGATGCTCGGCGACTTTTCTTTTGGCGGCGTCTCCAAGGAGCAGGCTTGCGCCTGGGCCTTTGAGCTCATCACCAAGGAGTTCAAGCTGCCGCTCGACCGCCTGTACTTTACCGTCTTTACCGAGGACGACGAGACCCACGACGTGTGGCGTTCTCTGGGCGTTGCCGAGGACCACATCTCCCGCCTGGGCGAGGACGACAACTTCTGGGCCGCTGGCCCCACCGGTCCCTGCGGTCCGTGCTCCGAGATCTATTTTGACATGGGCGAGGAGGTCGGCTGCGGCAGCCCTGACTGCAAGCCTGGCTGCGACTGCGACCGCTTCCTGGAGTTCTGGAACCTCGTCTTTACCCAGTACGACCGCCAGGAGGACGGCTCCATGCCGGAGCTGCCGCACCGTAACCTCGATACGGGCATGGGCCTTGAGCGCATGGCCGCCATCATGCAGCACAAGACCGCCAACTACGACGGCGACCTGATGCAGCACCTCATCAAGCTGGGCGAGAAGATCAGCGGCAAGACCTATGACGCCGACGATTACTCCGGTGCCAGCCGCTCGCTGCGCATCATCGCCGACCACTCCCGTGCCGTCGACTTTATGATCTCGGACGGCATCCTCCCCGGTAACGAGGGTCGCGAGTACGTTCTTCGCCGTCTGCTCCGCCGCGCCGTGTTCCACGGTCGCCTGCTGGGCATCGAGGGCGCCTTCCTGACCAAGTTCATCGACGAAGTCAACGCTCAGATGGGCGAGGCCTATTCCGAGCTGCTCAAGAACGTCGCGCTCGTTAAGGGTATTGTCGCCTCCGAGGAGGAGCGCTTCTCCACGACGCTCGACAACGGTCGCGTTTACCTGGATGAGGCCCTGGCAGCGCTTGCCGAGGGCGCTGTGCTTCCGGGCGATGTTGCCTTTAAGCTGCACGATACCTTTGGTTTCCCCATCGACCTGACCGTCGAGATCGCTGGCACCGCTGGCCACGACGTCGACATGGACGGCTTCACTGCCTGCATGGAGGACCAGAAGGCCCGCGCCCGCGCCAATGCCAAGGGCGACGCCTGGGGCAGCTTCAATGACGTGTGGGTCGAGCTTTCCGACAAGGTCGCCGCGACTGAGTTCGACGGCTATGACAACGATGTGATCGAGGGCGCCAAGGTTGTCGCCATCGTGCGCAACGGCGAGTCCGTCGAGTCCGCTGCCGCCGGCGAGGACGTCGAGGTGGTGCTCGACCGCACCCCGTTCTATGCCGAGATGGGTGGTCAGCAGGGCGATGCCGGCATGCTTTCCGCCGAGGGCGTTGTTCTGACCGTTGCCGACACCAAGAACCACAACGGCCTGTATGCCCACGTTGCGCACGTTGCCGATGGCACGCTGACTGTCGGTGCCGCTGTTACCGCCGCGCTCGACGCCGAGCGCCGTGGCTTCTTGCGCCGCAACCACACCGCCACGCACCTGCTCGACGCCGCCCTTAAGCAGGTCCTGGGCGAGCACGTCTCCCAGGCCGGCTCGCTGGTGACGCCCGAGCACCTGCGCTTTGACTTTACGCACTTCGAGGCCCTGTCCTCCGAGCAGCTCAAGGCTGTTGAGGACCTGGTCAACCAGCAGATCTTCGCTTCCAAGCCGGTCGTGACCCGCGTCATGGGCATCGACGAGGCCAAGGCCGCCGGCGCTGTCGCCCTTTTTGGCGAGAAGTACGGCGATGTCGTCCGCGTCGTCTCCGTGGGCGCTGAGGACCAGCCGTTCTCCCGCGAGCTCTGCGGTGGTACGCATGCCGCCAACACCGCCGAGATTGGTCTGTTCAAGATTATCTCCGAGTCCTCCACGGGCTCCAACGTCCGCCGTATCGAGGCCGTGACCTCTAAGGGCGCTCTCGACTACATGGCCGACCGCCTGGCGCTCGTTGACGCTGCCGCCGCTGCGCTCAAGTGCCGCGTCGACGAGGTTCCCGCCCGCGTGGAGAACCTGCAGGCCGAGCTGCGCGAGACGTCCAATAAGCTCAAGAAGGCGCTCACTGGTGGCTCCTCCGATGCGATCTCCAGCGCCATCGAGGGTGCTGTCGAGCTGAATGGCTACAAGCTCGTTGTTGCTGAGCTTCAGGGTCTCGAGGCCGCTGACCTGCGCAGCGTTTGGGATACCGTGCACCAGAAGGTCGCCGGCCCTGTCGCCTGCGTTGTTGCCAGCGTGACCGAGAAGGGCACCCCGGCCCTGCTCGCTGCCGGCTCCGATGACGCCGTGAAGGCTGGGTTCCACGCCGGTAACGTGATCAAGCAGATCGCGGGCCTGGTTGACGGTCGCGGCGGCGGTCGTCCCAACATGGCTCAGGCCGGTGGCAAGAACGCTGCCGGTATCGCCGATGCCCTTGCGGCCGCTAAGACCGCGCTCGGCGCCTAAGAATCTAAGAAGTCACTGTGGTCGCGCTTGCGTTGGACATAGGGGAGACCAGGATTGGCATCGCCGTCTCGAGCCGTGATGGCAAGATGGCGATGCCCGTTAAGGTGCTCCCGGCCGCCGAGGTCACCGGTATGGCCAAGACGTTCCGCTACCTGGTCGAGGACTATGAGCCTGACATCCTGGTAAGCGGACGTCCCTTGACCATGGCCGGTGAGCCCGGCCCCCAGGTCGAGCGCGTTGCCGCCGTGGCGCAAAAGATTGCCGACGAGCTCCATCTTCCGCTGGAGTTTGAGGACGAGCGTCTGTCCTCGCAAGAGGCCAAGCGTATCCTGCGCGAGCAGGGCCTCAACGAAAAGCAGATGAGGGGCAAGATCGACATGATTGCCGCCAGCCTGTTTTTGCAGACGTGGCTCGATCGTAAAAACGAGGAGGTTTCGCATGCCTAGTGCTTCCGATCCGCGCCAGCCGAATCGTACACGGCAGCCGGCGTTGCGCCCTGCGCAGCCGACGCAGCGCGCGGCACAACAGCCTGTTGCTCGTCCGATCCGGCAATCGTCTGCTCGCGTGCCGCAGCAGCCTTCTGCTCGGACGACGCAACCCACTAGCGGTACGCGTTTTACACAGCAGGCGCCTGCTCAGCGCGCACAGACCCCTCAATCTCACGGTCATTCTCACCGGGTCCAAGGCACGCACCGCGTGGCTCCGGCTACGCGCTCAAGCTACAACTCCCATGCTCGTCGCAGCGCCCAAAAGAAGAACTCCCCGGTGCCTTTGATTATCGGTGGCGTCGTCGCCGTGCTTGCGCTGGTCGCGATCGTCTTCTTTGTCGTTCCGGCCGTCAAGGGTTTCATTACCGGTGGGGACGCGAACGTTGAAGCTGGTCAGCAAGTTACTATCACGATTCCCGAAGGCGCTTCGGGCGACACCATCGCCTCGATCCTCTCCGAGAACCATATCGTCGAGAATCCCAAGGATTACTACGCTGCGGTCAAAAAGCTCAACGCTGATATGTCACTCAAGCCGGGTAAGTATTCGTTTACCACGCTCATGGACGCGACTAAGGTCGTCCAGCAGCTTATGGAAGGTCCCAACGCCGGCTCCGATGCGCTGACTATCCCTGAGGGCCTGACGGTTGACCAGGTCGCCGACCGCGTGGCCAAGGCGTACGACAGCATTTCTAAAGAGGACTTCCTTAACCAGGCTAAGGCGAGCAATTATGTGAATGATTACGCTTTCCTTAAAGACGCCGCGAACGATTCGCTCGAGGGTTTCCTGTTCCCCAAGACCTATTCGCTTGGTAAGGACCCAAGCGCCGATGATGTGATTCGCGCCATGCTTGACCAGTTCAACGCTGAGTATAAGTCGCTTGACTTTGCCAGCTTCGAGGCCAAGATCAAGGAGCGCTATGGCGTGGAGATGTCCGATTACGACATCGTTAACCTTGCCTCGATTGTCGAGCGCGAGGGCCTCAACGCCGATCAACGCGTGCATGTGGCCTCGGTCTTCTACAACCGTCTGGCGGGCAAGCTCGATGGCCTGCGCTATCTCAATAGCGACGCGACCATGATGTACGTCACCGGCGGCGAGGTTACCGCCGACGACCTGCAGAGTGATAGCCCCTATAACACCTATAAGCACGAGGGCCTCCCGCCCACGCCCATTTGCTCTCCGTCGCTCGAGGCGCTCAAGGCCACCCTTGAGCCGACCGACTCCGAGGACCTGTATTTCTACATTACGCAGGACGAGGAGTACTTCTCGCAAACCTACGAAGAGCATCAACAGTCTTGGAATTAACATGAGGATTTTTAGCCCCAAACGATACGTTGCCTCGGTCGATCGCATCGACCTTGATACCCTGTGGGCCGACGGTAAACGCGCCATTCTGCTCGATCGCGATAACACCCTCGTGCCGCGCGACACCGAGCAGGTTCCCACCGCGGTTTCCGCTTGGCTCGACGCCGCCCGCGCCAAAGGTTTTAAGCTGTGCATGGTGTCCAACAACTGGCATCGCGACCAGGTCATGAGCTCTGCACGCGAGCTGGGACTCGAGGCCATCAGCCACGCCATGAAGCCGGCGCCGTTTGCCCTCAAGGCGGGTCTTAAGCGCCTCGGCGCCACGGTCGACGAGGCGGTGCTGATCGGTGATCAGCTCTACACTGACGTGTGGAGCGGTAATTTCGCCGGCGTCGATACCATCCTGGTAAAGCCGCAGGCGACGCAGGACCTGTGGTATACGCAGATCTTCCGTATCTTTGAGCGCCGGGCCCTGCGCGACCTTCCCTGCGAGGAATAGGTTTCGCCATGTCTCAGCACATCAAACACGGCTGCGACCATATCTTCTTTATCGGCTTTTTGGGCGCGGGCAAGTCGACGCTTGCGCGCAACGTGGGCACTATGTTCAAGCGTCGATTCATCGATACCGATCGTTTGGTTGTGCGTCGATGCGGCAAGTCGGTGACCGAGATATTTAAGACCGAGGGCGAGGATCGTTTTCGCGAGCTCGAGACCTCGGCACTCCGTTCGCTTCAAAGCGAGCGCAGCCTGTTGGTTTCGTGCGGGGGCGGTATCGTCGAAACGCCGGTGAATATTGAGCTGATGCACGAAATGGGTACGTGCGTGTACCTTGAGGGCGACTTTGAGGACTCGTTGCGCCAGATTCGCCGCTCCGATACCCGGCCCGATTTCCGCTCGCCCGAGCATGCTGCGCGCCTGTTTGAGCATCGCCGTCCGCTGTATCGCCAAGCCGCAGATATTACCCTTGATATTCGCAACAAGTCCTTCGAGGACGTTTCCTACCTTTGTGCCGAGATGCTTTTGGAGCGTGGACTGCTATGATTCGCCGCCAACTTATCAATTTCCAAAACCGCAGTGTCGATGTTCGCGTCGGTCTTGGCGCGTTTGAGGAACTGTCGCGCATGTTTGCCTCGGCTGTGGGCAAGCCTAAGCGCGCGATGGTGGTTTGGAACGACGCCACATCCGAGCGCTTTGGTGAGGTCGTCGAGTATGCGCTGGTCGACGCCGGTTTTGCCGTGTCGCCGCTCGCCTTTGAGGTTTCTCCTGCCGGTGCTACGCTGACCGATGCCGATACCGTCTTTGGCGCCCTGTCGGCTAGCGGCATTACCTGCGACGATCTCGTTGTCGCTGTCGGCGACACGGCAACTTGCTCGGTCGTTTGCTGGTGTGCCAATCAGTGGTGCGGTCGCACCGAGTGCGCCTTGCTGCCGACGACGTTCGACGCCATGCTCACGGTCGCGACGACCATGAAGCCGCTCGTCGCCTCGTCGGCGAATGCGCTTCCGGCTATCGCGTTCCGTCCCGAGCCGGGCTTGGTCGTGTGTGACCTCGACCTTGTTCGCGAGACGGACCCCGAGGACCTCAAGCTCGGCTATGCGGTACTTGTTGGCGCCATGCTTTCGAGCAGCAAGTCCCGCTGGAATCAGTTTACTGAGACCGTCCCCGAGATTCTCGCGGGCGAGGAGGTCGCGCTCGTCAATGCCGTTCAATGGTCTCAGACTGCCCGTAAAGACGTACTGATGGCCACGAACCCGAGCGCCCGCCATGCGCTCGATTTTGGCAAGACGGGGGAGCGTACCCTGCGCGCCTGCTTGGGCGATGCCGCTTCGCAGGTCCCTGCCTATCAGCTGTTATCCGAGGGCATGCGCTTTGAGGCGCGCCTAGCACATGATGCCTGCGACTTTGATATCGATTACGTCTTTGAGGTCGATGACTGCCTGGAGGACTTTGGCATCGAGGAACTTGCCTTCGATCTGGAGCCTGCCGCATATATCGAGGAGTTCCGCAGGCAGCAGTTTGTCCGCTCGAACCGCAGTATGTTGCCGCTGCCCGCGGCACTCGGCGCTATTCGTCTAACGTGCGTTGAGGACGAGGTTCTTGAGCGCCATGCTCACGCCTACTTGGCTTCTCGCAAAGAACTTCTCTAAGTTTTATTGACATCCATCGTCTTTCGTATCATGTTGAGGGGCGGGTTTCCAATCGGTTGCGGATCGCATGCGATTCCGTCATTCGGTTGAGACCCGTCCCGTCTTTATAGAGACAACAAGAAAGGAATCTGCATGTCTGAGTTTGCTGCCGGTCCTGCCGGTCGTATCGAGCGTGTCCGTGCCCTGATGGCCGAGCGTGGCTACGACGCCATCGTGGTGCGCGACGAGGCCAACCTTCGTTGGCTTACGGGCGTGAAGGGCGTCTTCGACTACACCTTCGAGTTCCCGCACGCGGCGTTTATTACGGCCGACCAGTGCCTGTTCCATACCGACTCGCGCTACCTCAACAGCTTTGAGGAGAACACGCCCGCCGGCAGCCCCTGGGTTTACGACATGGACGAGGGTACCATCCCCGGCTGGGTCGCCGACAAGATTGCGGCTAACAAGTGCCGTGTCTGTGCTGTCGAGGACGATATGCAGATTAACTTCTACCAGGGTATTCAGCGCGGCCTGGAGGACCGTTCCGTCGCCTGCATCCTACCGCTGATGCACGACGACATCCGCAAGATGCGCGCCATCAAGGATGCCGAGGAGATCGAGCTTATGCGCCATGCGCAGTCGATCACCGATGCCGCTTTCCAGCATATGCTCGGCTTTATTAAGCCCGGTATGACCGAGAAGCAGGTTCGCAACGAGCTCGAGAACTTTATGTTCGCCAACGGCGCCGACAGCCTTGCCTTCGGCTCCATCGTGGCGAGCGGTCCCAACACCGCCAACCCGCATGCCGTGCCGAGCGATCGCGTGATCGAGAAGGGCGATTTCGTTCTCATGGATTACGGCGCGGGCTACTGCGATTACCGCTCCGACATGACGCGCACCGTCGTGATGGGCGAGCCCACGCAGGAGCAGCTCGACCTGTACGCGCTCGTGCGCCGCACGCACGAGGAGTGCGTCGCCGCCATCCATCCGGGCGTTGAGGGTAACGACATCTTCAAGCTTTCCAAGAAGATCATCGGCGATGCCGGCTATGGCGATTACTACAATCATGGCCTGGGCCACGGCGTCGGTATCGACATCCACGAGCTGCCCAACTTCAACCGCAGCAAGAACACCATCGAGATCGGCTCGGTTGTCACCATGGAGCCCGGCGTTTACCTGCCCGGCGTGGGCGGCGTGCGCCTGGAGGATTACGGCGTGGTCACCGAGAACGGCTACGAGCCTTTCACCAAGACCCCGCACGACCTGCACGTCATCGATTGCTAGCCCATTTCGATAGATTTTTGGGGCGGGGCGTCCGAATCGATTCGGACGCCCCGCGTTCTCTTTTTATGCGCTCGCCGCAGGCGCCGTCTGCAAGTGTATAATTTCTGTCGTATGTAATTTGGACGCTTGTGCGTTCTGCCCATAACAAGAAAGGTCGCTATGCCTACCATTTCTACCGCCGACTTCAAGAACGGCCTCGGTCTCCGTATCAAAGACAAGGTCTACACCATCGTCGAGTTCCAGCATGTCAAGCCGGGCAAGGGCGGCGCGTTTGTGCGCTACAAGACCCGCGACATCAAGAGCGGCCGCGTCGTCGAGAACACCTGCAACGCCGGCACCAAGTTCGAGAGCGTCATGCTCACCACCCGTGAGTTCCAGTACCTCTACAACGATGGCACCGACTACATCTTCATGGACAACGAGTCCTATGAGCAGGTTCCCGTTCCCGAGGACATGGTGGGCGAGAACTCCAAGTGGCTGCGCGAGAACGACATCTGCCAGCTGCTCTTCGCCGACGATGAGCTCATGGGCGTGACCCCGCCGATGTTCATCGAGACCACCATTGTCCAAACCGACCCGGGCTTTAAGGGCGACACCGTCCAGGGTTCCACCAAGCCGGCCACGATCGACACCGGCGCTGTCATCCAGGTCCCCATGTACCTCAACGAGGGCGAGG
This sequence comes from uncultured Collinsella sp., assembly GCA_905210085.1. Taxonomy (GTDB): domain Bacteria; phylum Actinomycetota; class Coriobacteriia; order Coriobacteriales; family Coriobacteriaceae; genus Collinsella. The sequence continues at coordinate 14,281 of CAJLVJ010000015.1, read as the reverse complement.
TCATCAAGGTTGACACCCGCGACGGCAAGTTCGTCTCCCGCGTCTAGCAACCAACTTCTCTAGGAGGACTCATGCCCCAGGAAATCAAGATTGACGGCATCGGCATTTCGCCCGATGTTCTGACCGCCATCGTCTCGCGCGCCGTGTCCGATGTCGAGGGCATCGCCTCCGTTGGCGTCAAGGACCTTGCCACTAATCTTGTCTCCATGATGCTCTCGTCCAAGGCCCCGGCTTCCGAGCCGGCGGTCGAGGCCGAGGTCGTTGGCGACAAGCTCGCACTCACCGTGCGTGTCGTGGTGTTCTTTGGCTATCCGTTCAAGAAACTCGCCGAGGCCGTTCGCGCCGCCGTGGTCGCCGCCATCGATGCCCAGGTTGGCGTCGAGGTCGAGCGCGTCGACGTTTGCATCGACGGCCTCGTTTTCCCCAAGGAGTAACCTTTGAGCCTTAAGGTTTATCGCGGGCGTACGCTTGCCCGCAGTCAGGCGCTGCAGCTGCTGTTCCAGGCCGAGGCCACGGACAGCCCGCTCGAGCGCGTCCTCGAGGGCGATTTCCTGATCTCTAAGGGTCCCCTCGACCCCTATGCACTGGAGCTTTGTCGCGGTGCCTACGAGCATATCGACCGCATCGACTGCGCTCTGCGCTCCGTCGCCAAGAACTGGGATCTTATGCGCATGCCCGGCGCCGACCGCAACCTGCTGCGTATCGCCGTTTACGAGATGCGTTTCCTCACCGACGAGGAGGTCTCGGACGCCATCGTGATCAACGAGGCCGTCGAGCTTGCCAAGGCCTATGGCACCGACCAGTCCGCGTCGTTCGTCAACGGCGTGCTGGGTAAGATCGCTCGCAGCGAGGAGCTGCCGGGTGAGGACCTGTACCAAGAGCTGCTGGCCGAAGATCGCGCTCGCGAGGAGGCCCAGGCTGCTGAGGCAGCCGCCAAGGTCGCTGCTGCTCAGGCTGCTGCCGGTGTACTTGCCGAGGATGCGGACGCTGCTGAGGCCGTCGAGGCCGACTCCGTCGAGGAGTAGCCATGCCAGAGGGTTCCGTCCGCAACTTCGACGAGATTTCGGACCGTCTGGACCAGATCATCGCTACCGTTCGCTCCAAGGATACCTCCTTGGAGCGTTCACTCGATCTATTTGACGAAGCGATTGAGCTGGGCTCCCGCGCGGTCGATATGGTCGACAAGTTTGAGCTGACGCCGCGAGAGGCCGACAAGCTCGAGCAGGAATACGATGAGGATGCGGCAAACGAATCCCAGGATAGCTAGGCCGCATCTCCGGATACGAATGGTTGATGGCATTCATGAAACGCGTGCGTCTTGATGACGAACTGATTTCACAGGGCATCTGCGCCGATCGCGCGGATGCCCTTCGCACTCTTATGGCCGGCTTGGTCTCGAGTGGCGGTGAGCGCTTGACTTCGCCGGGCCTTAAGGTGATCCCGGGGCTGCCGCTGCACGTGAAGGGGCGCATTCCCTATGTTGGCCGCGGCGGTCTTAAGCTCGAAGGCGCGCTTGATGCGTTTGGCATCAATCCGACGGGCCTTGCCTGTCTGGATGTGGGCTGCTCTACCGGCGGCTTTACCGATTGCCTGCTCAAACGCGGAGCTGCGAGCGTTGTCTCGGTGGACGTGGGCCGCGCCCAGTTCGATTGGTCGTTGCGTCAGGACGATCGCGTGACGCTGCATGAGCGCACAAATGTGACGCAGCTGCCTGAGCTTGGCTATGCCGGCGCCATCGACCTAGCTGTGTGTGATGTCTCGTTTACCAGCATCGCGAACATTATCGATGCGGTGCTGGCGTGCCTGGCGCCTACGGGTGCATTCTGCACGCTCGTAAAGCCGCAGTTTGAGGCTCCGGCGGCGCTGGTGGGCGAGGGCGGCATTGTGACCGATCCCGCCGTGCGCCGCGATACACTCGTGGCGGCGGTTGAACTCTTTGCTGCCAAGGGCCTGTTCCCGGTCGATGTGTGCGTGTCACCCATTCATGGTGCCAAGGGCAACGTTGAGTTTTTCCTGTACGGCACGAGATTTGACCCCGGCGTCCGCTCGCAAGACGAGCTGCAATCCCAGGTATCGGTTTTGAGCGAGAAAGCTGCAACGCTATGAAGGTCTTTCTGGTTCCCAATTACTACAAGCAAGAGGCGGTCGAGAGCGGCCTGATGCTCGAGCTTTGGCTGACGCGCCAGGGCTATGAGGTCGCATGGGCTGCCGACCAGCGATCGAAGATTCAAAGCACGCCTGATATTGACGGCTCCGATCTGGTCATTACGCTCGGCGGCGACGGTACGTTGCTGCGCGCTGCCCGCATCCTCAACCATCGCGAGATTCCTATCCTCGGTCTTTCCTATGGTCACCTGGGCTTTTTAACTGCTGCGAGCCCCGAGGAGCGCGACATTCTGCAGGTCGTGAGCGACGCCCTTTCCGGCGAGCTGCACGTGAGCCGTCGCGCCACCATCGCCGCGGATATCGTGTCCGTGCGCGAAGACGGTACAAAGGATGTCGTGCGCACCTTCGCCCTCAACGACATGGCGCTTACCCGCGGTCCGCTGTCCGATATGGTCGAGTTCGACATCACGGTGTCGGGCCACCATATCGATCGCCTGCGTGGCGACGGTGTGGTCGTGTCCACGGCGACTGGTTCTACGGGGTACGCGCTCAGTGCCGGTGGCCCCATTGTGAGCCCCGACTATACGGGCATGGTCTGCGTACCTATTGCGCCGCACACCATTCAGGCCCGCGCCTTTTTGACTTCGCCGAGTGATGTCGTCGAAATCTTTATGTCTGATGACCGTCCGAGCGTTCCGGCGATCGCTATCGATGGACAGTTTATTACCTGCGATGGCACCGTTGAGAGCGTGGCCGTGCGCCGCGGGCCCGGAGATGTGCTACTGCTCGATTACGGTCCCGAGAGCTTCTATAACTCGGTGAGCCGCGTATTCTACGGAGTCCGTCATGATCGATGAGCTGCAGGTTTCTAACATTGCACTCATTCGCGAGGCGACGCTGGTGCCGAGTGCCGGCCTGACTGTCCTGACCGGCGAGACCGGCGCCGGCAAGACCGCGCTGCTCTCGGCCCTCAAGCTTATTTTGGGTGAGCGCGCGGATTCGTCGACGGTGCGCGAGGGCGAGGCGCTGGCGAGCGTCGAGGCGCGGCTGTTCGACGGTCCACACGACACGGAGGGTTTTACCGTGCAGCGCAGCCTTTCTGCCGAGGGCCGTAGCCGAGTGAAGATTGACGGCCGCATCGCCAGCGTGCGCGAGCTTTCGGAGCGCGTTGGCGTGATGATGGATCTTTGCGGCCAGCATGAACATCAGCGCCTGCTCGACCCGGCGCACCATGTTGCCATGGTCGATGCTTGGGCTGGGCGCGCGGCGCTTGAGGCGCTCGAGAAGTATCGCACTTGCTTTAAGGCTTCGCGTGCCGCCGCCAAGGAGCTTCGCCGTGTGGAGGAAGCCTCGCGTGCGCAGGGGAGTCGCGTCGAGGAAGCGCGTTTTGCCCTCGAGCGCATCGGCGAGGTCGACCCCAAGCCGGGCGAGTATGAGGAACTCGAGGAACTGCTGCCGCGCTCCGAACATGCCGAGGTACTGGTTGCCACGGCTAACGATGCCCATGCATCGCTTGCCTCTGAAGGGGGAGCGCTCGATGCCATGAACAGCGCCGTGGCAGAGCTTTCCCGCATGGCTACCGTCGATCGCAAACTCGGCGACATTGCCGATGCGCTTTCGGATGCCTGTATCTCACTTGAGGATTGCGCGAACGAGCTTCGTGCCTATCGCGATGGCGTCGCCTTCGACCCGCGCGAGCTCGCTCGCATGCGTGAGCGGTATTCCGACCTCAAGGGCCTGTTGCGTCAGTGGGGTCCCACCATGGACGATGTTTTTGCCATGCGCGATCGCTCGCAAGAACTGCTGTCTCTGGTCGATGATGGCGATGAGCAGATCAAAAAGGCGCGTGAGGCACTCGGGAGCGCCGAGCGCGAGTTGTTTGCCGCTGCCAAGGCACTTAAGCGCGCCCGTAATACGGCGGCCCCTCGCTTCTGCCACGAGGTCTGCCGCCAGATGGCTCGCCTGGAGATGGGCAGCGCCGAGCTCGTCTGGGAGTCGCGCGATCTTCCCCGTGCTGAGTGGACGCCCGTTGGTCCTTCGAGCTACGAGCTGCTATACCGCAGCGGTGCCGGCTTGACGCCACGTCCCCTGCGCCGCATTGCGTCGGGCGGCGAGCTCAGCCGCGTCATGCTGGCAAGCAAAGTCGTCCTCGGTAACGCGGACGGTGTTGATACGCTGGTGTTTGATGAGGTCGATGCTGGTGTCGGTGGCTCCACGGCGCGTGCGCTCGCGGGCGTGCTGGCAGACCTTGCCGCCACACATCAGGTCATCGTCGTAACGCACCTGGCGCAGGTCGCCGTCATGGCCGACAAGCATTATGTTGTCAGCAAGGAACCGGGCGATGTTCCCCAGACGCATTTGGACGAGGTAACCGGTGAAGCGCGTATCGCTGAGATTGCCCGCATGTTGAGCGGCGATCAGTCCGAGGCAAGCCTGGCGCACGCAAAGCAGATGCTCGAAGAAGCTCGAGGTTAGGTCGTATCAGCGGGGTTGGTGGGACAAAATAGACTGAAATTTTTGTCCCACTACGCGTTTTACTCAACGACCTTATCCGGCTGGATGAGCTCCTCGTAGTAGCTGATATGCTCACGCGCGTCTTCAATCTCGGGCAGCAGGAAGTTGTAGATGACTTCGATGATCATCGTGGCGCTGATTTTAGAGAACGCAAAGTCGCCCGTCGTCAGCAGCGCTTCGTGGTTGACGGTATTAAAAGTGTAGTCTGCCAGACGCGCGAGCGGGGATTTGCTGTCGCTGCTGATGACGACTACGGTTGCGCCGCAGTTGCGAGCCGCTTTTGCCATGCGATTCAATCGGCGCGATTTGCCGGAGTTTGAGATAAGCACGATGACGTCACCCGGGCGTAACGTGAGCGCAAAGCCGATTGATGTCTCGCTAATGGTGCTCGCCATGCAGCGCAGGCCCAGCTGCGAAAACTTAAACGTCGCATCGAGCGCGACCGCGTTCGTATTGCCCACAGCTGCAAACTCAATAACCCCTGCATGCTTAAGGGCATGCACAACAGCCGCCAGCGTATCGTGGTCGATCCCGTCGATGGTCGCATTAAGCTCGCTCACCTTGGCAGCCAGGATATTCTTGAGGCTCTGCTCCATATTGTCGAGCGAGACCTCGTCAGTCAGGCCCTCGTTACGCTGGCTTTCCAAATCCCTCGCCAACGAAAACTGAAAGCTGCGGAAGCTACCAAAGCCAAGCTTGCGGCAGAAGCGCGAAACGGTCGCCTCTGACGTGGCGGCGGCGCGCGAGAGCTGAGCGGCCGTGAGGCGTGGCGCCTCGGACTGGTGCTCCAATATATAGTCGACAATGCGCTGCTCGGACTCGCTGTATCCCTGATGGGTGCTAATGAGGGAAAGTGCGCTCTTGCTACTATCGGTCATGGATGGCTCCTGGTTGGCATGAAAATCTAGCTTGATTTGCAATGCCATAGTATACGGGCATTTTCAATTACAAGATACACCTTGCCGTTTCAAGTGTTGATGGTAAACTTTCACTTACCGTTTACGGTTATGAAAGAACCTTTCACCGGAGATTTGCACCTTAGCTCTTCTCACGCGGACGGTAGGTTGGTATCTTTCAGTTGTGGAAAAACGCGCATCGAAGCGCGTGTAGGGGAGCGCCCGCGGGCGCTGTACTCAAGAAGGAGGGACACATGGCTAAGTTTGACATCATCGCCGCGACCGGTTGCCCGACCGGCATTGCGCACACCTTCATGGCGAAGGAGGCGCTGGAGAAGGCAGCTGCCGAGCGCGGTCTGACCATTAAGGTCGAGACTCATGGCCAGGTCGGTGTCGAGAACGAGCTCACCAAGAGTGAGATCGCTGGTGCCAAGGCCGTCGTCGTCGCAGCCGACAAGGATGTCCAGGCTGAGCGTTTCGCCGGCAAGCCCATGGTTTCCGTTGGTGTTTCCAAGGCCCTGTCCGTTGAGGCCGCCGGTAAGCTGATTGACCGCGCGCTTGCCGCCAAGGGCGACAGCACGGTTGCAGCCGCTGCCGATGTCGAGGACGAGGTCGAGGAGAAGGAGTCCATCGGCCACATCATCTACAAGCACCTCATGAACGGCGTCAGCCACATGCTGGTCTTCGTCGTTGCTGGTGGTGTTCTGACCGCCGTTTCGTTCCTGTGGGGCATTACGTCCTTCGATTCGACGGCGTCTGACTACAACAGCTTTGCTGCGATGCTCAAGATCATCGGCGGCATCGCCATGAACCTCATGGTTCCGGTGCTTTCCGCCTACATCGCCGAGTCCATCGGCAAGCGCCCGGCGCTCGTCCCCGGCTTTGTTGCTGGTATGATCGCCATCCAGGGCCTGCCTGTTAACGCCGAGACCGGCATGATCGACGCCGGTGGCGCCGGCGTGGGCTTCGGCTTCCTGGGCGGCATCGTCGGTGGCTTCCTCGCCGGTTATGTCATCCTGCTGCTCGAGAAGGTCTTTGCCGGTCTGCCCAAGAACCTGGACGGCCTCAAGGCTATCTTCCTGTACCCGCTGTTCTCGACCGCCATCGTCGGCCTGGTCATGCTCGGCATTTCCGGCCCCATGGCTGCCATCAACACCGCCATGATGGACTTCCTCAAGGGCCTGTCCGCCTCTGGCGCCGTTGTCCTGGGTCTTGCTATCGGCTGCATGTGCGCCTTTGACATGGGTGGCCCGGTCAACAAGGCTGCTTATGTCACCGGTACCGCTATGCTCACCGAGGCTCTGGCCGCCGGTGTTGGCACCGATACCTACAACTTCGGCACCAACTTCATGGCTGCCGTCTCCGCCGCCTGCATCGTTCCGCCGCTGATTACCACCTTTGCCGTCGTTGTCGGCAAGAAGTACTTCAGCCAGGAGGATCACGACGCCGGTGTCGTCAACCTCATCCTTGGTTGCACCCACATCACCGAGGGCGCCATTCCGTTCATGACCAAGAACATCTGGCCCGTCATGCCCATCATGATGCTCGGTTCCTCTATCGCTTCGATCCTGACCATTATGTTCAACGTTCACGATCCGGCGCCTCACGGTGGCTTCCTGGTCCTGCCCGTTGTCGAGAACGGTCCGCTGTGGGTCCTCGCGATCCTCATCGGCGCCGTGGTCGGTGGCATCCTGTTCGTGGCCTTCAAGAAGTACGACTTCGAGAAGAACCAGAAGGCCGCTCCTGCCGCCAAGCCCATTGAGGCTCCCAAGGCCGCTGCCGTCGAGGCCCCCAAGGCCGAGGCTGCCGACTTCGTGAAGGTCGAGAATGTCTTTGTCGCCGAGGACTTCGCTTCTCGTGACGAGGCTCTGAGCTTCGTTTCCAACCAGGCCGTCAAGGCCGGTATCGCAAGCGACGCCGACGCCGTGATGAACGCCTTCCTGGCCCGCGAGGCCGAGGGTACCACGGGCATGATGGAGGGCTTCGCCATCCCGCATGCCAAGTCCGACGCCATTACCGAGGCTGCCGTCATCGTCGTCAAGGACGAGTCCGGCGTGACCGGTTGGGATACCATGGACGGCGCTCCCGTCAACGTGGCTATCGCCCTGCTCATCCCCGGTGCTCAGGCCGGCACTACGCACCTCAAGATCCTGTCCAAGGTCGCCGAGGCGCTCATGGACGAGGACTTCCGTGCCTCCGTCAAGGGTTCTACCGACGCCGCCGAGATCGCCAAGACGATCAACGCCCGCCTGGTCTAATTCCACTGTACGCGAATAGCATCGCCCCCTGTATATAAGGCGGAGCCCCTCTCCAGGGCCTCCGCCCTTTTTCTATCCCTCCCATAAGTTGCGGTGAAATAGGGACTGTTTAAACGATTCAACCCCAAATTCAGTCCCTATTTCACCGCAACTTATGGGAGGGCAGAGAGGGGGCCGCCTATCGAGTCCTTGTCGCGATCAGATCATCAGCCAGAATTCCTTTCAGCCGACATTACTTTGGACCGACCGAGTTTCCGCAGCCTGCTCGCCCACAGAGGGCCGGGCGCGGCCTGTGAGATTTATCGCGAGTTCCGCACGCAAAGGAAAGCACTTAATGTGCTTTCCGTCTTGCGCAGGACTGTAGAGCAGCAAACTTAATCGCCCCGCCCGGCGAGCAAGCGGACGACAAACACATCTGTCCAATAATTCGTCTGAAACATAATGAAAAACCGTTTGATGTGAGTTAATATAAACAACGTCGTGAATATGGCTCCTGTCGCATGGTCGACAGGGGTTAAACACAAAAAAGGAGTCAATTATGGTTTCTGAGAAGGCTACCCTCGTTAATCCTCAGGGTCTTCACATGCGTCCTGCTGGCCTCTTCGCCTCCACCATGGGCAAGTACGCCTGCGACGTGACGGTCGTCACCCCCGAGAAGGAGGTCAACGGCAAGTCCCCGATGGCCCTCATGGCTGCTGGTATCCCCTGCGGCACCGAGGTCGAGGTCAAGTGCGACGGCGCTGACGAGGCTGAGGCTCTGGCTGCTGCCATCGAGCTCATCAAGAGCGGTCTTGGCGAGTAGAACTCAAACGGGTCGCATGTTGAACAACTAAGTTCATATTTGGGAGCGCAGTGACCTGTTTTAAGGTAGCTGCGCTCTTTTGTCATGGATATGGCAAAACGCTTTATCACATGACACGGAGAGAGGAATGGGAATGTATCAGGGAGTCAACGCTTCCGAGGGCATCGGTATCGGCACCGTCATGGTCGCCGTCGATCCCGACTTGACGTTTGAGCCGCATGAGGTTGCTGATTCGGCAGCAGAGAAGGAGCGCTATCAGTCCGCTCTTTCGGTCTTCTGCGAGAAGACCCAGGCTCAGGCCGACCACATGAAGGAGACGGTGGGCGAGGCCGAGGCCGAGATCATGAGCGGACACATTGTCCTGGCTCAGGACCCGGGCATGACCGACGCCATCAACGCCGCCATTGACGGCGGCACCTGCGCCGAGCAGGCGCTCATGGACACCTCGACCATGTTCGAGAACATGTTCCTGTCCATGGACGACGAGATGTTCCGTCTGCGCGCGGCCGACATCGCCGACATCCGCACCGGTATTCTGGCCGAGCTGCTGGGCAAGGAGGTCGTCGACCTCTCCGTCCTGCCCGAGAACACCGTCGTTGTCGTGCACGACCTTACGCCGTCCATGACCGCCACGATCGATAAGGCCCACGTTGCCGGTATCGTCACCGAGACCGGTGGCCGCACGTCGCACTCCGCGATCATCGCGCGCGCCCTCGAGATCCCGGCTGTCCTTTCGGTTTCCAACAGCTGCACCGCGCTGCGCAACGGCATGACCGTTGTCGTCGACGGTGGCAAGGGTATCGTCGAGGCCGATCCCGACGAGGAGACGCTCGCCGCCTACACCGCCAAGGCCGAGGCCTTCGCTGCCGAGAAGGCAGCCCTCGAGGCCTTCCGTGGCAAGCCGTCCGTGACTGCCGATGGCATCAAGAAGATCATCGCCTGCAACATCGGTAACCCCGATGACGTGCCCAACGCGCTCGATCACGACGCCGAGGCCATCGGTCTGTTCCGCTCCGAGTTCCTGTTCATGGACTCTGCTGAGCTTCCTTCCGAGGAGGAGCAGTTCAACGCCTACCGTAAGGTCGCCAGCGCGCTCAAGGGTGCTCCGGTCATCATCCGCACGCTCGATGTGGGTGGCGACAAGGAGATTCCGTATCTGCACATGGTCAAGGAAGATAACCCCTTCATGGGCTTCCGCGCCGTGCGTTACTGCCTGGCCAATCCCGACCAGTACAAGGTCCAGCTCCGCGCTCTGCTGCGCGCTAGCGCCTTCGGTGACGTCAAGATCATGATCCCGCTCGTCACCTGCGTCGAGGAGGTTTTGGCTGTCAAGGAGCTCGTCGAGCAGTGCAAGGCCGAGCTGACCGAAGAGGGTCGCAAGTTCAACGAGAACATCGAGGTCGGCATCATGGTCGAGACGCCCGCCGCTTCGCTGCTCGCAGACCGTCTGGCCGAGGTCGCCGACTTCTTCTCCATCGGCACCAACGACCTCATCGGCTACACCATGTGCGCCGATCGTGGCAACGACACCATCTCTAACCTGTACCAGGTGTACTATCCCGCCGTGCTCCGCTCGCTCAAGAACATCATCGAGAGCGGCGTCAAGGCCGGCATCATGGTCGGTATGTGCGGCGAGGCCGCTGCCGATCCGCTGCTCGAGCCGCTGCTGATCAGCTGGGGCCTGGAGGAGTTCTCGATGAGCGCTCCGTCGATCCTGCGCGCCCGCAAGACCATCAGCCAGTGGACCAAGGCCGAGTGCGACGAGCTCGCCGAGAAGGCGCTCGCCTGCAACACCGCCGCCGAGGTCAAGGCACTGCTCGAGTCCGCAGCTCGTTAATTTGGTATCAGAGGTAACCGCGTGGTTGGAATGGGCCGGCCACGCGGCCCTCACATATACAGGGGGTACTGTAAATGTTCTACACGCTAACCGCTAACCCGGCTGTCGACATGACGGTTTCGAGCTCTCCGCTCGAGCCCGACGAGAACGTCCGCACCGGCTCGGCCAGCTACACGGCTAACGGCAAGGGCCTCGACGTGTCCTTCGCCTTTAAGAAGATGGGCGTCGACACCGTCGCGCTCGGCTTCTTCGCTGGCTTCACGGGCAAGTTCATCGTCGAGGAGGTCATGAACCTGGGTTGCCTCTGCCGCCCGGTCTGGACCGACGGTATCACGCGCATTAACACCTACGTCAACGATGGCCAGCACGAGTACGGCATCCTGAACCCGGGTGCTCCGATCACGCCGCAGCACCAGGAGGAGCTCTACAACATCCTGGACACCGCGGGCGATCTCGAGTGCCTGATCGTTTCCGGCTCCGTGCCTCCCAAAGCTACGCCTGACTTCCTGGCTCAGGTCATGGAGCACGCTCAGGCTCGTGGCGCCGACGTCGTCTTGGACCTGTCCTCCGACAAGCTCAAGGAGCTCGCTCACAAGAAGCCGCTGCTCATCAAGCCGAACCATCACGAGATGAAGGCCATCTTCGGCGTGCCGGTCGATACCGACGACGAGGTTCGCGTTGCCATGAAGATGGCTCACGACGCTGGCGTTCAGAACGTGCTGCTCACCCGCGGTAGCCGCGGCGACGCTTACTTCTCCAACGGCGAGGACATCTGGTACGCCAAGCGTGAGTTCAACATCAAGCTGGTTTCTTCCGTCTGCGCCGGCGATTGCACCCTCGCTGCGTTCCTGCACAAGTGGTACAGGGATCGCGACAACGTCGAGGAGGCCATGAAGCTCGCTATGGCCACCGGCGCCAACGTCGCCGAGTCCGTCGGTATTGGCGACTTTGGTCACGTCGACGAGTACAGCAAGCGCGTTGCTGTCCGCAAGCTCGATCGTCAGTAATCGAAACGCGACATATTCGTGCGCATGCGGCGCCCCGGTTTCGGCCAGGGCGCCTTTTTGTTCCGTCATAGGGGAGAGATGTCCTGCCGTACTTCATCGCTTCCACACCGTTCACCGAGTTGTCCTAGCCTTTTACCGATGCGTGGAATATACTTTCATTAACACGTTGCTTCGTGAAAGGAACATTCATGATTTACACGCTCACTGCAAATCCCGCCATTGACTACAACATCGCCTGCGACGGCCTTGCTGCCAACACCGTCACGCGTACTCGCAACGCCGTCTATACGCCCAACGGCAAGGGCCTCAACGTCTCGTTTACGCTTGACCACTACGGTGTCGGCACCACGATCCTGGGCTTTTTCGCTGGCTTCTCGGGCGAGTTTATCGTCAAGGGCGCCGAGGCCCTGGGCGTGCCCGTCAAGCCCGTGTGGACCGACGGCATCACGCGCGTCAACGTGTTCCTCAATGCCGGCCCCGACACCGAGTACAACATGGTCAACGCCGGTGCCGCCATCAACGAGGCCAACGAGCAGGAGATGTATGAGCTCATCGATTCGCTCGATGACATGACCTGCCTGGTCATCAGCGGCTCGCTGCCTCCCAACACTTCCGAGGGCTTCCTGGCCGAGGTCCTGCGCCGTGTCAAGGCCAAGGGGGCCGAGTTTGTCCTCGACATCTCGAGCCATCAGCTGGCAGACCTCATTGCCATGGAGCCGCTGCTGATCAAGCCCAATGATGACGAGCTGCTCGACATCTTTGGCATCAAGGTGAGCGGTGGCGACGACGAGTCCGTCAAGGGCGCGATGGCCGAGCTGCACGCCAAGGGCGCCAAGAACGTGCTGCTGACCCTCGGTGGCGACGGCGCGTACTTCTCCAACGGCGAGCATATCTGGTTTGCCAACCGCACCTTCGACGTCAAGCTGCTGTCGACGGTGTGCGCCGGCGATTCCTCGCTCGCTGCCTTCTTGTCCGTGTGGCACGACGCCCCCGAGCGCGTCGAGGACGCCCTGCGCCTGTCGATGGCCACCGGCGCCAACGTGGTCGAGTGCCCCGGTCTGGGCGATTTTGCCAAGGTGGACGAATATAAGAAGCACATCGAGGTTCGCCAGGTCTGCTAGTCCCTGTACCTTGCCTGACTAGTTTGATTATTTCGCATCCGTCTTAGACTAGGACGGATGCGTTTTTGTTTATCGGACTTGCGTGTGCAGTGGAGGCTGTTTCTTGCTAGACTTCTTGCAGACGCAATCGATAGCCAATTTGATAGTCGCAGGAGGCCACAGGCATGTGCAATGTTTCGCTCAACGGTACGCAACCGTCCGATGCGTCCCTACGCGTCCTGCGCGCGCTTGAGGCGGCTGGTCTTGAGGCTTGGTACGTGGGCGGTTGGGTGCGCGACGCCCTGATGGGGTGCCCCAGCCACGATGTTGATATGTGCTGTAGCGGCCTGTGGCAGGAGTCCAAGGCGGCGCTCGAGGCCGCCGGCATCGTGGTTGTGGAGTCGGGCATTAAATTTGGCGGAATCACGGCTATTTCCGATGGCGAGCGTATCGAGGTCACCACGTACCGTCTGGATGGCTTCTATACCGATGGGCGCCATCCTCAGAGCGTCGAGCGCGCCGCCTCGCTCGAGGACGATCTGGCGCGCCGCGACTTTACCGTCAACGCCATGGCCTGGCATCCCGAGCGCGGGCTTGTCGACCGCTACGACGGCCAGGGTGACTTGGAGCGCAAGCTGATTCGCGCTGTCGGCGATCCCAAGCGTCGCTTTAACGAGGACGCCCTGCGCATGCTGCGCGCGGTGCGCTTTGCCTGCCGCCTGGACTTTATGATTGAGCCCGAGACCAAGCGTGCGCTTGCCGAGTGCGCGCCGCTGCTCGATGCCGTAGCGCGCGAGCGTGTGGGTATTGAGCTCGAGGGCATTCTTTCGACCGGTCACGGGGGAGACGCCATGTTGCGCTACCCTGAGCTCATCTGCGCCGCTGTGCCCGAGTTGGCAGCGGGTCGCGGGTTTGATCAGCGAAGTGTCTATCATGCGTTTAACGTCTACGAGCATATCGCCCGTGTGCTGACGGTGGCAGGGGAGCTGGCGCTGTGCGACGGCGTCGCGCCATCGTCGAGCCTTATGTGGGCGGCGTTTTTGCACGATGTCTCCAAGCCCGAGTGCTTTACGGTCGATCACGCCGGCAGCGGACACTTCTACGGTCATCCCGAGCTCGGCGCCAAGAAAGCGCGCGTCATTATGGATCGCCTGGCACTCTCGCACGACCTGGTGCGCGACGTTTGCCTGCTCATCAAATATCACGATAAGCCGCTGCGCCCCGAGCGCTCCTGCCTGCTCAATATGATGCGCGCGCTTTCGGGTGAGGGCGTCGACACGGCCCGCCTGATTGACGAGCTCATGGACCTCAAGCGTGCTGACACGCTTGGCAAGGCCCCATCGTGCTTCTATTACGTTGAGACGATTGAGGAGATGCGCGCGCTGGCGCACGAGCTGCTGAAGGCAGGGGAGCCCCATACGCTCAAGATGCTCGCCATCAACGGCGGCGACCTGATCCGTGCCGGAGTCAAGCCCGGGCCGGAACTGGGTCAGCTTCTCAACTCCGCCCTCGACGCCGTGATCGAAGACAACATTCCCAACGAGCGCGAAGCTCTTTTGGTACATCTCAACTTGAATTAGCTACCCAGTTTACCTGCGTGTTCCATAACCTGCCGACAAAATTTGGGCAATTTGGAATTTCTTCTTGCGCTGACGTTTTTTGTCCCGTAATATATTTCCTCGCAGCACGGCAGTGCAGATGTCATGTGGCCCGTTCGTCTAGCGGTTTAGGACGCCGCCCTCTCAAGGCGGAGATCACCAG